>CAYSVP010000014.1:0-4941 GCA_964434595.1 uncultured Gammaproteobacteria bacterium | reverse complement strand
AAATTAGAAGTGGCTTCAAGACGAAGTTTATCAATCAGATCATTAATTTCAACTTCTTTGGCAATATAAGTATCGGAAGCAGGAATATATGCCTCGGGTTGGTAATAATCGTAATAAGAAACAAAGTAAGAAACTTTATTATTAGGAAATAATTCTTTGAATTCCTGATACAGTTGACCAGCTAAGGTTTTATTATGAGAAATTACCAGTGTTGGTAGCTGGCTCTTCTGGATAACATTGGCAATAGTAAATGTTTTTCCGGAACCGGTTACCCCTAAAAGAGTTTGTTTGTCGATACCAGACTGAAGACCGGTAACTAATTTTTCAATAGCCTGAGGTTGATCTCCGGCCGGTGACATGGAAGAAACTAATTCAAAAGACATAAGGGTATTTTAACAATTTTCGGGTTTGTTTTGGGTGGAAAATTTTATAAAAAAATGTTGTAATTAAAATATAAGCAAAGAAAATACAATTAACGTATATAAATCTGGTACTGTAATAATTGATTGGCAAGATGGTGGCCAATCGGTGCTAAATTATAACCAAAGTAAAAAAGAAAAGAAAAATGTTTGGTATGTTAGATTTAGTGATGGAAATTATGATCGTGATTTTAGCGATCATACCAGTATTTGTAATGATATATTGGCAAGAGAAATGGTAACCCGACTGGTAGAAAAATAGTAACAATGGTAAAGTTTAGTAATAATGCTTACAATAGTTGATAGTGTTGCTAGTTTGGGATTAAAACCAATAGAGATTGAAGTTGAGGTAAATGTGGCGGAAAAAGGTTTTCCTGGTTTTGGAGTAGTTGGTTTGGCTAGCAAAGCAGTTGAAGAAGCCAAGGAGCGAGTTAAGACAGCAATTACTAATTCTGAAATCGAGTTTCCTTGCGCAAAAATTACTATTAATTTGGCACCAGCTGATATACCCAAAGACGGAGCCTGTTATGATTTGCCGATGGCAGTGGGTATTTTAGCATCATGTGGAGAAATTAACTTACCCAAAAATAAATCTTATTTTTATGGTGAATTATCACTTGATGGTAGTTTGAGACATACTCGAGGAGTATTTTTATTGGCAGTATTGGCTAAGGAAATGAATGTAAAAGATTTATTTGTCCCCCGTTTATGCGCTAATGAAGCCAGTGTAATTGAGGGAGTAACTGTGTACCCGGTTGATAATTTAAGATCTTTAATTAGACATTTAAAAGGTGACAAATTAATTGAACCATTAAAAACCATTAATACTGACGATTTATTATCTGATATTCAGCCGGAGTTTGATTTTTCTGAAATACTAGGACAAGAACAGGCAAAAAGAGCATTAGAAATTGCCGCTGCCGGTGGCCACAATATTTTTATGATGGGACCTCCAGGCTCGGGGAAAACTATGCTGTCAAGAGCCTTGCCAGGGATTTTGCCTGAATTAACTGAAAAAGAAAGCTTGGAAGTAACTAAAATTTTTTCGATTACTGGTAATATTCCAGCTGGTGGATCATTGGTCCGTCAACGACCTTTTCGGTCGCCGCATCACACGACCTCATTAGTAGGATTAATAGGAGGTGGTAGTAACCCTCATCCAGGAGAAGTATCCATGGCTCATCGAGGAGTGTTGTTTTTAGATGAATTTCCCGAATTTTTAAGAGGGGCATTGGAGGCATTAAGACAACCATTGGAAGATGGTTTTGTTACTATTTCCCGAGCAGCTGGTTCTACTAAATTTCCGGCACAATTTATGTTAGTGGCCGCAGCTAATCCCTGTCCTTGTGGTAATTTAGGAAATAATCAAAAAGAATGCAATTGTAGCGTCCATCAAATAATGAATTATCAAAAAAAATTATCAGGACCGATACTGGACAGGATAGATCTACATTTAAATGTCCCGGCTGTTGAAGTTAATAAATTAATGTTGGATGGTCAAAGTCCTAATAATCAAGAAACGTCATCGGTAATAAAGCAAAGAGTTAAAAAGGCCAGAGATATTCAAAAGAAAAGGTTTGAAAATGTTGATAACGTACATTGTAATGCCAATATGAAAAATATCCACTTAAAACAATATGCTAATTTAACACCAAAAGCTAGTTTATTACTAAAACAGGCGGTAAATAAATTTGCTTTATCGGCTCGAACCTATTTTCGATTGATTAAAGTTTGCCGAACAATTGCTGATTTGGACGGAAATCCGCAAATTAATGAATTACATATTGCTGAGGCTTTGCAATATAGAATTAGAAATGGTGAATGAAAATTAAAGAACTAAATTATCAAAAGGGTCGATATGGAGAAGATATAGCAAAGGAATTTTTAATAAATAGAGGTTATGAATTAGTGGAGATGAATTATGAAAATAAAATAGGTGAGATTGATTTAATTATGATTGATGGCGAATACTTAGTTTTTGTGGAAGTAAAATATAAATCTGATGATAAATTCGGTCTTCCAGAGGAAATGATTAATCAGAATAAATTGATACAAATTCGAAGGGTGGCAGAAAGTTATTTAATGATTAATTCCCAACTAAGACATCGTTTTTTAAAATATCGAATAGACGCAGTTTGTATTTTAGGTCGGAAAATTAATTATTATAAAAATTTAATATGATGAAATGGAAAAAATGGCCAATTAAAGAAATTTACAGAAAAGACTTTCCTAACAATTTGGCAGAAATTAGCAATGCTCCTGAAAAACTTTTTTATCGAGGAGAATGGAACGAAGAAATTTTTTTAAAAACTTTGGCTGTGGTTGGTAGTCGGCGAATGACCCGGTACGGTCGAGAAATTATTAATAATTTTATGCCGGAAATTGTTAACCAAAAAACTACTATTATTTCCGGCTTTATGTATGGAATTGATACTGAAGCTCACAGGGAATGTATTGGTTTTGGTGGCAAGACGGTGGCAGTATTGGGAGGAGGTCTAAATATGTTAACTCCATTGGAAAATGATGATTTGTATAGTCAAATTCTAAATACAGGTGGCCTGGTAATATCCGAATATAATTCGGATTTTAAACCGACTTTATGGAGTTTTCCGCAACGAAATAGAATTGTTTCGGCATTATCGACTATCGGAATATTGGTAGTTGAGGCCGGAATCAAGTCAGGTAGTCTAATAACAGCAAAAATCGGTTTGAAACAAAAGAAAAAAATATTTGCTGTCCCCGGACCAATCAACTCAAGTGTTTCCGAGGGAACTAATTGGCTGATTAAAAATAAAGCAGCAAAAATGGTAATGACTGCAGGAGATATCTTTGGCGATTTTAGTCATTCCCCTAATCAACAAAATTTATTTAAAGATTATAGTGAATTGTCAGAAATGGAAAAACAAATTGTAAGTATTTTAGAAAGTGAAGCAATCACTATCGATGAATTATGCCGATTAATCAAATATCCGGTAACAGAAATTTCAACGACAATCTCCATGATGTTAATGAGAGATTTGATTGTTGAAGAAAATGGTAAAATCTACTTAAGTTGATAGAAAAATCGATTACAATAAATAGCATTATTGATGAAGAGAGGTTCGAATCTTATAAGAGTATTTTGGGCAGAGTAGTAAAAAATTTTAATATAAATGTGATAAACAGAACCGTTTTTGATGATATGAAGTCAGGAGTACCAAAAGCAACTATTTATAATGATATAGTTGCCAGACAAGGTCGTGGTAAAAGTCATGTTAGCGCTCATTTACCCAAAGATGAAGGTAAAGTAAAGCGAAGTTAGAGATATGGAGCCCAGTTGGTTATCGGTGCAACATTGCCAATTAAAAAATTGATTGAATAGAGAATTACTGCCGGGATTAGGATAAAAAAGACTAAAATAGTTTTAGAAGAAATAAATTTTTTACCAAAAGCAAGAAAAATAAATGGATACACTGGTGAAAGATAACGACTAATATCCCGATGGGCCACCATTATAGTTGCCAATGTATAAATAAGTGGAAATAAAAATAAAATGTCGATTTTATATTTTTTCCATAGTCGGCTTAAAGCTAAAAAACTAATAGCAAAAATATAAATAACATCTTCTAGCCAAATAGTGTTGATCCAAGCACGGGTGCTAACAAAGACTTGATATGGAAAAGGGGCTAAATGAATATTGTCGCCAGAATGAAAATAGGCCAAAAAATCACCAGTTTGAAGATAATAAGAATAAAAAATAACCAGAGCCGATGCGGGAATTAGTAAATAGAATAAATAGAGATAATTTATTTTTTTAGTTTTTAAATAATCAAGAGTTGCAATTATAAAATAGGCAAAAAATAGTAATATTCCTGGACTTTTTATAATTTGAGAAAATGCAGCAAAAACGGCGGAAACTAAAAATTTCTTCTTTTTAAAAAATATTATTGACAATAAAATGAAACTTAAAAACCAGGTTTCCGGAGCGCCAACCAAACGTAGAACAAATAATCTGGCCGGAAAAAAAATGGAGATAAAGGTAATCCAAAAAGCCAGTTTTGGTCGAAAAAATAGTTTATAAAAATAGTAGGATGTTAAGGTAAATAGTAATGATCCAAAAAGAGTGGCTAGAAGCATGCCTTTGGGAGTGGTGGTGTAAAAAGAAAAATATTTTATCAACAAAGGAAAACCGGGAAGGTGGGCGGGATAATATTCCAAAGGTAAAGGCAAAGAAAAATTCTTGGAAATACAATCTTTGTCGTACCCACATTTAGCAATAATCATATAATTGGGACCGTCGTAATTAGCAAAAACAGTTTCGAGAGTGACAGACGGAAAACCGAGTATTTGGGGAATATTTTTGTAGAAAGTAAACCAAATTAGAGCGGAAGAAAGAAAAGTTATGAGTAATAGGAGCAATTGTGGACGATATTTGTTAAAATTCATCTGTTTTAATTGTACTACAAGGCCCCATCGTCTAGTGGCTAGGACGACAGATTCTCATTCTGCCAACCAGGGTCCGATTCCCTGTGGGGTCACAATT
>CAYSVP010000013.1:6149-16306 GCA_964434595.1 uncultured Gammaproteobacteria bacterium | reverse complement strand
ATTACAATCATATATCCAATAACTAAATTAGTACCTTGCAACACAAAGTACTAGGCGTATAATAACAGTTGATGAAAGATACTATTGAACAAAATTCACAGCTTCGTCGAGGATTATTGGAAATGGCAGTTTTGCTCGTTATTAGTCGTGGCCCGGTTTACGCCAGCGATATTCTTAAACAATTAAAATCAAATCAATTATTGGTAGTTGAAGGTACTTTGTATCCATTGCTTAGTCGTCTTAAAAATGAGGGGGATCTAGAATACCAATGGCAGGAATCAAAAAATGGTCCACCCCGTAAATACTATAAATTAACCGATTCTGGTACAAAAAATTTACAACAAATTATTTCCACCTGGAATAAACTTAATAATTCAATTAATTCATTAATTAATAATCAAAAATGAAAAAAACAATTTCCATAAACCTTAATCGCCAAATTTTTAATCTCGATCTAGATGCTTATTCGCAGCTCGAAAACTATCTTTCAGATATAAAAAAACATTTTAATAAAGATGAATCCAAAGAAATCATTGATGATATAGAATCACGTATAGGCGAAAAATTTACCGAAATATTGGGTAAATCCAAAAAAGTAATTCAAATTGAAGATGTTAGTCAGGTGATACTAGATATGGGCAGTGTTAGTGATATTACCGGGGACAATACTGATAATGAAACCGAAAAGAAAAATAAAAATCTATTCGGTCATAAAAAACTTTTTCGCGATACAGATAGTAAAATTCTCGCTGGAGTTGCCTCTGGTCTAGCTTGTTTCTTTGGTATTCGTTCAATTTTTATTCGTTTGATTTTTATTATTTTGTTTCTAAACTCGGAAACCTCCTGGTTAGCTATTCTAGGTTATATTGTTGGCTGGATATTTATTCCCAAAGCTAAAAATAATTTTGAAAAATTGGAGATGAAAGGACGTCCAGCCACTCTTGAAGAATTACATAATATTTCTGATCAGGACAATAAAATTACTAATATAGAAAAGAAGACTCAAAATTTTTTTCAAAAAATATTCTCTTTTTGTTTTCGATTAACTAAATTATTTATTAAATGGACTCTAAAAATTACCGGTTTTTTCTGTTTTATTCTGAATATTATGTTGATTATTGGCTTGGTTGTCAGTTTAGTCTTGCTCTATTTTAATCAGTTACTACCTCCGTTTATTGACTTAACTTTTCTAAAATCTATCGGTACTCCAGCTTTGGAAATTAGTTTCCTATCTCTTGGTCTTTTTTTACTAATGCCACTTATATTTCTTCTTGATCTTTCTGAAGATCTGATGACATTAAAATGGAATACATCTTTTAAAAAAGTTCTAATTATGATTATCGTCTGGATAGTTTCTTTAGTCACATTTATTACCACTGTCAAAATTACTTTTCCTCGATATCAACCTCAATTAGAATCTTTTATTAATCATTTTAAATATTACAGTACAATTGATGAAAGTAATTTTAAGACAATAAAGGTTGGCAATATTCAATCTGTTGATATTCGCGATGTCCGCCTGGTTAAATTAATTCAATCGGATGAGAATATCTTAACTATTACTGGTAATCAACACCAAATAGAAGAATTAAAGACTCAGATATCTTCCGACAGTATTGATATTCAAGGACAAACTACTTCATGGACTTTGTGTCATGATTGTTCTAATCATGTTAGCTCTGTTCGAGTTGAAATACGTACCCCGAATATAAAAAATATTAAACTTAATAATACCGATGCGGAAATGGAAGTTAATTCCGGAAATTATCAAATCAATTTAGAAGAAAAAACTGGACTCAAAGTAATTGGTAATCTAAATAGTATATCTTTAGTTGCTGGTCCAAACACTATCACTAATTTACTGGATTCAAACATTAATCAAATCGATGCCAACTTATTCCAATCGATACTTAAAAGCAGTGCCAAAATTATTAAAATAAAAGGTGATAGTCAATCAATTTTGATATATAAAAACCAGCCTCAAATAATTAACCAACCCGGTGATCAGTCTCAAAGAGAAAAATATATCCTAAGTGAAGATAGAGAAAAATTAGTCAAAACTCTTGAAAATACCAATATTAATATAGATGGACAAAATAAAACCTTAAAAGAATTACATTGGTCATCAGATTTTAAAACCCAAAAAGATACTGATTTTTATCATATATATACTTACGTTAAAACACAAAATACTACCAATGTTTATGTTCTTTGGTTAAATGAAAAAGATGGTGAAATTAATCTAAATAAAACTTTTTTGATAACCAATTGGGAGGATGTTCACTACTTGAATCTGGTAAATAATAAATTTATCCGGATCAATGGCCAGATCTACGGTCCAGAGTTAAAAGAAGAAACCAAAGAAATTTATATTGACAAAATCAAGAATCAAATGGAAATATATCTCCCTCAAAATTCTGATCAGTAAATATTTTTATCAGGTATTATTCTTTATTAATATATCTAAGTTGGATTGCATCATCCACCGGAGTCCAATTTTGTCCTTTTTCAATTGGTTTAACAAGTCTCGTTCTAAATACAATACTACTGGGTGTTTTTTTATCGATAACACCACTCCCACCTTCAACACTTTCTCCTCTATAAGTAATACCAAAACCTCTAAATTCGTCGCCACCATAAAAAACACCAATTTCACCAATTTTTATAAATTGGCCCAAAGGTCCCAATTGTGCAATTTGAGTACCATTTATTTCGAAACTTATCGGCATAATAGAGGTATATTACCACAATTATTTTATACTTCCCAACTTACAACCCCGACCGTCAGGTCGTGGGTTGGTTTATTTTACAACAATAATTTTAGACTCTTATCAAAAAATTTTTATTGTTGAGATAATTTGTTTTTCAATTGAACCCAATTTATCTTTTGACCAAGTATTTGTAAAATGAAAGTCATAAAAATGATTGCCTTTAACTGCATGAATTCCATATGTAGAACCGTGACCACTAACACTAAATTCTTTTGCAGTAATATCACCAATTTGAATTTGCTCAATATCAAAAACACCCGCCGGATTAATACCATATTCACCTACCACGTATAAATCCTCAATTGATTCTACATCATAATAATCTAATACCTGATTAATATCAGGATTAAAATCGAAATATATGTCTCTATAACTATCTCCTTCTTGACTCCAATCAGTTGGTCTTGGGCAATATATCAATTTATCAGCCCATTTTCGTGTTTCAGGGCTTGCAAGTGATACCCGATTATCTTCTTCTGTTAAAGTCCAAGTTTTTGGATATTCAAATTGAAGACCCATTGTCTCATTTCTATATACTTTCCAGCCATCAGTTTCTGATTTAGTAATATTAATCTTAGTTTCAGATATTAAAGATGGATTTTTTAACACATTTTTTTCATTATTACATTGTAAAGTAGCGGTATTTAGTCCATATTTATATCCAAAATATAATCCCAAAAATGGTAACATCACAAAAACACAAAAAAGAAGAATTGCTAATACTTTTGATAAAGAAGTAACTGTGGTAAAAAATTTAGGAGCGTACATTAATTAAATATCCCATATATTAGAGATAAAAACAATAGATGTTGCCCGACAAGGATTCGAACCTCAATTCTTACGTTCAGAGCGTAATGGCCTACCATTAGCCGATCGGGCAATCACGCTATTTTATCTTATCTTTCACCACTTCTCCACTCCTTTACTCAACTTTAAAAAAATCTCATGTTAAAATCTTCTATGCAAACCATTAATGAATTGGCAAAAGAATTAAATTTGACCCCCGAACAATCCACTAGAATCCAACAATATGTTAACGAACTTGCCGTTGAACTTCTAGAAAGTATTAAATTCGATAATGATCGAAACTTTGACGAAACAATCAATAGTCTAAAAGATACTGCCTAAAGTTCCAGATTCTCCATGCCCAGGTAATAATTCGGTTTCTTTTGGTAAAGAAATTATTCTATTAATACTGGTTTTTAAATCATTTTGATTACTATACCGATGTTCAGTTGAACCAATTCCGTCAATAAACAATGTATCTCCAGAAAATAATAACCCCGACTTTTGGCTATAAAAACAAACTCCACCAGGAGTGTGCCCCGGAGTTTTTATGACTTCAATTTTTTCTTCCCCTAAAAAAATTTCATTAATTGTGTTTAAGTCAATATCAATTTTATTAAAATTAGGTACTCTAATTTCTCGTTTCAAAAAATGTTTAGCTGTTTCTTTTTGGTGATCTAACAAAAATTGATCGAGAGAATTACAGTAAAAGGGGACTTGATAAATTAGTTTTAAATCCAAAGCTCCTAATAAATGATCAAAATGTCCATGTGTCGCTAAAATACCAACTAAAGTCAGCTGTTTATTTTGTAAAATATCTGAAATTTCTACTCCCGAATCAGCCGGATCAATTACCACCACCTTTTTAGTTTCTTCATCCCAAACAATATAACAGTTAGTAAATAAATCACCCAAAATCAAGTTTTCGTACTTTAGCATGATTTATTATATAATCAGTGCATGGATAAAGTTCCAACTACTCGTCTTTTTATCGGAAGCTTGCCTTATAAATTTAACGAAGGTCAACTTCTATCCTTATTTGTTCCTTTTGGTCGGATTATTTCTATTCAAATTGTCCATAATCAATGGGGTAAAAGTCGTGGTATTGGTTTTGTTGAATTTGATAATCTTGATTCTGCCATTGATGCCAAAGTTAAGATGCACAATTACATGGTTGAAGATCGAACTATCATTGTTGATTATGCAGAGCCAGATCCATTTAAAACACCCGAAGGTCAAGCCCGTCATGAAGAAGCTTTGGAGCGTCATCCTCAACGTCGCCAACAAAGTAATTATTCTTCCTCACCTTCAACAAACAATAGTCGTCAATCAAAATGGAATCAGTCAAGAAAATTTTCTTCATCTTCTCCTTCAAAACCAAAACATTCCCGTCAATCAGTTTACGAATCCCGCAACTTCCATTCCAAGGTTGGTTCCAAATTTTCCAAAAGAAATAGGGGAAAATAACAGATGATTATTTTTGATAAGAATAAACCACTTGTCGGTTTATCTCCCATGGATGGAGTAACCGATTGTCCTTTTCGTCAAACTCAATGTCATATTCAAAAACCGGATTTAATATTTACTGAATTTGTCAGTGCCGAAGGTATTTCCCGTGGTGGTATCAAACTCTACGATCACCTTCTCTTCTTTCCAAATGAACGTCCTATTATTGGTCAACTTTTCGGAAAAGATCCCGATAGTTTTTATAAAGGCGCGATAATCTTAACCTACCTTGGTTTTGATGGTATTGATATTAATATGGGTTGCCCGGCCAAAACCGTTGTTCAACATGGCAGCGGTGCAGCTTTGATTGACCAACCGGAACTAGCCTCAAAAATTATTAAATCTACCCGTCAGGGTATTGATGATATTATCAATAATAAGGTTAAAATTACTGATATTGGTCTTAAACAAGCCTCACTAGATGTTATCGAAAGAAATTTAAAAATCTCCGGATCTTTAGTAATCAAACCATCTCTTTCAATCAAAACCAGGCTTGGTATTTCACAAAACAAAACTGACACCTGGATACCATTTCTTCTTCACCACCATCCCGATTTTATAACTCTTCATGGTCGGACTTTAAAACAAGGTTATTCCGGTCAGGCAGATTGGTCATCAATATTAACTGCCACTCAAATCGCCCATGATCACAACATTCCACTTATCGGTAATGGTGATATTCAAAATTATTCCCAAGCTATTGAATTTTCTCAACGATACCAAACCGATGGTGTCCTTATTGGTCGGGCCGCGATGGGTAATCCTTGGGTATTTACCAATCATACTCCGAATTTTAAAAAACGTTATCAAACCATGTGTTATCACGCTCAAAGATTTCAGGAGATTTTTCCTAATCGTCGGTTTGATCCTCTTCGTGGGCAATTTTTACTTTATACATCTGGACATCCGCGAGCCAAGGAACTTCGTCAAAAAATAATTAATTTGACCAACATTGAGCAACTTTATACTCTTGAAGCCGACTTTTTAAATTGCTAAAGTAATACGGTATGGCCGAAAATAATAACTCAAACCAAGCAATCACATTAGTTAATATCGAGTCTCTCATCAACAGTCATGACTCTCGTTTAAAATCTCTAACAGATGAATCCAAGTCATATAAAGAAATGATTAATGATCTTCTGGAGAATGACAATGAATATGTAGAAGCAGCCAAAGAAGCTGCTAAATATAGTAAATTAAAAACTATTGCCAAAAAGCGAGTTATGGCTTCGGATGGAGCTAAAACAACTGTCGAAAAACTCCAGGATATTCAATCTCAATTAAAAGAATTAAAAGTTGCCTTATCTGATTATTTATCCCAATATGTTACCCTGTCTGGTACCAATCAAATCGAAGGTGCCGATGGTATTCTTCGCCAAATAATTTATACGGCCAAATTAGTTAAAAAAGGAGAATAAACAATGACAGCAAATGTTACTCAGCAAAATTTTAAATCTGAAGTCTTAGATACCAAAGGTTATGTTTTAGTAGATTTTTACGCCACTTGGTGTGGTCCTTGTCAAATGTTAACTCCGATTATCGACGAAATTGCCACCGAAATTAAAGACTTAAAGGTAGTAAAAATTGATGCCGACACTCAACCAGAGCTTTCTTCCCAATATAATGTTTCTTCTTTACCAACTGTCATTATATTTAAAGATGGTCAACTAATAGAGACACTTATAGGCTACCGTCAGAAATCTGATTATCTAAAAGTACTCCAAAAATAAATTTCCCGGTTATAATATACCCATGCTTATTGATGAATCCCGTATTACGGTTAAAGCTGGTGATGGCGGCGATGGTTTTGTTCATTTCTATAGTGACCGTTGGCGACCAAAAGGTGGACCCGACGGCGGTGATGGTGGTAATGGTGGATCGGTTTATTTTGTTGCCGTCAGTAATATCAGCCGTCTTCATCAATTTCGTCATCAAAAAAAGTTTGAAGCCGGTCGGGGTGAAAATGGTGGAAAAAACCAAATGACTGGTCATGGTGGTACGGATTTAATTATCGAAATTCCCGTCGGTTCAGTGGTTTCCTATGACAATGGTACCTCTATTGAATTTACCCGTATTGGTCAAAAAGAGATGATTGCTCAGGGTGGAAAAGGTGGTCGGGGTAATTATTCTTTTCGATCAGCCACTAACCAACAACCCCAGGAATCTCAAAAAGGTTTTAAATGTTTGCCGAAGAATCTTTTCATTCAACTAAAACTAATTGCTGATATTGGTTTAATTGGTTTACCAAACACTGGAAAAACATCTCTGCTTAATGAAATTACTTCTGCCAACGCCAAAGTTGCCAATTATCCTTTTACCACTCTTGAACCAAATCTTGGAGTTACCAAAGGTAATCGAATTATTGCCGATATACCAGGATTAATTGAAGGTGCCTCTGATGGCAAAGGTCTGGGATACAAATTTTTAAAACATATCGAAAGAACCCATTTATTAGTACACTGTATATCCGCCGATTCTATCAATCCTCTACATGATTATCAAACTATCCGTCGAGAAATAGCCTCATACAGTTCAACTCTCGACAAAAAACCGGAAATAATTATCATCACTAAAAGTGATTTAGTTACTCCGGCAGAACTTAAACAAATAATTAAAAATACTAATGCCAAACTTGCCGTATCTATCATAGATAGTGACAGTATCAAAAAACTCAACGACCTAATGACCCAAACACTCAAATAAATTTTTTAGACCCACAAGAGGAGATGTTGCAAAGAGGGGAAGGTTTTAAGCCAAAGCTTTTTTCATTTTTTCCCAATCTTTCTTAAAATAAGTTGCAATCTTCGCCGCACCGGTTTTAGTTGCATCCAAATCATCGCGGAACTCTTTAATAACATCGTCAACTATCATGGCATATTTTTCCTTATCAATTTCTTCACCAGCAGTTTTAACCGAGGCCACTTTTGACACTACAGCACTTTTAATTTCCCCATATTTCATAATCGCTTCATCCGTCGCTTTTCCAAAAATTTCTTTAACGCGGGTCTTTGTTTCGGTAGATTCAGTTTTGATTTTTTTACTTAATTCTGTTGCTAAATTTATAATATCTTCACGAGTTTCCTTACCTGATTTTGGAGCCATCAATAAAGCTCCAACAGCTCCGGTAATTGCACCGAGTAATCCTGCTAAAAAGAATTTTCCTGTTGATTTTGCCATTTTTTTTAAAAAAATTACTAATTAAAAAAGTTTAGTTTAATTGACGTTTACTGTCAATTAATAGAAATAATTTAAATCGATATTATTCAACTTTTAATATTATCTTTTTCAATTTTTAATATTTTTTTAATTACTATAAATACTATTAAGGCAATAATTAAAAAGTTTAAAAGACTACCAATCAAATTACCGACTTTTAATTCTGATCCATAAATATTAATAACAATAGATCTCCAGGAGCCATCGGGAGTTAAAATACCGATTATTGGCATCAACAAATCATTGGCAATTGAGGTTACCAAATCCTTAACTGCACTTCCAATTACCACACCGATAGCCAGGTCAACCACTTTATAATTTTTTAAAAATTCTAAAAATTCATTTTTGTCTTTCCCAATTTTTTCTTTTATTTTAGTTTTCATTTTTTTACTAACTAATAATTTTAATTTATTATTGTTTCTTCCATCCAGTGAGGATCAGTTTTTACTGTTAGTTCTAAAAATATTTTCCTTCCTGACATCAATTCTAATTCTTTTCTGGCATTATAGCCAATTTCTTTTATTTTTCTCCCATTTTCTCCAATAATCATTTTTTTATAACGGTCAGCAGTAGTAAAAATTGTCGCCTCTATTACCAGTATTTTTTTCTTATCAGTTACATGGTTAACTACTACTTTAATTGTATAAGGAACTTCCCGACGTAAAAATAAATAGGCTTTTTCACGAATAATTTCTTCAATATATTCTTTCGAATTCATTCCAATTTTTGGACCGTTTTTTGAAGATAAAATCTCGACATCTTCTTCAATTTCTTCTCTTTTTGTTTCTGGTAATAATTCAAAAATAATGTTTACTAGACCTTTGATATATTTTTCCTTTAGAGCACTGACTTTAATCACTTTATCAAATTCTTCTTCCAGGTAATTGTAATCAGACAAATGATCTTTTGTACCAACAGCTTTATCAACTTTGTTATAAACCAGTACTTTTTTCGACACTGATTTTCTAACTACGCCGATAACTTTATTTTCTTCATCACTTTTTGGTCGGGAAATATCTACCACAAAAATAATTACATCGGCTCGACCAGTTTCTTTTGGAGCTTCTAAATTTACCTTTCTTCCCATTAAATCATCGACCTTACCTAAAATTCCTGGAGTATCGGAAAAAATTATTTTACCTCGTTGATCCTCATAGACCACTCTTTGGTTTCGTCGAGTTGTCTGTGGCAGGGGGGATGTAATTGCCACTTTTTGTTGCATAATAGCATTTAGTAAAGTTGATTTGCCGGTATTAGGTCGACCGGTAATTACTACCCGACCAAATTTTGGTATTGTTAATGTATTCATATCTATATTTTAGCCTATATCTTCAAATAATTCTTATTTAGATAAATAATTATTAAAAAAATTACCACCTATTTAAGTCTTTACACTTAGCAAACAAGATGATAGACTGCTAAATATGACCGATGTTCAAAACGAAACTAAAACCCTCGAACCAGTTAAAAAAATTTTACCTCTTATCCCTTTACGTAATCTAGTTTTATTTCCTTCAGTTGAAACATCATTATTTTTTGGCCGTAAAGAATCGATGAATTCTTTACTCCATGCCTACGATAATACCAATAAACTGGTTATAATTACCACTCAGCAAAATTCAAAAGTTGAAAGTCCCAAATTGTCTGATTTATACACTGTTGGTGTTTTAGCTCGAATTGAACATATCCTTCACACCGATGGCAGTCTTCACGCCATTGTTAAATGTCTCTCCCGGGTTAACATTGTTAATGTTACTCAAACTGAACCATATTTCTTGGCTGAATTTGTCGATCTGCCGATTATTACTGAGTCGGCAACCGACATTCAACAATCGGCTCAAGCCCTGATGGATCAGCTCAAAAAAGCCTTTTCTCTTG
>CAYSVP010000013.1:0-6049 GCA_964434595.1 uncultured Gammaproteobacteria bacterium | reverse complement strand
ATTCAACAATCGGCTCAAGCCCTGATGGATCAGCTCAAAAAAGCCTTTTCTCTTGGTCGTCAATTCGATCTTCCCGCCATTATGCAACTCAGTACCGGAGTCAGTAGTAGTGATTTGGCTGATCAGGTAGCTTTTTCAGTAGAAGCTAAAATACCCGAAAAACAGGCATTATTAGAAACACTATTGGTTAGTCAACGTCTTCGGGCCACCACAGAATACTTAATTCGTGAAATGAAAGTTGCCGAACTCGAACGCAATATCGAGGAAAAAACCCAGGAAAAATTTAATACTGGTATGAAACGTAACGTTTTGGAAGAACGTAAACGGCAAATTGAAAAAGAATTAAAAAAATTAGGTAAGGAGTCAGATTCGGAAACCAATGATCTTTTAAAAAAGATTAATAAATCTCTGATGCCCAAGGACATTAAAAAGAAAATAATCAAAGAATTTCATCGTCTCGAAGAAATGGGCCCTATGGCTCCGGAATCAAGTTATATTCGGACTTATTTAGAGACCGTTGTCGAACTTCCTTGGGGAAAATATGGTAAATCAAGTCTCAGTTTGTCTCAAGCCGAAAAAATTCTTAATGATGATCATTATGGATTAAAGGATATTAAAGATCGTATCTTAGAATATTTATCAGTTATCAAATTAAAAGAGGCTGAAAAAAATAAAAACAGTAACGTTAATACTGCCAATATTTTGTGTTTTATTGGTCCTCCGGGCGTTGGTAAAACCTCGTTGGGAAAATCGATTGCTAAAGCTCTTAATCGTAGTTTTGTTCGAGCTTCTTTGGGTGGAATTCGCGATGAAGCCGAAATTCGCGGCCATCGTCGCACTTATGTCGGGGCTATGCCTGGTCGAATTATTAAAGGTCTTAAAGATGCTAAATCAATGAATCCGGTTTTTATGCTGGATGAAGTTGATAAAATTGGTTCAGATTATCGTGGTGATCCTTCATCAGCTTTATTAGAAACTCTCGACCCTGAACAAAATCGTGAATTTGGTGATCATTATCTCGATTTTCCCATTGATCTTTCAAAAGTATTTTTTATTTTAACTGGTAATCAAATTTCCACTATACCCAGTGCTCTTCGTGATCGCTTAGAGATAATTAATTTTAGTGGCTATACTCAGGAAGAAAAATTTCATATAGCTCGGAAATACTTAATCAGCAAAGAATTAATTGCTAATGGTCTGGTTCCAAAAGATGTTCTTCAGATTAACGACACTACTCTAAAATATATTATAGATAAATACACCCGAGAAGCCGGCGTCCGTGGTCTAGAGCGAATTATTGCCACTCTTTTCCGTAAAATTGCAAAAAACAAAGTTTTAGGTAAAAAAGTAGTTGACCTAAATAATCCAAAAATTATTCAAAAATTTCTTGGGCCAGAAAGATATTCTTCTCAACTCAAAGGCAAAAAAGATGAAATTGGTGTATCCACTGGATTAGCGTGGACTAGTGTCGGTGGAGAAATTTTATCCATTGAAGTTAATATTATGCCAGGTAAAGGCTCACTAATTTTAACCGGAAAACTTGGATCGGTTATGAAAGAATCCTGTCAGGCGGCTCTTTCTTTTGTTCGTAGTCAATCTCAGGAATGGGGGATTAAACAAGATTTTCACAAGATCGATATTCACATTCACGTTCCTGAAGGGGCGACTCCCAAAGACGGTCCATCAGCCGGTGGAGCTATCACTACAGCTCTGGTTTCTGCTCTCAAAGGTATTGCTATTCCTCGGGAAATTGGTATGACTGGTGAAATTACTCTTCGGGGTAAGATACTCGAAATTGGCGGTCTCAAAGAAAAATCAATTGCCGCTCATCGCGCCGGTTTAACCACAGTTTTTATCCCTTGGGATAACCAAAAATCATTAATCGATGTCCCTTCTGAAGTCAAAAAATCTATCAAATTTATTCCCGTCGAACATTATTCTCAAATTTATCAAAAAATATTTAAGTAGCCTAATTCTACATCTTTTCAATTACTTCAATTCCCAACAAAGTTAATCCCATTTTTAATACACTGGCTGTAGTTTTGGTTAAAAATATTCTCCAGTTTTCTTCAGGTTCATTAATAATCCGATGTTTACCATAAAATTCATTATATTTTCTGGCAATTCCCAATAAATATTCAGACACAATTGCCGGATTAAATCTCTCAGCAGATTCAATTATTTTTTCTTCAAATTTATAGAACTCTCTTAACAGTAATAATTCTTCATCATTAATATTCAAAGGTAAATCAGCTATATTTTTATTTTCAATTATTTTTGATTTATCCAAAACACTTTGGCATCTGGCATAAGTATATTGTAAATATGGACCGGAATTACCATCCATACTCATTACTCTTTTCCAATCAAATATAATATCTTTTTTCGGATCTTGTGACAGATCATTAAATTTGATCGCCCCAATAGCTACTGCCATTATTTTCTCTTCGGAATTATCCGGAGCTATTTTTTTAGCTTCCTCTTTGGCTTTATTAATTACCTCGTCAAGATGGATTGTTTTGCCTCCTCTAGTTGAAAATTTACCATCTTTCCATCTAATCATTCCATGTGGCACATGATAAAAATCTTTATTCCAACCTAATTTTTTTGCTGTTTCAAACAGTTGTCTAAAGTGTAAAATTTGATCTGAACCTACTTCATAAATGATTAAATCAGGGTTCCAAGTGTCTATTCGGTACTTAATTGTGGCTAAATCACGCGTAAAATAAGTGGTTGTTCCATTGGTTTTAGTAATCATTGCCGGTGGCATATCATCAAATTCGACAATTTCTGCTCCTTGACTTTTAATAGACATTTTTTTCTTTTCTATTTCTTTAACTACTGATTCCATTTTGTCACCATAAAAAGATTCCCCCAACACATAGTCAATGTTTACTCCAAGAATTTTATAAACGCGGTCAAATTCTTTTACCGATATATCAATACAATTCTGCCAAATTTTTCTAGCCTCAGGATCACCATTTTCCAGTTTTGCAAACCACTCCCGACCCTGATCAACCAAATCTTGGTCAGTTTCTGCCACTTCATGAAATCGGACATATAATTTTTCTAAATCATTGATAGTTAATTCCTGTAAATCTTTATTCCACCACTTTTTAATCGCCACTATTAACTTTCCAAACTGTGTCCCCCAATCACCCAAGTGATTATCACCAATACAATTCCATCCTAATATCCGATAAATATTATAGATTGCTTGTCCAATATCTGTTGATCTTAGATGGCCAATTCCAAAAGGTTTTGCAATATTCGGTGCCGAGTAGTCAATTACCATGGTCTTACCCTGGCCGTATTTACTCAATTTATTTTTATAATCAATCTCATAATTTAAATTTTCTGCCTCTCTTAATAATTTTTCTTTGTTAATAAAAATATTAGTAAATCCAGCCACTTTTTCAGTTTTTTCAATTAAATCATTTTCATCAAAATCTATATCAGCCCGAATAGCAAAATCACCAAACTTCTCTATTGCTGGATGTTCTATTTTGCCATCATAATCTTTTTTCTTAAGTATTTCCGCTAAATCTTGCTTAATCATACCTAATTTTATCAGAAAACTTTAGTTCCGTTTGGTAAATCTTTCTCCAGAAGTAAGATTGACATTTCTTCTGTTTCTTCATCGTTTATAGGTTTAATGTTGGCAGAAGCACCAAAAATCATTGCTTGCGATTCTTCACCCATTATTTTCTTTGGCATCATATTAACCACAAAGACGGTCTTTTTACCCAAAAGTTCTTCTGGTGTATACCATTGTCGAATTCCCGAAAAAACTATTTTTTTGTTTAACTCCTCTCCAAAGTCAACAACCATGCGAATTAATTTCTCTGAATTTTCAACATTTTTTGCCTCAATAATTTCACCGACTCGAAAATCAACTTTTGCAAAATCATTCCAAGTTATTTGATTCATGGGGTTATTTTATCAGAAGTTATACTGTTGTGATATTGTAGTATTAAATATGATAGTCAATAAAAATATTTTTCGTGGTTATGATATTCGTGGTTTAGTCGGGGAAGACTTAACTCCAGAAATTATGGAACATCTGGGTAAAGCTCATGGCAGTTATCTCCAAAAAAGGGGAATTTCACAAGCCATTGTTGGCCACGATTGTCGATTAACTTCTACAGAATATAGCCAATCATTCATTTCCGGGTTAATATCCGTCGGTATTGATGTTGTTGATATTGGTTTAACTATGGTAGGTACTTTTTATTGGGCTCAACATTTTTTAAAAATTAAAGGTGGTGCTTTTATTACTGCTTCTCACAATCCCAAAGAATATAATGGCCTAAAATTATCAGCCGATTTTTCCGAAACTTTAGTTTCTGATGGTATTCAGGAAATTTTATCTTTAGTTGAATCGGAAAATTATTTTCAACCAATAAAAACTGGTTTAGTAAAAACTCAAGATATAACTCAGGATTATTTTTCCGATCTTCTAAAACGTCTACCACATCATCAACCGATTAAAGTTCTTGTTGATCCCAGTCATACCACTGCTGGTATTCTGGCCCCAGCTTTATTTCGTCAAGCCGGTTTTGAAGTAATTGAAAAACATTGTCAAATAGATGGAAGTTTTCCTTTAAGTACTCCCGATCCTACTGAATTTGCTGTAGCCTCACGACTTTCTTCTGAAGTTATCGAAACTTCTGCCGATATTGCTTTTACTTTTGATGCTGATGGTGATCGGATCGGTATTGTTGATGAAACCGGTCGGATTATTTGGAATGATGTTTTAGTTTCTATTTTTGCAGAAGATGTTCTTCAGTGTCATCCTGGTTCTATTATTATGTACAACACTCTTTGTTCCAAAGTTGTTGAAGACACTATTCTCAAAAATAATGGTCGGCCTTTTATGTGGCGTACTGGCCATTCATTTTTAAAAAAGAAAAATCAGGAAGTTAAAGCCGCTTTTATTGGTGAACTTTCTGGTCACTTTTTCTTTTCAGCTGATTTTTACAATCACGACGATGGTCTATATTCCGCTCTCAGATTATTAGACTATTTATCCCGTAATCAGCGAAAATTATCAGAAATTATCGATAGTTTACCAAAGTATATTTCTAGTCCTGAAATAAAAATTGGTTGTGCTGACGACAAAAAAGTTACATTAATGTCAAAGATTTCTCCTCAACTTAAAAAAGATTTTCCTGATGCTGAAATTATTGATGATGAACGTGCTGGTGATGGAGTCAGGTTAAATTTAACAGATGGTATGTTTGTGGTTAGATACTCACAAAATGGGCCTTATTTAACCGTTAAATTCGAATCAAAAACTTCGGAACAATATCAAAAATTAAAAGATTATATCCGTAATATTTTAAAAAACTTCTCCGAAGTTGATTGGTCTTTTGGCACTAATTTGGAAAGTCTAGAATAATTGTCAACCAAACTCTTGACACTTCGTCTTTTCTTCGGATATTATTAATTACTATTTTTTAATTTGTAAAATAAAACCAAATTTAGATGTTATTATATTTAAATTATTAATAATTAAATAATTCTATGCCTTTTAGTATAAATATGGCTATAATTACGGGAAATGTTACTCGTGATCCTGAGCTTCGCTACACTCCATCTGGTGCAGCCGTTTGTAGTTTTGGAGTTGCCACAAATCATTCAATTAAAAAAGATGAACAATGGACTGATATTCCTACTTTTCACAATATTATAGTTTGGGGAAAACAGGCTGAATATTTATCCAACACTCTAAAAAAAGGTATGAAAGTATCATTAACAGGTCGTATCGATAATCGTCAGTATGACGCCAAAGATGGTACTAAAAAATATATCAGTGAGATAGTTGCCGACACTGTTGTTCCCTTTACTGAACGACGTCAAACCGGTGAGGTTCCCGATGTTGTTTCTGAGAACAATGCCAAACCAATTACTCCGGAAGTGGTTGAAGACAAGGTTGAGGATATTGTCATTCCCGACGAAATGCCTTTTTAAACCACCAACCCCTCACTAAATCTGGAATCATTAGCAAGATAATGCCTTAATTTTTCTTCTTCAACCTTTTCCATTT
>CAYSVP010000012.1:16437-19656 GCA_964434595.1 uncultured Gammaproteobacteria bacterium | reverse complement strand
ACATTTCCTCCGTAAGGTACCTGATTAAAATAACGTTCCAATATTTCCTCTTTAGACAGTTTTGATTCAACCATAAAAGCAATTATGGTTTCTTTTATTTTTCGAACAAAGCTTTTTTCATTGGAGAAAAAAACATTCTTAACCAACTGTTGTGTAATAGTTGATCCACCTCGCAACTTATCACCATCATCCTTTTTAATATTGTAAATTACTGCATTAATAATTCCTCTTATAGAAATACCATGATGTTTATAGAAATATTTATCTTCAATGGCAATGGTGGCTTGAGTTAAATATGTCGGAATTCTATTAATCGATACCCAACTCCGATTTTCATCATCATAAAATTTGTAAAGTAATACTCCATTTCGATCCAGAATTGCTGTTGATAATTTTGGTGGATTGTAGATTTCGTTAACATCAGGTAAATCCTTTAATATATTAATATAAAACCATACCATTATTACTGATCCGGCCAGACAAACGATAGTCAGTATAATATATTTAATTTTTCCCTTGAAACGATTGATATTTTTTTTCTTTTTTGGTCTTCCTGGTTTTCGTTTAATTTTCGGCCAACTTCTTTTTGTAAAAATTATTTTTTTTATTAGATTCCACAGCGTCTTAAATAAGCTAAATACCGGTTTACCCACCATTATTAATAAATCACCAATTATTTTTATCAAAACCATCATTCCTGCTTAATTTATGGTTACCGACTCTTTGTCGGTTTCATTAACTGACGGACAATCCAGACAAACCATCACTCCACTAACATCCCTCACGGCACTATGTACTTGCCACTCTACATTCGTATTATTCTCTCCGTCAGCCACTATTTTACCAGTATTTTTATCAATTAGGACATTTTGTTTTATTGGAACTTTCTGAGTCGGAATAAATTCTTTTTTAAAATATTCATAATGGGAATCACAACCCTCATCCGGGGGTAGTTGCCCAGTTGAATTACAGACTGTCATTCCAACTATGTCTTGTGGTATCGCTGGTTTTTTAACTTGTTTATCTTTTAATATGTTGGTCATTACCTTATTCCAAATTGGAGCAGCCCCTGTCGTCCCCGATACCACTCCACTCATTTTAGTGTTGTTATTGTTTCCCACCCACACCGTTACTACAAAATCTGAAGTATAGCCTATTGTCCAATTATCTCTCAGGTCATTAGTAGTACCTGTTTTAACCGCAACCTCAGGATGTTTTTTAATATTCAACATCGATCCACTGCCGAATACCATGCTTCTAGCACCATCATCACTTAAAATATTAGTAATAATATATGAAGTTTCTCTCGATAAAACTCGATTACCTGGTATATATTTATACTCATCAATTACTTTACCGGTTCTGTCGACTACTTTTAAGATCGGATTTAAATCTTGTTTAACTCCCATATTAGCCAAAGTTCCAAAAGCTGTTGCCATATCTGTCATCATTACTTCTCCACCTCCTAAAGTTAAAGACAAACCATATGAAGATGATTCTTTTAAACTCGATAAACCCATCGCCGAAGCCGAAGCTACAAAAGTTTCCAGGCCATTTAATTCAATCATTTTTACTGCCGGGATATTTAAAGAATTGCCTAACGAATTTCTTAGGGTTTGAATGCCATGGTAACTACCACCATAATTTGTTGGACAATATGGTTTTTGTCCGTTTGACTTAAAACAAGTTGGATTATCATCAAAAATAGAAGCGGCTGTCGCTTTTCCAGTTTCAATTCCCACCGCATAATTCAAAGGTTTAATTGATGAACCTGGTTGTCTTAGGGCTGTAGTTACATTGAATTTACCATCAATATCATCAGCAAAATAATCTTTTGATCCTACCATTGATAAAATTTGCCCTGTTTTTGGCTCAGTAATTAACAAAGCTCCGTTGGTAACATTCAGTTTATTTAGTTTTTGTAATTCATTCTGAACTATTTCCTGAACTTGGTTTTGCACTTCTAAATCCAAAGTAGTCGTAATTTTTAAACCACCTTCATTTACTATTTTTTCACCATACTTATCAATTAATTTTTGTTTTACATAAAAGACAAAATGAGGCGCTTGAATATTATTTTTACTGACATAATAATTAAGTTTTTCTGCTGAAGCTTCTTCCCTTTGTTGTCTGGTAATATAACCAGCCTCTTCCATTCTCTGTAAAACTATTTCCTGGCGTTTTTTTGCTAAATCAGGATTAGTAAAAGGGGAGTATTTAGTCGGTGAAGCCGGTAGTCCCGCCAACAAAGCCGATTCTGCTAAGTCTAAATCTTTGACATTTTTATTAAAAATACTTCTGGCTGCTGCCTCTGCTCCCCATAAAGTTCCACCGTAAGGAGTTTGGTTAAAATACATCTCCAGTATTTGATCTTTACTGTAAGTTAAATTCATTGCCACCGTTAAAATTGCTTCTTTTATTTTTCGACTAATAGTTCTCTCTGGAGTTAATAAAGCATTTTTCACCAATTGTTGGGTCAAAGTCGATCCACCCTGCAACCTTCCCTGGAAGACAGATCTAATAAAACCTCTCAATATCCCTCCGAAGTCAAAA
The DNA here is from genome assembly GCA_964434595.1 of uncultured Gammaproteobacteria bacterium. GTDB lineage: Bacteria > Patescibacteriota > Microgenomatia > UBA12405 > UBA12405 > CAYSVP01. The sequence continues at coordinate 17,103 of CAYSVP010000012.1, read as the reverse complement.
CCATTATTGGTATAAAAGTTTTTATCCTCAACAGCAATTGTGGCTTTTTTCAAATTGTCAGGAATCTGATCTAAACTAACCGAAATTCTTCTCTTGTCAGAGTAAAACAAATACAACAATTTTCCATTTCTATCAAATATTTCCGAAGATTCCGAGTATTCATTTAGTTTCAATTTCATGGGATTTGGCATGTCCCGCAAAACATAAAATACTAATAATCCGACCATTAAAACCGTTAATATCCCCAGGATGTATACAATCCGCTTATGTTTTTTCCACCATTTTTTTGTTCCAGTCATCTATTCTTTTAATTAATTTTATCCAATTTTGGTTATTAACGTCATCTATTTTATCTCCTGTCTTCAATATTTCTCTATATGCAAAACCAGCTAAAAAAATTTGTTTTTGTAGTTGTTTGTCACTATTGTTATTTAGATAATCAGCGTATTCCAGTTTATCGATTGCCTTATTAGCTGTTTTAATTGCTAGTTCAGCTTGATTTATTTTCAGTAAATCATCGGCTTCTATCATTCTTTTATCACCCAAAAGTAAGGCAATTCTAGGTTTTTTTTGTTTTTGACATAACATCAACCACATCCAATCTCTGGTTAACTTCATTCCATAAAAAGGGTTGTTAGGTAATAATCCAGCATTGGTAAATTTATA
>CAYSVP010000012.1:13096-16337 GCA_964434595.1 uncultured Gammaproteobacteria bacterium | reverse complement strand
CCCACTTATTAGCCAAAATGAATTTTTCATAGGTTTTTTTCTTATTTAGCAACGGCTTCATTAATATTAAATCCATGGCATTCTTCAGATTTTGTTTGTTCTTCGGAATTGTTAAAGCTTCCTCATCCAACCATAAATTAATACAAATATTATTTTTTTTAGTTCTGTGGGGAATCCGATACAACCAAAAAATAATAAATATTCGCAATCTGATTAACCATAAACAATTTCTTTTAATTATGATCATTAAATCAATATCGTCATTTTTTTTTGGATTTTCTGCTGCTACTGATCCAGTTACTCCAGCCATTAAGACCTTTTGAATATTTTTTAGATACTTATTTATAAATTCTTTTGCCAACTTTAGCTTATTTTTATAATTTTCATCCATAATTTTAGATTTAGATTCTAAAATTTCAAATTTTTTAGCCGATATTAGTCTGTTTTTTATTTGTTCATCCGTCCATCCACCATATTTTTCACCGTATTTCTTTGTTTTTTCAATTGCTTTTGCTAACTCATTCATCCACTTCTATTCTACATTGATATAATTACTTCTAGTGAAAGTCGACAAAAACACAAAACTATACCGTCTTTTAGAAATGATTCCTGGCGCTTCTGCCTGGATAACTATTTCTTTTCCTATCTGGGGTTCTTTTTTAGTACCCCGTTTAGTGGCTTATTTTGTTATTGCCTTCCTTATTTACTGGTTTTACAAATCTTTTAAATCAGCTTTCTTTGCTACTCTTGGTTATTTTAAAATTAAAAAGTTTAAATCAACCAATTGGCTTCAACTATTCCAGGATAATTTTAAAGCAGATTGGCTCAAGTATAACAATATTAATCATGTTGTTATTATTTCTTCGTACAAAGAACCAGTTGATGTTATTGAAATGGCTGTTGGTAGTTTAGCCGCCCAAGTCGATATCGATCTCCATAAAATTCACGTTGTTATCGGTCAGGAGCAACGCGCTGGAAAAGATAACAATCAACTTACTATTGATCATTTTTCGAAAAAATATGAAGGTATATTTGGTAGTTTAACTTTTACTGAACATCCTAAAGATACTCCTGGCGAAACTGTTGGTAAACATAGTAATGAGGCTTTTGCCGCTAAATACTTCAAAAGTCACCAAATGAAAAAACTTGGTCTGAAAATTGATAATTTAACTCTTACCAGTTGTGACGTCGATACTATTTTTAATCCTAAGTTTTTTTCAGCTTTAACTTATTTTTTTGCCAGTAATCCAAACCGTTATTATCGTTTCTGGCAATCGCCAATTTTCTGGCATCATAATATTAACGACACTCCGGCTCTTATTCGTATCACCGGTATTCTTAGTAGTGTTATTCATGTTGCCGAAATTCAGGAACCTGACGGTTTATTTTTTAACTATTCCTGTTATTCATCGTCTTATCGTCTAATTGATTCTGCTGGCTACTGGGATGTTGACATGATTCCTGAAGATTGGCATATTTTTCTTCAGACATTTTTTGTCTCCGGGGGGAAAACCAGTGTTGAACCCATATTCCTCCCAACTATTGTTGATGCTCCAACCGGTAAAAATTACTTTGATACACTTAAAAACCGTTATAACCAATGTGTTCGTCATGCCTGGGGTGCTATTGATGTTCCTTACGCTATTCAACAAGCCAGAATTCATCGTGAAATACCATTTATCACTCGTGCCCTTCGGGTTTTCAAATTAATCGAAACTCACTTTATTTGGTCCAGTAATTGGTTTATTCTTACCCTTGGAACTTCTCTTCCTATTTTTTTAAACCCCAGTTTCTTTCAGACTGCTTTTGGTTTTAATCTTCCCCGTCTTTCAAATTTAATCCTTACTATATGTTTGCTACCCTTAGCTATTTTGATTATTCTCGATTGGAAACTTCGTCCCGTTTCGCAAAAGAAAGGTTTGGCAAACTTCTTGAAAAACTTTCTTCAATGGCCACTTATGCCCATTGCTACCCTAACCATGTCAGTCCTCCCTGGACTTCATTCTCATACCCGGCTAATGATTGGTAAACGACTTGAGTATCAAACCACTCTTAAGGTCAATAATGATAAACTGAAGAAATGATTTGGAATTTTATAAAGAAATATAAATTCTGGTTAATTGTTACTTTTATATTTTTATTACTTCGTTTACCATCTCTTTTTGAACCATACTGGTATGGTGATGAAGGTATCTATCTAGTTCTCGGTAAAGCTATTCGTCATGGTTGGGTTTTATACCGTCAGATTCACGACAACAAACCTCCCACACTCTACTATTTAGCCGCTATTTCTCAGACCGTTTTTGGTTTTCGCCTATTATTAATGTTATGGATGGTTCCAACAATTTATATTTTTCATTTAATTTCTAAAAATTTTTTATCATCCACTCTCTCGAAGCTATCAACTTTAGTTTTTTTATTTTTAACTTCAATTCCTCTTTTCGAGGGTAACATTGCCAACGCCGAGATTTTTATGCTTTTACCGACTCTATTAGCTGTTTATATTTTCTTCAAATACAAATCTCATTATTCACTATTACTTGTCGGCTTGTTACTCGGTATTTCTTTTTCCATTAAAGTTCCAGTTGTTTTTGAATTAGTAGCTCTTTGCTTCTATTTATTAATCACCAACTTCTCCTTCAAAAAAATCAAGTTTCTTATTTCTAGTTATCTATTATTAATTATTGGTTTTATCCTACCCATTGCTCTCTGGGCAGTTTATTTTTATTTTCACCAGGCTATTTCCGAATTTACTTTTGCTGCTCTTTTACAGAATTTTGGTTATCTCTCTTCATGGGCTACTGGTTCACATTCCGGTTCGGCCACCAGTAGTGGCTTAATAAGTCGTGGACTAATTCTTCTTGCTGGTTGGTTGCTAATTTGTTTATTGTATTTTTTTAAAAAAATAAATCAAAAAACCGTCTTTACTACATTGTGGTTATCATCAACTATTTTTGCCTCTCTCCTTTCTACAAGACCTTACCCTCACTATCTAATATTTACTTTTCCTTCACTTTGTCTTTGTATTTTCTATTTTTTTAGTCAAACTAATTTTCTTGAAAAAACTTTATCAGTTGTCTTTATTGCCGTTCTAGTATTTTCTTTTTTTCACTACAAATTCTATGTTTATCCAGTATTTTCCTATTATTCAAACATTTATAATTTTGTCATTGGCCAAAAATCAGTTGAAGAATATCGCCAATACTTTGGATCAGAAATTAATCAGATATATCAGTTGTCT
>CAYSVP010000012.1:9028-12996 GCA_964434595.1 uncultured Gammaproteobacteria bacterium | reverse complement strand
TTATTTTCCTGATCATGCTATTGGTCAGGCTATAATTTTTCGTCGACACTAATGGTTTCCTTAATTCAAAAAATATCGTTATTGGGTCACTTTTGGCAAGAAAAAAATAACTTTACTATTTTTCGTTTTAATCTTTGCCTAATTGCTCTTCAAATTATTATTCTATTTTTTAAATTTAATAATCTCCCTCCTCAAATCCCTTTTTATTTTTCCCTTCCTTGGGGAGAATCACAGTTAGCTAGTAGTACTAATCTTATTTATCTTCCTATATATTCCATTCTAATTACCATTCTTAATGGTTTTTGGGCTGCCATGTTGGTTAAAAACAACCAGTTGTTTTCCAAATTATTAATTGTTTTTTCTTTAGTTTTTTCTTTTTTCTCTTTATTTTCAGTTTTTCAAATTGTTTTTCTTGTTTCTTAAATGAATTTAAATTTTTTTCTTGCTATTTTTATTTCTTTTTTAATCAGTTATTTAACCACTCCTTTTGTTTTACGTTTTTTTATTTCTCATCATTGGCTTGAAGATCCTATAGAAAAACAAAAGAAAACCGGAAACGCTACTGCCACCTCTACTATTCCTCGGGGTGGGGGAATTCCAATTTTTTTTGGTGTTCTGTTAACATCTCTAGTATTTTTACCAATTGATAAACATCTCTGTGGTATTCTGCTAGCTGCCGCCATAACTTTAGGTATTGGAGTTTGGGATGATATTAAAGATATTAGTCCTAAAACTCGACTTTTTACTAATCTGTTAGCTGCTATTATCGTAGTTGGGGCTGGTATTGGCATAGCTTATGTCTCTAATCCTTTTGGTGGTATTATTGATTTTTCTATTTATCAGTTAAATTTTAATTTTTTTGGTAATCATTCTATCTGGATTATTTCCGATATATTAGCCATAATTTGGATTGTAGGTTGTATGAATATCGTCGGTTGGTCAGCTGGTGTTGATGGCCAATTACCTGGATTTGTGATCATTTCTGCTATTTATATTGGTTTAATTGGTCTTCGTTTTTCCCAGGATAGTACTCAATGGCCGGTAATAATTTTAGCTGGCGCTGTTGCTGGTTCTTATCTTGGTTTTCTACCTTTTAATTTATTTCCCGCCAAAATTTTGCCTGGTTACAGCGGTAAAAGTTTAGCTGGTTTTTTTCTAAGCCTATTGGCTATTTTATCCGGTGCCAAACTAGCTACAGTAATTCTTCTTTTAGGTATTCCCATTATTGATGCTATTTTTGTTATTATTAAACGTCTTATTCATCGGAAATCTCCCTTAAAAGGAGGCCCTGATCATCTTCATCATTATCTTTTAAAAATAGGTTGGAGTCGTAATCAAATTGCAGTTTTTTATTGGTCAATCAGTTTTATTCTTGGGTTTATCTCTCTTTTTCTAAATAGCAGTCAAAAATTTTATGTCTTTGTTGGTCTTATTGTTATTTTTGCTGGTGTTAGCCTTAAATTTTATCGGCGTATTTAGCCGAAATCCAGCCATTTTTTCCGTTTCCCAAATCAATTTTTTGCCAATCATCTTTTTCCTCCAATAATGTATAAATCTCATTTGGATTTACTTTAGTAATCTCCTTTGAATTTCCATTTGGCTCTTCTCTAACCCTTAACCATCCAGTCTCGGTTGTTTTTATCTTTACTTTTTTTTCGACAACTGTTGTTTCCAACACTGGTTCTTGGTTATTAACCACTATTTCACTGGCTAAATCTGCCTCAACTACCAATTGATATCCATAAGTTGATCGTATGAACATGTCAATTGTTTTGTATCCAGGGAATGATAGGGTTATTTGCTTATCACCCTCACCAATATCATCTATTCGCAGAGGACTGAATCCTTTAATTTCTCCATCAATAGATACCGCAGTTCTATCCGGTTTAGTGGTTATTAACAAACCGGCTTTTTTATTATCTCCTGTCGATTCTAAATAAAGCAGATAACCACCATTTTTACTTATATCAGGGTCTATTTCTCTGTTAATTACCGTGTTTGCCCTGTTTTCTAAATGAACAGTTTTTTTCCATTCTGCCCCATCTATTATTAATTTGATTTCTTTATCACCCGGGGTTAAAGAATTATTTTTGTAAGGCGACATTCCTACTTCTTTATTGTCAATAAATACCTTAGATGATGGATAACTGATTATTTCAATTCCTGATTTTTTTACCCCCAAACCACATCCACCCAGCATCATACCAATTATCAGTAAGCAGAATAATCTTTTCATCTTTCAAGTATACTAAATCATGAAGACCTTGATTAGTATCATTCTGTCTTTATTTACTGCTCCTAATCTGGTTACTCCCTTAGTCCGATTTGTTAATCCTCCGATTACAGCCACTCCGACTCCAGAACCAACCGTTATAGTTGGTTTAGTTGGTGATCTTGGGCTTGGACGTTATATTACTACCATTGCCAGGTCAAAAAAAGATTATTCCTGGAGTTTTAGGGAAATATCTCCCTGGCTTATCGGTAATGATTTTACTCTTGCCAACTTAGAATCTCCTATTATTGATAATTGTCCTGTTGGTCCAACTGGCACTTTTACTTTTTGTGGTGATACTAATTTTCTTCCACAGTTAAAATTGAATAAATTTGTCTTTAATTTAAATAATAATCATATATTAAACTACAACTCCAATGGTTTATCTCAAACAAAAAAATTTCTAGTCACTGATTATTTTTATGATAATTTCTACCTAAAAATAGTTAATAATATTTCTTTCGGTTTCTTGGGTTATGATTTTGTAACCTATCCTTCTCTTGATAAATCAGAAATACTTTCCCAGATTAAAAAATATGATTCCCAAGTTGATTACTTAATTATTTCTATTCATTGGGGCAATGAGTATCTTCCTCAAGCTGAAAAATGGCGTCAGAATTTTGCTCATTCTTTGGTCGACGCTGGTGCCGATATTATTCATGGACATCACCCTCATGTCTGGCAATCATTTGAAACATACAAAGACAAATTAATCTACTATTCTTTTGGAAACTTTATATTTGATCAAAATTGGTCCAATGAAACATCTCACTCCCAAATTGCTCGTCTTACTCTAACCAAAAATAAAATATTAAAAACAGAGCTATTTCCTATTGAAATAAAATTTAATTCCCAACCTGTCTTAATACCTTAAGCACTTCATCAACTTCTTCCACTACTATCACTACATCTTTTTCTTTATTTTCATAATTCATTCCTTTTTGTAAATCCTCAACTACTTTTCTCCATTGTTGGCCGAAAAATATTATCGGTTCATGTTTGCCATAATCAAATTTTGCCTGTTCCCAGACCATACCCACTTCTGACAAAGTTCCAGTACCACCGTTAAAAACAATAAAAGCATCAGCTATTTCTATTAATTTATCTAATCTCTCTGGATAACTTTTAGTTTCAATTACTTTATCTGCTAACTTAAGATTTTCGGGGTTTATCCCTTCATAATTATTTGGATTGTTTTTGGGATTCATTACTACCAACTCCACTTTTCCGCCACCTTTTTTAGCTCCTTTGGTAGCTGCTAACATTATTCCCGGTCCACCACCGTTTACAATTGTGTAATCATTAATTGCTAATAATTCAGCAATTTTTTCTGCTGCCAAACATGATGGATCATCTTTATTCAAATCAGCATCTCCAAAAAAAGCGACTTTTTTAATTTTTTTAGTAGTCGATATCATTATTTATTTTTATAACTTTTAATCTCAGGTAAATTGTTTTCTGTTAGATATCGATGTGGTAATAATTCTGTTAACTTTTTTATCTCATATTTTCCATCCAAATCTGCCACTATTATTTCAATATTTTGATCATTTATTTGATAAAACAAGCACAAATATTGTAAACAAGCTCCACACGGATAAGTTAAATTTTTATCTATTACCAATAGAGCTTTAAATTCATATTTACCATGAACTACCGCGTGGTCAATCGCCGACATTTCAGCACAAATTCCCAA
>CAYSVP010000012.1:7383-8928 GCA_964434595.1 uncultured Gammaproteobacteria bacterium | reverse complement strand
CCATCAACTCCTACCCTAAAACCCATTCCTTTTACTTTTTCTATCTTTTTTAATACGTTATTGTTAAATTCCTCAGGTTTAAATCCAGCCTTTCTTCCCATTAATAAAACCATATCAGATTCATCGGGAATATTGGTAATTTCTGTATCTACATCAAAGGCCACTCCTGCCTCTAATCCCTCATCTTTAATTTTTTTAATAAAGCTTTCCCGGTTTGACATCATTTCCACTTGACCAATAATTCTACTGGCTCCAATAAAAAAACATTTTTCCAACCATTTTTCCGGTTCTTTAACCATTAAATGAATATCCCACAATACATCATCAGTAGCAGTTTCAATTTTATTTATTAGTTCTAGTTCAAAAGTTTTACCTGTAGTAAAAATACCATCACAGACATCAATTTGAATCCAACTAGAAGATTTTCTCAACAACCCTATTCTCGCTTCAGTTTCCGAAAATATTTTATTTAAGCCTGTTGTTGGAATTACTTGCATACCAGCATTCCCATCTCTACTAATCGGCATGAATAACCATATTCGTTATCATACCAAGCTCCAATCGAAATCATATCGTCACTGACTACTTTTGTCATTCTAGTATCAATTAGACACGAAGCATTATTACCAATAATATCGGAAGACACCAACGGTTCATAAGATATCTTTAATTTACCAACCAAATTTTGATTTACACTAGCATTTTCCAGAATTGAATTGACTTCCTCAACAGTAGTATTTCGAACCATTTTAAAAGTTAAATCGGAATAACTACCACATACAACTGGTACTCTAATTGCAGTTCCCGCAAATCTGCCTTTGGCCTCAGGGTAGGCCGCTATTACAGCCTCAGCTGCTCCGGTCGATGTTGGTACAATATTTATCGCTGCCGCTCGACCACGTCGGGGATCTTTTCCTGCACCATCGACAATATTTTGATTAACCGTATAGGCATGAATGGTTGTCAATACTCCTTCCTGAAAACCTATCTTTTCGTCAATTAATTTTACAATTGGTGCCACACAATTGGTTGTACATGAACCGTTAGAAACAACTGTTTCACCTTTATATCTATCTTCATTTACTCCTAATATAAAGACTGGAATATTTGGATCTTTTCCTGGTGCCGAAATAACTACTTTTTTCGCTCCGCCTTTCAAATGACCGGCGGCTTTCATATTAGTAAAAGCTCCAGTACATTCCAAAATAACTTCTGCTCCATAATCTCCCCATCGAATTTTTGTTGGATCTGGTTCACCTAAAAAGGGGATTTGCCGATCTCCTAATTCCAAAATTCCTATCTCTCCGGCTTTTTTAGGATCAGAAAATTCTACCCTGGTCGGGATTCGTCCATACACCGAATCATATTTAAATTGATAAGTGTATGTATCCATCGGTAAATCACCTTTAGTGTTGATAGCTACTACGTCAACATCATATTTTTCAGTCAAAATTGCTCTTAAAACCACACTACCAATTCTTCCAAAACCATTAATACCGATTTTTATTTTTTTATTTTCCATATCTAATCATACTACAATAAATT
>CAYSVP010000012.1:0-7283 GCA_964434595.1 uncultured Gammaproteobacteria bacterium | reverse complement strand
TTAATACCGATTTTTATTTTTTTATTTTCCATATCTAATCATACTACAATAAATTGCCCAGACGCATCCGATGTACGTACGGACAGGGCACTGATCCATTGCATTCGTACGGTACGGACAGGGCAATGCCCTGTCCCTACTACAATAAATTTCTCATTTGCATCCATTCCTAGTTTTTCTATTCCCACGCCGGCAATGTTCCTTTAATAAGAAACTCCAACATTACTCCACCGCCACTACACACATAATCAATATTATTTTTTAGTCCCATATTTTCTATTGACGCCCCCGTGTCTCCACCCGCAATAATTTTATAACCACCACTATTAGCTACTGCTAATGCAATCTCTTCTGTTCCTTTACGACAATTTTCTTTTTCAAACCACCCCATCGCCCCTGCCCAAATGATCATTTTTGAATTACTAATTACTTCTTTAAATTTAGCAATATCTTCATCGCTTAAATCCAGTCCATCATCCCTTAACTTAGCAACAATTATTTTACTGTTATTAACAGTCAATTTTTCACTATCAATTAGTTTTGGTAATTTTCCTCCAACTAATACATTATCAGCTTTATCAACTAATTCTGATAAATATTTTAACTTATCTTCTTTGGCTCCACCCAATACAATAGTTAATGGTCTTTCTGGATTTTCTATTACTTTAGCTATTTTATTAACTTCTTCGATAAAACTTAATCCATAAAAACCAGGTAAATTTTTATATAGCATTATTGATCGATGTTTTCGGTGGGCGACTGCAAAGGCATCATTCACATAAAATTGACAGACTTCTACTAAACTTTTCAGAAAATCCGGATCATTATTTTCTTCACCTTTCCAAAATCTTAAATTTTCTAAAAAGACGATTTGATTTTTTGCCAAAGCCAAATCCAATTTTTCACTGTCGTTAATATCTTCTACAAAAATGCTCTCAATTAGATTTTCTCCATTTGGTTCCAATAAAGACATCAACTCCAAATATACTGGTCTAAGAGAAAAACCGTCAGGATTAGCTGCTGTAGCTCCGGTGGATGTGGGTCTGCCTCTATGACCAATAATGGCAATTTTACATTGTTTTTCCAATAATAATCTGATGGTTGAAATTGATTTGACTAGCCGACTATTGTCGTTATCAGCCACATCTAAATCCATTCTTAAAATTACCCTAGTACCGGGTAAAATTTCACTTACTGATCTTAGATTCATATTCTTTTATTTTATTAATTCTTCTAATATGTCTTTCTTCAGATGAAAATAATGTGCCTAAAAAAACTGCTGTAATTTTTATATTATCTTCTACACTAACTGTATCAGCTGATAAACACAATATGTTAATATCATCATCATTTCTAGCCGCTTTCGCTTGTTTTTCAAAGGTACACAATCCACACCTGGCTCCTTTTACTTTGTTTGCCGCAACTGATGCTCCGGCTCCTGATCCACAAATAATTATTCCCTCACCATTGTCTGTCATTACCATCTCTGCAACTTTTATTGAAATATCCGGATAATCATCTTCTTTATCATAGCTACTAGCTCCTAAATCCCGGAAATCATAATGTTCTGCTTCCAGCCATTTTTTAATTTCCTCTTTAAGTCTAAAACCTCTATGGTCTGCTCCAATATAAATCATCTGTAATAATATATTACCATTAATGCCAAATCTCATTTTATCTGAACAAAAATTTTCTTATATTGTTAAACGTAAATTTATTCGTTCTCTAACTCTCCGTTTAAAATCTTCTCACTCATTTGTAGTGAGTTGCCCTTATCTCACTCCTGATTTTATTATCACCAAATTTATTAATGATCATGCCTTGTGGATTATAAAAAATGCTTCGCGTCTCCAACCTCCCCGTCGGCTTTCTTCTCTTAATTCTCTTCAAATTCTCGATCAAAACTATAAAATACTCATATCAAAAACATCCATGGATTCTCTAGTAGTATTCAAAGATGAACAAAAAATATATGCAAATACTACATCTCTTTCTAATACCCATCTAAAAAATCTTTTTGATAAAAAACTTCGGCTATTGGCTCTTTCATTAATCAAAGATGAATTATCTCGACTTTCTCAAAATTATGGTTTTCACTACCAGCGAGTTTCTGTTCGTAACACAACCTCTCGCTATGGTTCTTGTTCTCATTCTGGTAATCTAAATTTTAATTGGCAAATCATATTACTTCCGGTAGAAATTTTTCGACATGTTTTACTCCATGAACTAACCCATTTAACCATCAAAAATCATTCCTCAACTTTTTGGCGCCAACTTACTATTTACGATCCGAAGTGCCATGCTAACAATCTTTGGTTAAAAAAACAGGGGACCAAAGTAATGATTTTTTAAATCATCAATCATAAATCAATTTCTATTCCCACTGGGCAGTGATCCGATCCAAAAACATCATTTAAAATAAATGCCGATTTTAAGTTGTTTTTTAACGCCTCATCGATAAAGACATAATCAATTCTCCAACCGACGTTTCGATCTCTAGCTCGAGTAAATTGATCCCACCACGAGTAGGCCACTTGGTCTTTGTGAAGATATCTATAGGTATCAATCCATCCTTCCTTCTCTAATTTATCCATCCATTTTCTTTCCATTTCTAAAAATCCAGAAGTCTTCGAATTCTCCTTAGGTCTGGCTAAATCAATCTCTTCATGGGCAGTGTTCACATCACCCACAAATATCACTTTTTCACCATTCTCTCTTAAATTATTAATATACTTCAAAAAATATTCGTAAAAATCCATTTTGAATTTCAATCTCCCCAAATCTCTTTTTCCATTAGGAAAATAAACATTTAGCAATGTGAATTCATCAAATTTAGAAATCAACACTCGACCTTCATTGTCCCAATCATTGTCACGATCACCCACAATTACTGTTTTTGGTTCCAACTTAGTGTAGGTTGCTACCCCCGAATAACCGGCTTTTTCGGCATCATTTAGAAAAAAATAATATTCTTTTGGCGCTCCCTCCGGAATCTGTTCAATTTTCGCTTTTACTTCCTGAAAACAAAACACTTCCGCTTTGTCTTTTTTCATAAAATTAAACAACCCTTTTTTTACCGCCGCCCTAAAACCAGCTACATTCCAAGAAATTATTCTAACTTTCATTTACTATTAACAATTACTCTATTTAATTACTAAATTAGATTATATTTCCATTATTATAACTTTTATATTAGAATTAATTATGAACAACAACAAAATCACCGAACTCCTTCCTGTCATTGTTATTTCAGTAGCTCTTGTTCTTTCGGCTTTTATTTTTAAATCCACTGGTATTTATATCAAATCACTCTCTGGTGCTGAAGTTAATGGTCGGGTTAGTGATACTATTTCTGTCTCGGGTGACGGTAAAGTAACTGCTCGTCCCGATATGGTTGAATTAACCGTATCTATCAGTAGTTTGGCCAACACTAGTCAACAATCTCTCGATAAAACTAATCAAAAAGTTTCTCAGATAACTCAAGTTCTTAAGGACAATAATCTACCTGATACTGATTATCAAACCACCGGTTTAAATATTTATACTGAATACGATTATTCTAGCGAATACCGCCGAATTATTGGTCAACGCTCTACTCAGTCATTAGATATCAAAATTAAAAAGATTGATAACAAAGCTACCAAGGCGGCTAAAATTATTGATGAATTATCAGCTATTGATAATATCCAAATTAACAATATTACCTTTAATATTGACGATAAAACTGAACTATTCACTCAGGCTCGGGAATTGGCTTTTAATAAAGCCAAACAAAAGGCTTCCGAATTAGCAAAATTAGCCGGAGTAAAACTTGGTAAACCAGTTTCTATTTCCGATTCAACCACCGAAGCATATCCGATTCGTTATTCAAATACTGCCCAATTAAAAATGGCTGATTCTGCAGTCGGTGGTGGTACTGAAATTTCTACCGGAGAAATGAGTGTTTCTTCCAATATTCAAATTCTATGGGGAATAGAATAAATTTGATATAATCTAGAACCAATCCAGCGGTAGCAAAGCGGTTATGCGGTGGTCTGTAAAACCACTTTAGGTAGGTTCAACTCCTGCCCGCTGGACAAGATATGATTTTGCTTAACCTCCACCGCCAGAAATTTACTATCAAAAATATCCATATTCTAAGGGATATTTACAGATGTATAATAGCCCATGAAAGAAAAGTTGGCAGTTTTTGATGTTGATGGCACACTTTATGATGGAAACTTGGGTATCGAGTTTTTAAAGGTTCTAATCAACAAAGAAGTGTTTAATAAAGAAACTGGGAACAATATATTCGGTTGGTATGGTAAATACAAAAACGGTGAAATTGAAAAATCTATTGCTGTTGATGAAATCTATAAACTCTATGCCCAGGGTATGAAAAATATGACAACTGAAAAAGTTAATAAGGTAGTCAATGAAACCTGGCCTCTAATAAAAAATAATTTATATAATTTTGCTCCAAAAGTAGTCCAGACATTAAAAGAAGACGGATACACCGGTTTATTAATATCCGGAAGTCCAATTGAAATGGTCCAAAAGCTTGGTGATTCACTACAAATAGACAGACAAAATATTGTTGCTGGTACCTTAGAAATAGTTGACGAAATATATACAGGAAACATAGTATCCTACCCGGGTAGTGCTGAAAAAAAAGTCGAGGAATTGGACAAACTTATAAAAAGAAGAAATCTTGATGTTGATTGGCCAGGATCAGTTGGAATTGGTGACAATGAAAGAGATTTGGGAATTTTAACCAGAGTTGGTTATGCCATTGCTTTTAATCCGAATGATAAATTAGCCAATAAAGCTAATGAAAAACGTTGGACTATTGCCAATGCTGATACAGTTTCTGACACTATTAATAAATGGATCGAACCCCGAAAATATTACTCTACTAATTTCTTAAATTAATGTTAGTATTTTCTTATGAAATTAGAAAACAAAATTGCTATTGTTACTGGTGCCACCAGTGGTCTGGGATTAGCCATCTCTAAATTATTTCTCAGTCAAGGTGCCACAGTCATTTTTTCTGACATCAATGAACAGGGGAATGAATTAGTTGCCGAACTTGGAGACAAAGCCTTTTTTCAAAAATGCGATGTTTCTCAATCAAATGAAGTTCATCAACTCATAAATACTACTGTCGAAAAATTTGGAAAAATCGACATTATGGTCAACAACGCCGGAGTTGGTGCTTTGGGTGGCATTTTAGATTGTACTGATGAGGGCTGGCAAAAAGTAATTAACACCGATTTATCGGGTGTATTTTATGGAACATCTGCCGCTGCTAATGCTATGAAGGCTTTAAATATCAAAGGTTCTATCATCAATCTTTCATCAATTTTAGGGTTGGTTGGTTTTCCTAGTGCTATTGCCTATTGCGCTGCCAAGGGTGGTGTATCCAATTTAACTCGGGCAGCCGCTCAGGATTTAGCTCAGTTAGGAATTCGGGTTAATGCCATTGCTCCGGCTTTTATTAAAACTAACATGACCAAAGATGTTCTCGAAGACGAAGCTTTTAATAATCTTATTAAATCCAGTACTCCCTTAGGTTATACCGGCGATCCCGAAGATATCGCTCAGGCCGCACTTTATTTAGCTTCTGACGATTCAAAATATGTCACCGGTATTATCCTTCCCGTCGACGGTGGTTGGACTTGCCGCTAAAATAATCACTTTTCATTTTGGTATACTTCTTTTGTGTATCTTTCCAACCTAACTCTCGAAAACTTTCGTTCTTACCCAAAACAGACTTTAGAGTTTGATTCTAAAACTAATTTAATTTTAGGTATTAATGGTTCTGGTAAAACCAATATTTTGGAAGCAATTTATTTTCTATCTAGTGGTAAAAGTTTTCGGGCATCATCTTCATTTCAATTAATTAACTGGAATCAAAATTATGCCATTGTTAAGGGTGATTTAAATACTACTAAAACTGAAGTTCAATTAATAAAGAACCCTACCACGGGTTCCCTCTCTCGAAAATTTTATATTGATCAAGTAATTAAAACCCGAAGTCATTATCTTGGCACTCTAAAAGTTGTCGTTTTTGAACCGGAAGATATTCGTTTAGTTACCGGTTCACCTTCCCGACGGCGTGATTATCTCGATAACATTTTCTCAACAGTTGAATGGCGATATTCATCGGCTCTTTCCCAATTTTATCGGGCCTTAAAACACCGCAACGAATTACTCGATTTAATTAGAAATAACCAAGCTCAACGTTCAGAATTATTTTACTGGGATCAATCATTAATTAAAAATGGCAATATAATTCACGATTACCGACAAAAGTTTATTAATTCTGCTAATAGTTTCTTTAAAAATCATTCCAATTCAGAAATTAATACTCTTTCCTTAAATTATTCTCCTTCATTTATTACTCAAGCTAAACTTGAATCGCAATTATCAGCCGAAATTACTCAAGGACATACTTTGTCCGGAGTCCATCGCGACGATTTTAGTTTTTCCAATTCAATTTTTTCCACCGTCGATCCTAATTTGGAATTTTGGGGATCACGTGGTCAGCAAAGACTAGCAGTTTTAGCCCTAAGACTAGCCCAAATAAACTATTTAGAAACTGAATATCACGATAAACCAATTCTACTTCTTGATGATATTTTTTCCGAATTGGACATAAATCATCGGCAACTAGTCGGAAGTATCTGTCAAAAATATCAAACAATATTTACTTCTACAGAATCAGAAACAATTCAAAATCTAATAGAATGTCACATCATTAACTTACCTACTGCACAAACTTAAAGTTTGTAATATAATACCAACACTGTCTGAACTTCAGACAAATGTACCTTAACATTCAGATCACTTTTTTTAAGCCACGGCTATTAGTACCAGGAAGTGACACCGATAATTTCGGTAAACATTTTCAAAAAATTAAACCTTTGATGTTTGTTCAGAATTTTTAATCCTGAGTAAAGTCGAAGGATTTTGTACTAAGAGTTTGATCGTGGCTCAGGGTGAACGCTGGCGATGTGCCTAAGACATGCAAGTCGAACGGGATTTGTAGTCTTCACTAAGAGGGTTCTCTTCCTTTTAGTGAAGATTGCTAGTTCAGTGGCGAACGGGTGAGTATAAGATAGGAACGTACCTCAAAGTGGAACATAGCCATCCGAAAGGATGGGTAATTTTCCATGTGGTCGCAAGACCAAAGACGCAAGTCGCTTTGAGAGCGGCCTATCCACTACCAGCTAGTTGGTGAGGTAACGGCTCACCAAGGCTATGACGGTTAACGGCTCTTAGCGGAGAGTCCGTCACAATGG
>CAYSVP010000011.1:8911-19774 GCA_964434595.1 uncultured Gammaproteobacteria bacterium | reverse complement strand
AACAATTAAAGGTAGTGGTATTGGTGGCACTGGAGTGGTGTTTGTTAATGGTAATCTAAGTGTTAATGTTAATAATACCGTATCAGTAGGAGAATTCTTGATGATAGTAGTTAAAGGAAGTATTACCTTTGAAGAAAATGTAACTGAAAGTGCTGGTATCTTTATGGCCGATGGAGGAATAAGTACAGTCGGATTGTCAAATGATCCTTTAGTAATTAATGGAGTCCTCTACTCAGGTATTGATGCCCCAACAGGTAATATCCGGTTTATCAGGGGTTTTACAAATAAATCAGAAAATAATAGTCAACCAGCGACAGTAGTAAATTATCGACCGGATTTAATATTTAATATGCCGGGAAAAGTATCACAGGTACTAACCGGTTGGAGGACAGCATTGTAAAAATGAAAAATACATATTATCAACAAGGACAAATAGCTTTGATTTCATTATTATTGGCAGCAGTGGTGATGACAGTAGGATTGTCATTATCAAAAAAAACCGTAGTCGAAACAAAATTAAATACCAACGAAGAACTGGCAAAACAAGCTTTTAAAGCAGCAGAGTCTGGAGTTGATAATTATTTGGGAACTGGCTTGACTACTTATGTTTCCCAAGATTCGAAAACAACCGCCGAAGTAGTAGTAACTAATGTTGGTAATGGCTCAACAGTTAATTTTGATCAGTATTATTTAGCTAATCAATCGGCTTCTTTTTGGTTAGTTGGCCATAATAGTGATGGTGATGTTGATTATGGAAATTATTATCATGGTACTAATTTAAAGATTTGTATTCAAAGTGATTTTAATGGAGCTTTAATGACTGATTATTATTATCGTGATCTAAGTAATAACTATCTGGCTAATCGAAGTGGTTATAATGTGACAGCAAATACAGTTTCAGGTTTTTCAAATTTATCATTGCCCCTACCTTCGGGTAGTTGTAAAGCAAATTTCAAAGAAGTGACAATAATTGATTCAGTTCAGGGAATACCATTGCTATTAACAGTAAAACCAATTGGTATGGGAACCAAAATATATCTAGAGGGTGATGGTGAAACATTCCCTATTCAAGGGGAATTAATAAGTTCAAAAGGAAAATCTGGTGAATTGACAACTAATAATGAAGTTAGTCGTCAGGTGGGAGTATTGAGATTATATGAGGTGTCACCTTTTTTAACAAATTCAATAGTGAGTTGGGGAAGTGTGTTGAGCAATTAGAAAAAAACCTTTATACTGATTTAATGAGTAAAATTGTTGGTATTGATATTGGTGCTGGAAGTGTAAAAGCAGTATCGCTTTCCCGTGAAGCAAATGGAGTAACAATGTTGGATGCCATTGGAGAAGTAAAAACTCCACTTGGAGAATGGTCGAATGGTAATGCTAAGGCACTTAGTGAGGTAGCTAGGACGATAAAATTGCTTTTAAATGATTCAAAAATAAAATCAACTCAGGCAGTGACTTGTTTACCAGAAGAAGAGGTGGTTTCTCGATTGATAAGATTACCGCCATTGAAAGAAAGTGAAATTAAAGATGCTTTAAGATTTGAAGCTGAAACCTTTGTTCCCTATCCTCTTGATCAAGTTTCAATTGATTATGAAATTATTGAACAGGATGATGCCGGACGATTGACTGTGTATGCAATTGCAGCAAAGAATGATTTAATTAAAGCTTATATTAAACTTTTTAAGGAAGTTGGTTTGGAATTGTTGGCATTAGAGTCTCCTGCTGTAGCCATGAGAAGAGCGGTAGTAGAATCGGTATCCAAAGGAATAGCTATGATAGTAGTAGATATGGGGGAAAAATATTCCGATATGGTGAGTATAAATCGAGGCAATATATATTTTACTAGGGCAATGTCGGTAGGTGGAGAATCGATAACCAGAGCTATTTCTCTTAATTTAGGATTAGATATGGCTTCGGCGGAAGAATATAAAAAAGCTTATGGTATGAAAGAGGTAGAATTAGAGGGAAAAATTAAAAATGCTATTTTACCGGTTTTTTCAAACATGGCTGAAGAAATTAGAAGAGCATTGGCTTCATTTAGAGAGGATCAAGGTAAGCCAGCAGATTTATTGGTCTTAAGCGGTGGCGGGGCAAATTTACCAGGTTTGGCAGAAGAATTAACCAGAATATTGGGAGTAGAAGTTCAAGTGATTCAACCTTTTATAAAAATGGATACCACAAAAATATCCCTACCGATTGATATAAACACTGAAGGCTGTCGATTTACTTTAGCAGTTGGATTAGCTTTAAGAGGAATGACATAATGATCAGTGTAGCCCCGACCATGAACCTAAATTTGTTACCTTCTGAAGCAAAATTTCAGGCGGCTAAAAACAAATTAGAAAAAAAAATTAAAAAAGTGATGATGATTATGGTAATAGTATGGATAGTTATTATAGCTGGAGTCTATGGAGCTAGTTTTTTATTTAATACAAAATTAAATTCGGAAAAAAGACTACAGCAGAAAGCTTTAACGGATTACAACGCGCTTTCAGATACTGTAATTGTTAATCAAAGTCTTAAATATAAAGCTAAGATGGTAGGCAAAGCCTTATTAACCAGATTTGAATATGGTAAGGCATTTGAAACAGTAAATAGCTTATTTGCTGAGGGGACAAAATTAGAAAACTTTAAAATGGACCCGAATGGATCTTTTATAGTTGCTGGAACAGTAATAGGAAGGGAAAACCTTGATAAATTAGAAAACTTGGTTGAAGACATAAACTTGGGCAAAGATGATCGTTTCGAGTCGGCAAAATGGTCGGCTTTATCGGTAAGATCGGGAATTTGGAAAGCAGAGATGGAGGTACTTTTAAAATGAAATTATATAACAAACTGGAAATTCCAGATAAAATGTTTGGTTTAGACTCGGCTTTATTGGTAGTATTTATTCCTTTAATTGGTTTAGTTTTAGTTTTGATTCTTGCTTTTGGTCTGGTTGTTTTGCCAAAAATTGATGAAATACAGGGTACTACTGGCAAAATTACCAGTATTCAGACTGAGACAAAAGGGATTAATGATAAGAGAAAATATATTTTATCAATTGACCAAGAACGATTACAGAAAAATGCTAACTATGTTAACAATGCTCTATTACCGGAAAAAAATTCATATTTATTGGTAAGTGTTATTAGAAAAATAGCGGATAAATATAATTTTCAAGTTGATGGTTTTCAAATTAAATTAGGAGAAATAATTCAAAAAGATAATCCAAAAACAGCTTTAGAATCATTATCAAAAGTACCAGTAACTTTGAATTTAGTAGGTCCAAAAGATCAATATTTGGAATTAATTAATGGTTTGGAAAGTAGTTTACCGATTTTGTCGATTGATAATTTTGAAATGAAAGTAAGTGAAGATTCAGTAAATTTAGATTTAGTAGTATCGGCTTTTTATCTCGCTAGTTCGACAAAATCGGATATAAATAAGATTTCACTAGCTGATTTAGCTCTTAAGCAGGATGAATCTGATTTAGTAACTCGGATAACGAATGATTTTACAATAGTCCAGGATTCAAGTAGCGGATTAACAGAAAAAAAGAGTTTTGTTAAATATGACCGAAAAGATCCGTTTAGTTTTTAATATCTAGAGTATACTTTTGAGAAGGATAGGCTAGATTAAGAATGGTGCGAATGGATTTGATGATTTTACCTTCTTTACCAATTATTTGACCAACCATTTCCGCTGGTGCAGACACTTCGAGGTGAAGATAATCGTTTTCTTCAGTTCCATTGACAGTGATTTGAGAAGGATCAGAAACAATAGACTTAATAATGAATTCAGCTGATTCTTGAATAGTTGACATATTAATTAAGCCTTAGCTTCGACTTTTTCAGATTTTTTAACTTTTTTAACATGAGGGTATTTTTCCGGATTAAGAACTTTTTCAACTCCCAGAGTTAATTGGGCCCCATTTTTAACCCATTGTTCAAGTTTTTTCTCGTCAATATTTAAAGTTTTAGTTTGAGGAGTATAAAAACCTAAATCATCAGTAAATTTACCATTAAATTTGCTGCGTGATTCGGCAACAACAACTCGAAAAGTTCTTTGATGGGCTTTACCCTTGGGCATTAATTTAATTTTAAGCATAGGAGGGATTATAGCAGAAAAACTAAACTTTATAAATTTTAGTTGCTGCTAAGGCAGCAGCTTCTTCGGCTTTTTGTTTGGAATTGCCTTGACCAGTCGCAATTAGACGGTCACTAATATAAACTCCGATTTCAAAAGTTTTTTGATGGTCTGGTCCGGATTCATTAATAATGGAATAATTGGGAGTAATCCCCTCTTTGGCCTGGGCAATTTCCTGAAATATGCTTTTTGGATCTTTGTAAATTTTTTGTTGAGAGATAGTATCAATACTAGGTAGTAAAAAATTATCCAGAAATTGACTAGCCTGATCCATGCCCTGATCGAGAAAAATGGCACCAATAATACTCTCGAAGGTATCAGCTAAAAGAGAAATGTTGTGGCAGCCTCCATGAGTTTTTTCACCTTTACTAAGTTGAATAAAATCACCTATACCCAATTTTTCAGCAACTGAGGCAAGATTCTCTGTTCTGACAATTAATGATCGAAGATTAGTTAAATCTCCTTCGGGATATTGAGGGAAAAGATTAAAAATTTTTTGCGAGGACCACAATTCTAAAACAGCATCACCTAAGAATTCCAATCGTTCATTTGATTGCAATTTTTGGGATTTATTTTCATTTATATAAGATCGATGAATGAGAGATTGAAAAAGAATCTGCGGATTTTTAAATTTTAAACCGATTTTTTGTTCAAGTTGACTAACTGGATTCATGTTGATTGATAATACTCCCAAGAACACCATTTATAAAAGAGGCACTAGTGTCGGTACCAAACTGTTTGGCTAATTCTATGGATTCATCAATGACAACCTTTGGTGGAGTTTTTTGTTCAATTTTTAATTCCCAGATTGCACAGCGAAGAATCGATAAATCAACCTTGTTGATTTTTTCCAGAGGCCATTTTGGAGCATGGGTGGAAATAAGTTCATTAATAGAATCTATAGAATTAATTATTTGAAGAGAATTAGCTGAGTGATCGACTAAATTACCACAATCCCAGGCAAAGATTGCCTGCATGTTTTTAATACGACGAAGATGTCGGGGGTCGGTTAATGATTTCACGATTGTTGACAATTAGGACATTGGAAATTGGCCAATTTTGGTTGACCACAATGTTTGCAATTAATTGTTCTGGGAATTTTAGGTCCTGTGTGAGTAGCACGTCGTTTGCCTTGACGGCGACTAGATGGCCAATGTTTAGGTAAAGCTGTCATATGGGGATATTATAACTGGAAATTGATAGAAATGGTAGAACGTGTATACTGAAAGTAATGAGAAAAGTTGTTTGGATAGTAGGTTGTGTGGTTTTGATTGGTTTAATAACTTATTTTTTAAGACAATATATTTTGTCTAGTAGTGTAAATGATAAAGAAATAGATAAAACAGTTTTATCTGATTGGAATATTTTTAGTGATGGAAAAATTAATTTTAGTCTGAAATATCCTAAAAATGATTGGTCGGTATCATTTGATGATAAATTAAATTCAATTTTATATTTAAAAAACCATTTATCGGAAAAGCCATATTCAATAGAAATAATTAGTCTAAAAAATACAACTATAAACGATGCAATTGAAAATGATTCAATTATTCGATTAACCAATGGAGAGTCGAAGAGAACTGATTTTTATATTGATGGAAAAGAAACGGCAAAAATAGAGGGAACTTATAATCAAGAAGGGGTTGAAAATCAGGAGTATGTTAATGCTTTTATTCAAAACGGTAAAGATATAATCAAAATAATTTTAATGGATAAAATTGATGAAGAGATTTATAACCAAATTATTACAACAATAAAATTTACAAATTAGAAAAAATCTAAAGAATAATTAATTTGTGCCTTCAGAAACTGTTTTTGATGATTTGATAATTAACTTTTTTAAATCAAATTTCGGATAATCTCTAACGAGAGTAGCGATAATTTTTTGACCGGTGTTTATTAGTTCATAGTCGGAAAGATCGGCTATTTTTAATGATGGAAAACCATGCTGAATAGTGGAAAAAAGTTCACCGGGACCGCGCGAAGCCAAATCAAATTCAGCAATTTTCTGACCTTGATGATGTCTTTCTAAGAATCGAAGACGATCCAAGGTTTTTTCATTGGTTGATTCCGAGAAAAGATAACAATAGCTTTGATCCCCTCCCCGTCCAACCCGGCCACGAAGTTGATGAAGTTGAGCTAAACCAAAACGATCAGCAGATTGGATGATAATGGTAGTAGAGTTGGGAAAATCTATTCCAACTTCAATAATTGGGGTAGTAACAAGAATGTTAATCTTATTTTTTTTAAATAGGTCGAGAATTTTATGGCGATCTGATGAATTGATTTTACCGTGAATTAGACCTAATTTTAAATTAGGAAAAACTTCTTTCTGAAGATATTCAAATTCTTTTTTAGCTGATTTAACAGTTTCCATGGTTTCAGAAAGTTCAATAAAAGGACAGACAATGAAAGCCTGTTGTTTGGTTTGTTGAATGTAACTATTTAACCACTGATAACAATCAATAACTTTACTTTCCGGAACTAAAAATGTTTTAATTTTTAGCCTGTTTTGAGGTAATTCATTAAGTCTTGTTAGATTTAAATTGCCTAAAAAAGTTAGGCTAATAGTCCGGGGTATCGGAGTGGCGGTCATAGTTAAGGTGTGAGGAGAATTGATAGACGAGGCAAGAAAATTTCTTTGCTTAACACCAAATTTATGTTGTTCATCAATGACTAGTAAACCGATATTGTGATTAAAGAGATTTTGATGATAAATGGCAGCGTGGGTAGCGATTATTATTGGATTGTTTTTAATACTTTTAATTTTAGAAGTAGCAGTAAGCAGTTTTATGGGAATTTTTGGAACCAATTTTTTAAAGGTCTGAAAATGCTGTTGAGCTAAAACTTCAGTAGGGGCAATAACCAGAGAAATTGTTTGATTATAGTGGGCTAAAAGACAAGCCAAGATTGCAATTACAGTTTTTCCCGAGCCGACATCTCCCTGAAGAAGACGGTTCATAGGTGATGATAATAAAAGATCTTGATAAATTTCTTGCCAGGCTGAAATTTGGGAAGGAGTTAGATCAAAAGGTAAAGATTTAATGAATTCACTAATTTTTGATGAGGATTTGAACGTTTTAAAGACAGTTTTTTGAGATAATTCTTGTTTTTGAAGATAACTTTGCGATTGAAGCGACAAAATTTCTGCAAGTGATAATCGTTGTCGGGCTAGTTCAAGTTTTTTTTGATTTTCTGGATTATGAATCTGAAATAAAGATTGAGGTAAGGACAAAAGATTAAAATTTTTAATAATTATCGGAGGTAAATTTTCATCAATATTAATTGGAATAGAAGGAATTATTTTGCGAAACCAATTGGAAGTTAGACCTTCAGTTTGGGGATAAATAGGAATAATCTTACCGGTATTGTGTTGGCCAAAAACCGGAGTGATAATGGTTTTTTTATTTTGGAATATAGTTACTTCACCAGCGAAACTAAATACAGATCCAGTAATTAAAGTACGACTTAGATAAGGTTGATTAAACCAAATTAGAATAATGGAACCACTGGAATCGGAAACTACGGCCTTTTGAATATTTTTATGGGAACGAGTGTAAATATTTTGAAAAGTAACTATTTTACCGGTTATGGTGGCATTAGTATTAGGCTGACAGTCGGAAATACGGAGATTTTGGGAAAAATCAATGTAACGATGGGGAAAATGATACAACAGATCTTTAACTGTGTTAATATTAATTTGATGGAGTTTTTCCAAAGTTTTAGGACCAAGATTGGGAATGTCGGTAAGTTCATTCACTCTTTATGTTATCATCTTACTAATGAGGTTATTGGGGAAAAAAATAAAGAACAAGAGTATAAAAAAAGCAATCCTAGTGGTTTCGATGCTAGTGTTGTTACTGTCAGGGATGGTGCCGTTTTTAGGGGTTTTGTTGAAATGAAAAAGAAAATAAAATTACCTAGAGGTAAGCAGTTTTGGTATTGGCTTTTTAAGTTGATATTGATTTTAGTGGTAGTAGGTATAGTAATGTTGGTAGCAATATTTGTCTGGTTTTCCAAAGATTTACCGACACCAAATAAAGTAGTTAGAATCGAAGGTTATGCTAGCCAAATTTTTGATCGAAACGGAGAATTAATTTATCAAGTTTATCGAGATGCTAATCGGACACCAGTGACATGGGATGAAATACCCGACACATTAAAGAATGCAACTGTGGCAGTGGAAGATAAGGATTTTTATAAACACCAGGGCTTTGACCCATTGGCACCGTTTAGAATTATTAAAAATGTATTCTATTTTCACAAACTAACTGGTGGTTCAACATTAACCCAACAATTGGTAAAAAATGTACTTTTAAGTTCAGAAGTAAGTGTTACTCGGAAAATAAAAGAATTTATTTTGGCAGTACAAATTGAGGCAAAATACAAAAAGAGTGAGATTTTATTGATGTATTTGAATGAGTCACCTTATGGAGGTTCGGCTTGGGGAGTGGCGACGGCAGCTAAACAATATTTTGGAAAAGAAGTTAAGTATCTGAACTTGGCTGAATCGGTAATATTGGCTGGTTTACCTCAACGTCCAAGTGTCTATTCCCCTTTTTCAAAAACTCCGACGGCTTATATCGCTCGGAGTCAACATGTGATTAACCGGATGGTGGAAGATGGTTACATTTCCGAAGATGTAGGTAAAAATACTATGGAGGAGGTTAAAAACTATAAATTTTTTGAAAATAAATCAACTTTACTGGCTCAGCATTTTGTTTTTTGGATAAAAGATCAATTGGCTGAAAAATATGGTGAAGATATGGTGGAAGGTGGCGGATTAAAAATTACAACAACATTGGATCTAAATATTCAAGCAAAAGCACAACAAATTGTGGCTGAAGAAGTAGAAAAAGCGGAAAAAATGGGAATTAGTAATGGGGCTGCTTTGGTTATGGACCCAATTACCGGTCAAGTGTTGGCCATGGTCGGTAGTCGAGGTTATGATAGTGATAAAACTGACGGTAAGTTTAATGTTGTTACTCAAGCCTTGCGTCAACCGGGGTCATCAATTAAACCAGTGACTTATTTAACTGCTTTAAAACGAGGTTATACAGCTTCGACAATGTTATTGGATACTCCAGTGACATTTCATGGTACTCAAGGACAAAAAGACTATACCCCCCAGAATTATACTGGTAAATTTAATGGACCAATGTCTTTTAGAAATGCATTAGGTAATTCGATTAATACAGTGGCAGTAAAACTTTTAGCAAATGTCGGATTAAAAAATATGTTGAATCAGGCTTATGAAATGGGTTTTTCAACTTTAGAACCAACCGCAGAAAATTTATCTAAATTAGGTTTATCAGTGGCTTTAGGTGGTGGCGAGGTTAAAATGATAGATTTATCTTCGGCTTATTGTGCTTTTGCTAATGGTGGGCAGCGAGTTAATCCTGTTGGAGTATTAAAAGTGGAAGATCAAAATGGAAGAGTATTAGAAGAATATCGAACAGTACCGGGAAATCAAGTAATGACTCCACAAGAAGCATTTATTATTTCAAATATTTTATCTGACAATACGGCCAGAGAATTAACTTTTGGAGTAGTCAATGGATTAATAATTCCTAATTACCAGGTAGCAGTCAAAACAGGAACTACTAATGATAAGAGGGATAATTGGGCGATTGGCTGGACACCAAATTTATTAGTTAGTACTTGGGTAGGAAATAATGATAATTCTGCAATGGGTAAGGTTGCTTCTGGGGTCAGCGGAGCTACTCCGATATGGAAAAAAATAATTCAGACAGTTCTGCCAACTTTACCAAAACAAGATTTTTCAATTCCAAATCAGATTGTTAGTATTGAAGTAGATAAAATGTCAGGCTATCCATCGCATGATGGTTTTCCGTCAAGAATGGATTATTTTATTGATGGTACCCAGCCAAAAATTGATGATCCAATCCATTTAAAATTAAAGATATGTAAAAACAGTAATGGTTTGGCACCACCCGAGGACGTGGCCAATAATAATTTTGATTCAAAAGAATATTTTAGATTAAAGGAAGATGATCCGGTGTCGAGTGATGGACGTAATCGTTGGCAGGAAGGCATTGATAGTTGGATTTCTCAACAGTCAAATAAAGATATTTACAATCCTCCGACGGAATATTGTCGAGGTGGCGGTTTGTTGGGAATTAATTTTAATGATCCCGGTGACCATTCAACTGTTGGTAATGATGTAACAGTAAAAATAAGTACAACTGGTCTTAAAAAAGTAACAGAGGTGAAATTGTGGGTTGACGGTGAAGATAAAAAAACATGGAATGATAGGCCGTATGAAGTAAATGTTAATTTGAATAATGGTCCTCATACTTTAAAAATAAAAGCAACAGATAAAGATGGTAATACTGCTGAAAGTGAAAGAAAAATTGGAGTAAATGTACCTTGGGATTGGGCACCGTCTCCAACTCCGACCACGACTCCGATTCCGACTTTAACTCCTACTTCAACTCCAGAACCAACAAATACTATTGTTGTTCCGTCTCCGACAATATCTGTAACTCCGACGATTTGAGAATAGATGTTAAATCTCCCCCAACCTCCTTTCCTCTACGAGGATCTAAAGATTTGACAAGAATGGGAAAACTTCCATATCTTGTCAAATCTACCCGCCCTACGGGCACCCTCCTTTGATAAAAGGAGGGGAAAACAAAATTATTTTAGAAGGGGAATTTTTTAAATAAGATTAAAAGTTTTAAGGTGAGCTTTTTTAGCAATTTTGTCGTC
>CAYSVP010000011.1:4752-8811 GCA_964434595.1 uncultured Gammaproteobacteria bacterium | reverse complement strand
TTTTTTAAATAAGATTAAAAGTTTTAAGGTGAGCTTTTTTAGCAATTTTGTCGTCGCAATTGTAATAACAAACACGGAAGGTATAGCGGTTTTGATAAATGTCTATGATTTCCATTGACCAGAGAATTTTTGGATCAATTTTTGCCGAATATTGCTTGATAAGTTGTAAAGGTTCACCATTTTCTATGGTGACATTAGCATCAAGAGTTATTATTTGTGAAGTTAGTTCGATGGCATTATTATCTATATTTTTAGGAATATATTTAGTTGGTTTTACTAAATTGTCAAGATTAATTTCTGCAAAATTGCCATTAAATTCAATATTGTTATTTAATGTAATACTAAGAACATCTTTTTGTAGCTGATTAAAATCATAATGATAAAGACAAAGAGAATCGTGTTCTTTATATTGGTTATTTTCCTGATAAAAAACTCTACCGATTTCAAAAAACTGTGGTTGAGGTAATTTAAAACGTTGATATTGATCAAGTTGAGACAAAAGTGATGGAATTAAACTTTGACGAAGATAAATAGATTCAGAATTAACACTATTTTGGGTTTTGACAACGGTCTTAAGATCTGATGGTTGACTGACTAACGGCCAAGAGAGAATTTCATCATATCCCATTTCAGTTAGTTTATCTTTTAAGCAAGCGATAAGATAGATATTTTCAGGGGTAATATCGGCGACTTCTTTGAAAGGTAAGGGTTGATCGATGGGAATTTTGTTATAACCGTAAAAACGGACGACTTCTTCAACTAGATCTTCTTCGAGGGTTAAATCGGGGCGATTACCAACTCGTTGAACTATATCCAGAGCAAATTTCTCCGGGATATCAATTCCAGACATAATTGATGGTAATTTTGGGTTAAATTTAATTGTGTTTTTATTTATCGGATGTGGATAATAATCAAAAACCTGAGAATCTATTCGACCACCACAAGTGTCTATAATTAATTCGACTAAATAGTTAAAAGCTAATGGTACTAATTCCGGATCAAGAGATTTTTCTAAGCGAACAGAAGCTTCGGTGACAGCTTTTAACTGTCGACTATTTTGACGAACAGTAGTGGAATTATAAATAGCCATTTCAATGATTGTATCGGTGGTTGATTCTTCAATAGCACAAGCTTTTCCTCCCCAAAAACTAAGACTAAGAGGTTGATTAGCATTATTAATCATTAAAATATTTTGATCGAGTTTTAAAGTAGTACCATCTAGACTGGTAAATTGTTGGAAGCCTGGATTCATCTGCCAAGTAAGTTTTTCACCGGATTTGGCAGTATCAAAAGCGTGATTAGGAATTCCAAACATAAACATGGCATAATTAGTCAGATCAACGAGAGCGTTAATAGATTTTAATTGGTGTAATTTTAGAAACTTTTTAAGCCATTCGGGAGAAGTTTTATTTTTTAGGTCAGTAATCTTGACCGACATGACTCTGGTAACTTTATCACTATCAATTTTTATTGGTAAATAATTATCTGAACTAGGAAATTGGAAATTAGAAATTGTATTGAGTTGTAAATTGTAAAAAATAGACAGATCTCGGGCTAGGCCGTAGTAACCAAGACAATCACCACGGTTAACTTTTATATCTAAATCGAAAACAATTTCATTATCGATTTCTTCATAATAATTCGTAAAATGACCAATTAATGTTAAATCATCACGAAGTTGTTGAGGTGGAACATGGAGATCGGGAAGAAATTTTTGGAGATGAGAATAGATTAGTTTCATATTATTTTTTTATTTTTCATTTGGTTTATAGGCGAGATTGCCTCCCATGAGAGTGCGGATATCCTGAATATTTTTTTGAGCCATAGTCCAACGATCGAGGCCCATACCAAAAGCAAAACCACTGTAGATATGGTGGTCAATACCAGCAGCTTCTAACACTTTTGGATGAATCATGCCGGATCCCCCCATTTCAATCCAGCCGGCATATTTACACAAAGAACAACCTTGACCATGACAAGAAAAACATTGCATATCTGGACCAACACCTGGTTCAACTTCGGGATAATATTTACAACGATATCTAACAATTACATCGGGTCCATAGAGAGTTTTAAACATTAAATTCATGGTGCCGATAAGATCTTTCATAGTAATACCTTTGTCGACCACAACGGCCTGGTATTGGTGAAAAACAAAATGATTACTACGATTTACTTTTTCATTTCGGTAAGTACTCCCAGGAAAAGCCGCTCGAATAGGTAAACTTTTAGCTTTTTCTTTTAATAAGTAGGATTCGATAGTAGATGTTTGGGTTCGAAGAAGATATTCCGGTTCTTTGATATAGATACTGTCCTGCATATCTCGAGCGGGATGATCTTTGGGAACGTTTAGACGTTCAAAATTAAATTCATCGGTAACAATTTCCGGACTACTATAAATAGAAAAGCCTAATTTTCGGAAAACTTCATTTAGTTGACGTTCGGTAATAGTAACAGGATGCAAATGACCAATTTTGGGAAGAGAGAAATAATTTTTATTTAATAAAGTTGATGGAGAAGTTTTCTCATTATATAGAGACGTATCTTGGTAGGTCTTAATTTTGTCCTGGATTAATATTTCAATATTAGTTTTTAGTTGATTTAATTCAACGCCAAATTTTTTTGGATTATCGGCATTTTTTATTTTTGAAAATTTTTGATTGATAAGACCAGAACGGCCTAAATATTTAATTCGGATATTTTCCAGTTCTGTTACAGACTGACAATTATTAATTTCTAATTTTATTTCTTCAATTTTCATATTTATCAAAAAACCCCTCGCTTTGAGGGGTTTAAATGTTTAGGTTAAATCCCCTCTCTTATTTTAAGGAAGTAAAGATAGATTTAAAAGTAGAGGGATCGTGAATGGCTATTTCACTAAGCATTTTTCGATTCAGCTCGACTTTATTATCTTTCAGTTTTTTAATAAAAGCAGAATAACTAGTTTTGAATGGTTTAAGAGCAGCGTTTAGGCGAATAATCCATAAGGTTCGAATATTGCGACGACGAAGACGTCGACCAACATATGCATATTGACCAGAGTGCATGACAGCTTCACTGGCGACTTTAAATCGTTTGGAACGGGTCATCCAAAAACCTTTAGCTTGTTTTAGAATTTTTTTATGTCCCTGACGGCGGACAACTCCGGTTTTAACTCTCATATAATTTGGTTTTTATTTAAAAATTTATAATTACTATTTAATTTTTAATTATTTGGTTTTTCGACCAAGTATTTCACGAACTTTTCGGGCAAATTTCCCAAGTACATGAACTTTTCCTTTTAGACGGCGAAGTTGTTTTTTACTTTTTTTACGTCGTAAATGACGATCAAAAGAAGATCGACGCAAAACTACACCATTTTTGGTAACCTCAAAACGATTACTAACTGATTTTCTAACTCTAAGTTTTTTACTTGCTTGTTTCATTTTTTTTATTAGGACTTATATTTTTCTTAACAGGAGTGAGAGAGAAGAGCAAACGTTTGCCCATCATTTTTGGCTCACTTTCCGGAGTGCCGTATTCAGACAAGCTTTGAGTAAACCTTTCGACCAACTGATGGCCGAATTCGGTATGCTGAATTTGACGACCTTGGAATTTTATACTTAATTTGACTTTATTTCCAGTGGTTAAAAATTTTTTCGCCTTTTTAACGTTAGTATCGTAATCATTATCAGAGATAAAGGGAGTCATTTGAATCTCTTTTTGTTCTCCGCCTTTGATACCTTTTTTTTCAGCCTTAAGTTTTTTAGATTCCTGATATTTAAATTTTGCGAATTCAATTAATTTTATTACTGGAGGTTTGGCTAAAGGAGCGATTTCGACAAGATCGAGACCGGTTTCCTGGGACATTCTACGAGCTTCGGCTAGACTAACAACACCGATTTGCTTGGCATCTTCATCAACTAAACGGACTTCAGTAGCAGTGATATATTGGTTGATTTTATAGAATTTTTTATTTTGATTTTGATTACGATATGTAGCCATTATGATTATTAATATTGATTGGGCGGATATAGGAATCCGCCTTGTTACTAATGTAGGGCGGATATAGGAATCCGC
>CAYSVP010000011.1:0-4652 GCA_964434595.1 uncultured Gammaproteobacteria bacterium | reverse complement strand
TTATTTTATCAGATTTAGAGATTTATTGTTAATTAAGTCCTTAATTTTGGCAATAAAATCACTAACCTGGATAGCTCCCAGATCCTGACCATCACGTTGACGGACAGCAACAGTGTTGGCCTCGGCTTCGCGATTGCCAATAACTAGCATAAACGGTATTTTCTCTAGTTGAGCATCGCGAATTTTGGCTTGCATTTTTTCTGAGCGATCATCAATTTCTACCCTAATCCCCTGCTCTTTTAATTCTTTCAAAATATTTAGAGCATATTGATGTTGAGCATCAGTAATAGGAATTATTTTGGCTTGAAGTGGTGATAACCAGACTGGAAATGCACCGGCGTAATGCTCGATAAGAGTGCCAACAAATCGTTCCATTGAACCTAATAATGTTCGGTGAAGCATAATAGGAGTATGTTCTTTACCGTCTTCACCGATATAACTCATATTAAAACGTGAAGGTTCATTCATATCGAGTTGAATGGTAGTCCCCTGCCATTCACGACCCATGGCATCAACTGCTTTAAGATCGATAGCCGGTCCGTAGAATTTGGCTCCACCAACGTCGGTTTGGTAATCAATTTTTCTTTTGTCCAAAATATCTTTTAAAGTTTTTTCGGCTAATTGCCAAATTCTTTCTTCACCAACATATTTATCCTTATTATTTTCTAAATCTCGAACAGATAAATAGACATTTAATTTATCGTATCCAAATGTTTTATTGATATTTAAGGCAAAATCGAGAATTGAATTTACTTCTTCAACAAATTGATCTTCGCGACAAATAATGTGAGCATCATCTTGGGTAAAACCACGGACACGAAGCATACCCAGGAGAACTCCGGATTCTTCATAGCGATAAACACTACCCAGCTCACACCAGCGAAGAGGTAATTCTTTATAACTTCTTGGTCGTGATTTATAAATCCGAATATGAAAAGGACAACTCATTGGCTTAACATAATAAGTGACATTTTCTGCCTTGTCTTTGGTTGACATCGACATGGGTGGAAATAGACCGTCCTTAAAAGAGACTAAATGTCCGGATGTTTCCCATAAATTAGATTGACCAACATGAGGTGTATAGACATACTGATAATCATGTTTACGATGTTCCTGTCGCCAATAATTTTCAATTTCTTCGCGAACTACCGATAGTTTTGGATGCCACAAAATAAGGCCAGGGCCGACTTGTTCATCGATAGAAAATAAATCTAAGTCTTTACCAATTTTTCGATGGTCTCTTTTTTTAGCTTCTTCTTTTTGCCAAAGGAAATGCTCTAAGGCTTCTTTGGAATCAAAGGCTGTCCCGTAGATACGGGTTAACATTTTATTGTGTTCATCGCCATGCCAATAAGCACCAGCAATAGATAGAAGCTTGAATGCGCCTATTTTACCAGTAGATTCAACATGTGGGCCGGCACATAAATCAACAAACTTATCTCCGGTTTTATAAATGGTAATAATTTCGTCACGATTAGTAATACTGTCGAGCCATTCCAGTTTATAGGGATTATTGGAAAACATTTTTTTAGCTTCTTCTAGGGAAATTTCGGATCGAGTAATAGGCAGATCTTCTTTGATTATTTTGGCCATTTCGGCTTCAATTTTGGGAAAATCTTCTTCAGAAACTTTAAAATCTCCTATGGGTTCGAAATCAAAATAGAAACCATCGTCTGTTGCTGGTCCCATGGCCATATAAAATTTATCGGTGCCAAATAACCGTTGCATGGCTTGAGTTAAGACATGTTCTGAACTATGGCGAATTTCTTTTAGATTTATCATAATTGTTAATTTTTAATCAATTTTTAATGGTTAAATTATATAATTTAAAAAAGTAATTGGAAAACAAAAAATGATAGCCCGAAGCAAAGCAAAAAATTATGCCCTGTCGGGCGAAATAGTCAACAACATTTGAGTTATTATACATCTAGTGAATAAATTTAAATGGATTTTATTATTTATAGTCGGTTTGGGGGTAGTGTTACGTTGTCGAAATTTAACAATTTTGCCAATAGATGCTCATGCGATGAGACAGACAGATACGGAGTGTTCGGCTTATTTTTTGGCCAATGGAAAGGCAGATTTATTTCATCCAAAAACTTGTTTAATTAGACCAGTAAGTAATTCCCAAGGTTACTTTTATTTGGAATTTCCAGTGTATGAAGGAGTTTTAGCAATTGGTTATAAGATTTTTGGATTTAATATAGTGGTTTTAAGAATAATTAATTTAATTTTATATACCTTAGCTGTTGGAGGTTTATATTTAGTTTTGAAATATTGGTTTAATGAGTGGTTGGCGGTAATTGCAGTCGGTTTATTTAGTGTGGCGCCAGCGTCAATATTTTTTATTGGTCACGCAATTCACCCTGACGTTTTGGCAATAAGTTCTTTAATTTGGTCGGTATATTTTCTAACTAAAAGAAAAAATATTTTAGTTTCGGCAGTATTATTGGGAATTAGTGTTGCTACTAGACCGTTTATCTTGATTTGCTGTCCAGTGTATGTGGCTATTTTATTAAAAGAAAAGGCTAAAATAAAAGATTATATTTTGTTAGTAATTCTAGGATTAGGAATTTATGGTATTTGGCGATGGTGGGTGGCAAAAAATGGAATTGATATTTCTTGGGAAAACTGGATATTGAGTGGTAGAGAAAAGTTTTTTAATTGGGGTTATTTAAAGAATTTAATTTTTAAAAATGTAATTGGGGAAGTGATGGGAAAAACTATCAGTGTTTTGGCAGTTGGAGGAATAGTGTGGGGACTTTTTAAAAAAGAAAAAAAATTAATACCAATAATTGGGTGGATATTGATGATCCCCTGTTATTGGTACATTGCTTTTGAAGGAAATTTAATTCATCAATATTATGCCGATGTTTATATTTTACCGGTAGTAATTTTAGGAGCTTATTTTGTTTATGAAATTGGTAAAAAATGGTGGTTGGTGTCTGTAGGTTTGGGATTATTAGCAATATACAATGGTTATCGGACTAGTCAATATTATTTTGATGATCTGCAATGGTCAGAAAATTTAGTATGGGCTGAAGAATTAAAGAAATATATTCCAGAAGATAAAAAAGTATTATATTTATTTCGGGGCGATTCGGTACCATTATCTTTGTCGCATCGACAAGGATGGATTTTAGGTGAATGGCCAACTGATGTAGCGGCGCATGCTTGGGCAGTGGTGGAATTAAAACATTACGGAATTGATTATGTGGCTGAACCAATTGTGGATCGAGGTGGAATGGATGGAGAAGAATTAAAAGTAGTAAAAGGAAATTTTGATAAAATTATTGAAACTGAGACGATAAGAATTTATGCGAGAAAAAAGGGAGAATGATTAAAAAAGATATTAAAATGTTATTGTCGTAAATGTTCGATATTTAGTTGATAGATTCAGATTAAAATCACATATTTTAAGCATAAAATTTATTCAAAATATTTGTATATCCTACGACGTATGGTAGCTGGTGAAAATTATTATATAGTACATCTAAATTTAATAAATAAGTTTTATTGTTTTTCTGATTTGCACCCTTAAAACATCTGTTAAAACATTTAGCAAATAATCTATCAGGATTTTGGTTTGGATGTTGATAAATTTCGATCTCAAAAAGTATCTGATGAATAATTTGTAAAATGTTACCTAATTCGGCAGTAAATAGTTCTGGAAAATTTTTATTTATAAAATTTAGTTCAATATTAATTGCCGATTTTTCCCAATAATATGTTCCCAAGAAATATAGATAATCATCTTTTTTAAAAACTTTTAGCATAGAAATTACGTGAGATAATTCGTGTATTAAATCCATTAGTTGATGATTAAGACTTACTTTTTTATTTAGAGTGATATCAAAATAATCTTTTTCTTTGACATATTTTGTATTTGATTTATTGTCTAATCGAATTTTAATTTTATTTTTATATTTTTTTAAAATAGGATATTTTTTCTCAAAAATATTAATTAAATCAGAAATATTTTTTAGAGGAAATTCTTTAATATAACAAATAAAACAAACCTTACTAGATTCCCACTCAGAGAATTTTGATGGATCTAATGTGATGTGCTGGTTGCAGAAATCAATTATTTTATCGACATTTTTTAGAAATTTAGAATATTCTGATTTTGGAATCATGAAATTATTAAGATGCATATCTAGTCTTGACTTAAAACCTTTGTTTAAAGAAAAATTATTTCTTTCAATAATTGCCGCAATCCATTTTTTTCTTATTAAACTGTAATCGATTTGGTCTAGTTTATCGGAGTATTTGTTTTTAATTTCTTTAATTAAATCTTTAGGAAAATTGTTGATAAGGTCTGCACTGGCTTTGTATTCATCTAGTGGATTATCCATTCTAAATGACTTACCTACACTTTTTTTAGCAATATCGTTACCGATTTTTTCGTTGATCCATACACCAGTGTAGGCTCTCAGACTGCAAATTCTTGGCAGGGAAAGTTTTTGATAGTTTGATCTGGCTTGTTGTTCCGCATTGTTGATTTTGCGAAGAAGGTTGGTTCTATTAAATTTAATTTTTTTGTTTTTATATCGTAACTCACATTCCAGATAAATTTTTTGCACATCCATAATATATTAGGCTCTAGACTAGGAAATTGATCGATTTTTAATAATTAACGAGTCGTTTTTCTT
>CAYSVP010000010.1:16485-20123 GCA_964434595.1 uncultured Gammaproteobacteria bacterium | reverse complement strand
AGGTCATGAATTCAAGTTTCATTCCGGGCTCAGATGAAAGGTTATTATATTTGTTTTTTTCTTTGAAAAACCTCCGTTATTAAAAAATTGATAATTGATTTTATTGATAACTCCTCCTAAAATAGTAGGAGTATGATGGAATTAAAAAATATTCAAGTAAAAGTTGGGAGCAAAAAAATATTAACTGGTGTGGATTTAACCTTAAAACCAGGAGAAATAATAGCCTTAATGGGTCCAAATGGTTCGGGAAAATCGACATTAGCTTATTCTTTGGCTGGTCATCCAAATTATAAAACTACTGGCCAAGTAATGATTGGTGGTGATGATGTTTTGAAAATGACAGTGAATGAAAGAACTAAAAAAGGTTTAATGTTGATTTCTCAATATCCGATTGAAATTCCCGGTTTAAAAGTAAGAAGTTTTTTATGGCAAATGTATAAAAATGGTAATGAGAGATTGGTAGCTAGTGGTGAGATTAAAAAAAGTTTGACAGAGTTTTGGTTGTGGTTAAACCAAAAAGCGAAAGAATTAGATTTAAATCCAGAGTTACTAGACAGAGGGTTAAATGAAGGTTTTTCTG
Source organism: uncultured Gammaproteobacteria bacterium (assembly GCA_964434595.1). Classification (GTDB taxonomy): domain Bacteria; phylum Patescibacteriota; class Microgenomatia; order UBA12405; family UBA12405; genus CAYSVP01. The sequence goes on along the minus strand of CAYSVP010000010.1, from coordinate 19,543 downwards.
GTGGAGAAAGGAAAAAAATGGAAATATTACAAATGGTGGTGTTTGCTCCACAATATTTGATTGTTGATGAAATTGATTCCGGATTGGATGTTGATGCATTAAGGATTATTGCTGAAACAATGATCAAGGAAGTTAAAAAAAGAAAAATGGGAATATTAATTATTACCCATTACAGCCGAATTTTGAATTATTTAAAACCGGATCGAGTGGCTAAATTTGGAAAAGGGAAAATTGAACAATGGGGAGATAAAAAATTGATAAAAGAAATTGAAAAAATGGGTTATAACAGCGAGAAAAAATAATGAATAACCGGACAGCTTTTCGAATTAAAAAAGGTTTAAATGAAGGTGTGATTGGGATTATTTCTCATCGAAAGCATGAACCTTCATGGATGACATCTTTCAGGCAACAGGCTTATGAAGTTTTTCTACAAAAACCAATGCCAAAGTGGGGGCCGGACTTAAATGGAATTGATTTTAATAAAATTTATTATTACGCCAAGCCGGAAGGTGGAGTTGAAAAAGATTGGCAAAAAGTTTCAAAAGAAATACGGGAAACTTATGATCAATTAGGAATTCCTGAGGCTGAAAAAAAGTATTTAGGGGGAGTAAAGGCTCAATATGATTCGGAAATTATTTATGGTAGTTTAAGGCAGATTATCTCTAAAGATGGGGTAATATTTTGCGGGATGGATGAGGCTTTAGAAAAATATCCACAATTGGTAAAAGAATATTTTGGACAATTAGTTCCCCCGGATGATAACAAATTTGCAGCCTTGAATAGTGCAGTTTGGTCGGGAGGATCATTTATTTACGTACCGAAAAATGTAAAAGTGGAAATGCCTTTACAGGCTTATTTTCGGATTAACGAAACAAATTTTGGGCAATTTGAAAGGACATTGATTATTGTAGATGAGGGAGCTTTTGTTCACTATGTTGAAGGTTGTACGGCTTCAATTTATTCAAAGGAAAGTCTACATGCGGCGGTAGTGGAAATTTTTGTTAAAAAGGGAGCCAGATGTCGTTATACGACAATTCAAAATTGGTCGACAAATGTTTATAACTTAGTTACTAAACGAACTAAAGTAGAGGAAGATGGAATAATGGAATGGGTGGATGGAAACATTGGGAGTAAGGTAACAATGAAATATCCAGCGGTTGTTTTAGCTGGAAAAAGAGCTCGGGGAGAAATATTATCGATGACGATAGCTGGTGAAGGGCAAATATTGGATGCTGGGGGTAAATGTATTCATCTAGCTGATGACACTAGCAGTCGAATTATTTCCAAATCAATCAGTTTAAATGGGGGTAGAAGTAGCTATCGGGGTTTAATTAAAGTATCACCAACGGCAAAAAGAGTTAAAACTAAAACAGTTTGCGATGCCTTAATCGTTGATAGTATTTCCAGAAGTGACACATATCCCGTTAATCAGATTTTTAATGGATCCGCTAATGTCGAACATGAAGCGACGGTAAGTAAAATTGGTGAAGATCAACTGTTTTATTTGCAATCACGGGGTTTTTCCGAAGACGAAGCTGAGGCAATGATTGTTAACGGTTTTATGGAACCGATTGCCAAGGAATTGCCGATGGAATATAGCGTCGAATTAAATCGATTAATTAATTTACAAATGAGAGGAAGTGTAGGATGATTGTTAGAAAAATTAAAATTCTAAAATCTAAATCCAAAACTCTAAATGATGTATGGGATTTTGATAAAAGTGGACTAAAAGAGGAAATTGTTATTAAAGCAGTGGTTGAGGATGGAGGTAGTTTTGAAGCAAAAGGATTGTTGAAGATTGCCAAGGGAGTTAAAGATATAGATGTATTCTTAAGATATAGAGTGTTATTGTTAGGAGAAAATTCGCGAGCAATAGTAGATCCGCAGTTAGAGATTGAATCAAATGATATCAAAGCGGGTCATTCGGCGACTATTGGAAGGGTAGATGAAGAGCAATTATTTTATTTAATGAGTCGAGGATTAAATCGAAAAAAAGCGATAGAATTAGTTATCGAAGCATTTCTAAAATGATAAATAATAAACATCTTTTTCCAATTTATAAGAAAAATCCTGACTTAGCTTATTTCGATAGCGGGGCAACTGCTTTGAAACCACAAATAGTGTTGGATAAGTTGATGGAATATTACTCGGAATATTCAGCTAATATTCATCGAGGAATTTATTCAATTTCAGAAAAAACAACCTTAGAATACGAAAAAGCAAGACAGGTGGTGGCAGAATTTATTGGCGCGGAAACCAGAGAAATTATTTTTACCCGAGGGACAACTGAATCAATTAATATGGTGGCCAGAGGTTGGGAAGATAATTTAATTGCTGGTGATGAAATTGTCTCCACAGTAGAAGAACATCATGCTAATTTGATTCCCTGGCAGGAATTAGCCAAAAGAAAAAAACTGAAGTTAAGGTTTCTTGAGATAAATAATAATAAAGAATTTTGTAATTTAGAAGACGTAATAAATGAAAAAACCAAAATATTGGCAATAACTCAAGTAAGTAATGTTTTGGGAATTGAGAATCCGATTAGAGAAATTATTATTAAAGCTAGAGAGATTAATCCAAAAATTTTAGTGGTGGTTGATGGGGCTCAGGCAATTCCACATTTAAAAGTGAATGTTAAAGAGATGGATGCTGATTTTTATGCTTTTTCCGGACACAAGATTTATGGACCGACCGGAATTGGCGTTCTGTATGGTAAAAAAGAAAGGTTGGAAAAGTTGGAGCCAATTAATTTTGGTGGGGGAATGATAAAAGAAGTTCACCTCGATAAAACTATATTTGCTGATTTTCCGGATAAATTTGAGGGAGGAACTCCGCCAATTGCTGAAGCGATTGGTTTAGGGGCGGCAATAAATTTTGTAAAAACGGTAGAAAATAACGAAAAAGTAATCGGAAAAATTATAAAAAAGGAATTTGATTTAAGACCGTGGATAAAAATTGTTGGTGGAAGTGATAATATTTTTGCTATTGTGGTTGAAGGGGTTCATCCTCATGATGTGGCGACAATTCTGGATAGTGAAAATGTAGCTGTTCGGGCTGG
>CAYSVP010000010.1:6260-16385 GCA_964434595.1 uncultured Gammaproteobacteria bacterium | reverse complement strand
ATCCTCATGATGTGGCGACAATTCTGGATAGTGAAAATGTAGCTGTTCGGGCTGGTCATCATTGTGCTATGCCATTACATGAATTTTTGGGAATTGAAGCAACTACCAGAATTAGTTTGGGAATTTATAATGATGAAGAAGATGTAAAAAAGTTAATTAAAGCTATAGACAAAGTATGGACGATCTTTACAAAGAAATAATTTTAGAACATTACCGAAATCCTGAAAATAGGGGAGAAATTGATGGTGGAATAGAAGCTAATGAGGCTAATGTTTTGTGTGGTGATAAATTAAAAATTATGGTGAAATTTGATGGTGACAAAATTGTTGAAGCCAAATTTACCGGGGGAGGTTGTGCTATTTCCATGGCAGCGGCGGATATGTTATTAAGTAAAATTATCGGAATGACTTTAAAAGAGGTAAAAGAAATGAAAGAAGAGGAGATAGAAAAAATGTTGGGTGTTAAATTAACTCCTGTTCGAAAAAAATGTGCTTATTTAGGATTGGAAGTGTTGAAGAAACTTTGAGCCTGGGGCGGGACTCGGACTCGCGACAGCATCTTTACAAAAGATGTGCTCTACCAACTGAGCTACCCAGGCAAGGATGCTTAGTATTATATAAGAAAAAAGGTTGAAAATCTAAAACACCAAAGGAAGAAGGATTTCTTTAGGAAAAAAGACGTTTGAAAATGATTTTTAAACGACGATTTTCTTTGGGAGAGGATTTTTTAATTCGAGAAATTAAAGTATCAAAGATTTTAGGATACTGACTATCTTTGGTTTTATCTGGATCAAAATTGTGGCCACCCATTTCGTATTTGGTTGCTGGCTGGCTGTGATGACCATTGATTATAATATTAAGATTTAGTTGTAAGTACTGGACAAATGATTTGACTAAACCTTCGGAACGGAAGCGACGAAGAGAGTAAATATAGCAAGGAGAAGTCAGAAGAACAAAATGGTAATTGTACTTTGATAAGTTCTGAAAAATTTGGGCATCTTCACCAAATCGGGTTTTTTCGTCATAACCACCAACATCAAAAAAAGCGCCTTTTTTGATAGCTTGCATGGCGCCGAAGGAAATAGGGTTTTTAAATATTTTTCCGGCTTCGAGAACAAAATTAGTAAGTGAAACATACATTTTTTCGGCTGGTTTAGAGGAATCGCCTTTGATATAAGTGGTTAGAAAATGAGGATGTTTTTTTTCAAAAGTCTGGTAGATTTTTTTTAAATATATTTTAGGAATCCGAGTGTCAGCATCAAAAAAAATCATGACTTGGCCAATAGCTGATTTAGCACCAAGGTTTCGTTGAAAAGAGACATTGCGGGTAGTGGTGGAGATAAGGTGAAAAGGTTGTTGAGAGGGAAAGTTTTTAGCCACCGAGACAGTTTTGTCATCTGAGTTACCGTCGACGACTATAATTTCAAAGTCTTTGAAGGTTTGGGTATTTAGATCTTTAAGTAAAAGAGGTAGATATTTTTCTTCGTTGAGACAGGGAATAATAACTGAAAAATAGGGGTTATTTGTTTTAGATTTTTTATTCATATAAAAAATAGCCTGCCAAAAGTGCTAACTTCGATAGTGGCTTTTCCATGCAAAAAAACATGGTGGAAGACTCATTCCAAAACGTTAGCTTTGGAATAAATTGTCTCCCATTTTATAGGATTAGCTAGAAAAAACACCTTCTCAAAGATCGCTTTTGACAGGTTGTATAATTGTACCATGATTCAGGTTTCTAAAAAAGTTGAATATAGCATCATTTTAATTGCACATATGGCCAGTAATAAGGATAAGATTATATCTTTAACCGAGGCGGCGAAAAAATTATTTTTACCTTATCGCTTTTTAAGCCAATTAGCAGTACTTTTGAAGGAAGGTAAAATATTCGAAAGCAAAGAAGGAAAAACTGGAGGATACAGTTTGGCTGCAGGTTGGGAAAAGAAAAATTTATATGATCTGATGGTAATTTTGGGAGAAGATAAAAAAATGGTAAGATGTACCGGTGAGGTAGCTTGTCCCAGATTGGAAAATTGCCAAATGAAAGGAATTTGGAATCTGTTGGAAAAAAAATTTATTACTGATTTAAAAAAAATTAAATTAAATGAAATCTAAGATAGATAAAAATACTAAGACAACAAATTTAAAAATCAAAAAAGAGATGTTGATTGTTGAGATAATAGAGAAATACCCACAAATAGCGGAAATATTAGTTGATGAGTACGGTTTACATTGTATTGGCTGTATGGGGGCTAGAATGGAAACCCTTGAGGATGGGTTAATGGCTCATGGGATGACAGCAAAACAGATGGTAACAACAATTAAAAAACTTAATGAATTAATATAGTGACTGACCGAGTAATAAGGTAACAATAAAGTTGATAATTGGGGAAATGATAGTGGTAATGATGTTGTTATTGCCGATCGGAAGGAAAAATAAAGCAGCTAAGATAAAAAAGCCATATCTTTCAAAAGCTGACTCCCATTCGACAGCCTTGTCGACAGGCATAAAATTAAGGATAATTTTAGAACCATCAAGTGGGGGAATAGGTAGAAGATTGAAGACAGCCAGAGCAATATTAATATAAATAAATATAATGATTATTGATGAAGGAAAAAAGTGCCATAGAACAGATAAAATTACCGCTAAAATTAAATTACTACCTGGGCCAGCTAATGCCACTAGCATTTCATCCCTTCTCGGATTGGAAAAATTGTAAGGATCAATTGGAACTGGTTTACCCCAACCAAAACTAACTAAAAACATCATAAGAGTGCCCAGAGGATCGAGATGATGAAGAGGATTTAAAGAGACTCGGTTTTGAGAGCGAGGAGTGGGATCGCCTAATCGGTCAGCCACAAAGGCGTGAGAAAATTCATGAATAGTAATAGCGCAGATAAGAGCGATAAAAGAGAGAATATTTGCCATGTTTTCAAAAGTTAAGGCTAATGTTATAGTATATACCATGGCAAGAACTTGTAGTTTATGCAATAGAGGAACAACGATTGGTCGAAATCGTTCTCATGCTCAAAATAGAACTTCTCGAAGTTTTAAGGCAAATATTCAAAAAGTTTCTATGAAAGTTGATGGGGGGTTAATCTCCGGAGATTTTTGTAGTAAATGTTTGAAGAGACTTAAAAAAGAAGTCCAACAAAAAACGGCACTCAATTAAGCGCCGTTTTTTGAAGTTTTCCAATGAAAATTATTTTTTCTTGGCTTTTTTGACGGTTTTTTTCTTGGCAACTTTTTTAGTTGCTTTTTTCTTGGCAACTTTCTTGACAACTTTTTTCTTTGCTTTTACTGGCATTTTTGTTTCCTCCTTTAATAAAATTAAAGAGAAAAACTTGATATTTGTCAAGATTATTTTGTCCTGTTTTTAGACAAAAAAGTAATGAAATAGATATAAAAAATAAGAAAAAAATAAAAGAAAATCCAAATTTTGAAATTTAAAAAAAGCCACAGAATAGGACAATATAACACTACAAAAATTACTTAATTATCTGATAGTATGATGAGATTTCCTGCCAATTTGTTTTATTTTTGCCCTCAAGTTGGACAGTTTTAAGAATCAATTGCCGATCAAATTGAGCCGAAAAAATTTTCATTCTAAAGGTGTCCTGTTGATGGTTAGTTACCAATGTCCAGGCAACTGGCCAAGGGTTGAGAGCTCGGATAAAACGTTCGATTTTTTTTTCATTCCAACTCCAGTCTATTTTAGCTGATTCTTTGGATAATTTGGGAAAATATGATCTTTGTGAATGATCCTGAATAATGGCTGGTGGTTTAAGAATGACGTCTAAATTATCAGCGGCTAAATGAAAGGCTTTTTGATAAAAAGAATCGGCTGTATCGGTGGCGAAAATTTCAAAAGGAAATTGAGCAATTATTGGGCCATGATCGGGAAGAAGATCGATTTGAAAAAAAGTAACAGCGCTAGTGTTTTCACCATTAATAATCTGCCAAGGACCTGGAGTAGCTCCACGATATTTTGGAAGAGGAGATGGATGGATATTAACTATTTTAAGCGGAAAAAGATCAATCATTTCCTGATCAAAAAAGGGCGGACCAAAGGCCACACAAAGACCAGTGTCGCAATGGTAGCTAGCAATTAGCGACTTGGAGCTAGAGTCAAACGTTTCAACTTGAGCTAACTTTAAATTGTGATCTTTGGCAAACTTTGCTACAGGATTGGGGGTAATTAACTTGTTTCGACCGAACGGTTTATCTATTTTAGTGATGACCAAAGAAACTTCAAATTGAGGAAGAGTTAGGAGCTTTTCTAAAATGATAATAGAGTACTCAGAAGAGCCAAAGAAAGCAATTTTGGTCATAGTGTAGATTATATCTAATTTTTGTTAAAATATGGTTATGGAACAGATAATAACTTATCCAAATGAAGTACTAAGAAAAAAGACACCAGTGATTGCGAAAGCGGATGATGAATTGTTAAAAGATATTGAAAAATTAAAAGAGATTTTAATGTCAAAAAAACAAAATGCGGCTGGATTGGCAGCACCACAAATTGGTATTAGTAAAAGATTTTTCGGGGGATTGTCAGAAAAGGATAAAAGTAAGATTAGGATTTATATTAATCCTAAAATTGAAAAAACCTTTGGAGAAAAAGTTAAACCAATGATGATTTTTGAAGATGGAAAAAAGGAGCCTTTTTGGGAGGGATGTTTATCTTTTCCAAATATATTTGGTCAAGTGGACAGATATTTAGAAATTATGGCTTCATGGGAGGAAATGATCAACGGAAAATTGGAAACAAAAAAGGAAAAAATGGGGGGAATTCAGGCAATTATGTTTCAACATGAAAGCGAACATTTAGATGGAATTTTATTGGTTGATCATTTGAAAAAAGAAGGTGGAGAGGTTATTAAAATAGTTAAAGGCAAAGAAACAAAGTGGGATGCAGGGAAGATTTAAATTTTGTTTAGATAATCTTGAGCATCGGTGTTGGTCGGGGCGTATTTAAGAGTTTGTTCAAAGTTGTATTTGGCTAAATCATATTTTTTTTGGTCATAATAAATTTTTCCGAGGGCAAAATAGGCGTGATCATAATTTGGTTTTAAAGTTACAGCTTGTTGATAGTAGTTAATAGCTGAATCAAAAGCTTTAACATTTTGATAAAAAGAGCCAAGGAGATAAAAAGTTTTTGAATCGGTTGGAGCCAAATTAACTTCCTGAAGAAGACTTCTAATAATATCGAGGTAGTATTGTGAGTCTATTGCAGAAAGATAATAATAAATTTGAGCGCGTTCTTTAAGGTGGTTGGTATTAAAAGGTGATAGCTTAATCGCTTGGTTTGATTGTTTGATTGCTTGTTGAAGATATTGATTGGCAAGATCATTATTGCTTTGTTGGTGGGCAATTACTGCCAATTTACTGGCGATAGTGGCAGACTTAATGAGATAGAGAGATTCGTTGGGACGATAGTGCAAACTAAGGGAAATATTTTCCAAAGCCGAATTATATTTTTGGGAAGTGTCGTCAGAATCTGCCTTGGCATAGGTAATATCAGCTAAGTAAAAAAATAAAATTTTTGAAAATATGAATAAAGAAATGGGAATAACCATAATAGTAAAAATAATTGATTTTGGTTTTTGTTTAGGTTTAACTTCTGAACTGGGAAGATAAAAGAGAGGTAATATGAAAAAATATAAAGATATAATAACAACCGAAAATCCCGTAAAATTAGTAATCAAAATAGAAATAAACGAGGTTAAAATAACTAAATTTTGCTGACGAGTTTTGAATAAATAGAAAAGGGAAAACAAAATAAAGATTGAATAAGAAAGAAAGCCAAGAGTACCGGTGGTGGCCAGATAATTTAAATATTCATTATGAGCTTTGTTATAGAGAAATTCCCATTCAGAGGTTAAATTGTGGGAAGCCGGGCGGGTCCAGTAGTAAGAGAAAGCAAAAGTTTCTGGTCCGGTGCCAAAAAAAGGAAATTGACGCCAGAGTTGATAGCTACCTTGCCAGACTATTTGACGAATGTTTTCACTAGGAGTGATATTCAAACCTGGTTGACTATCCGATAAATTGTCTTTTCTGTTGTTTGGAAATAGGTAATCTTTTATTGGATTGGAGATAGAAAGAGATAAGACAATAAGTAACAAGTAACAGACAAAAAGATGGAGACGTTTTTTGTTTTTAAAGAAGTAAAAAATAAAATAAATACCAAGAGAAATAACAGCAGATATAATACCAGTTTTAGATTTGGTGAAGAGAAGACAAAGGTAAAAAATAATAATTAGTAATAAGTACCCTGAATAGTAAAGGATTTTTTTTGATGATAAAAATTTATCAATAGCAAATGGAAGAAGAATACAAAGATAAGCAGCTAACCAGTTAGGTTGACCAAGGGTGGAGAAAATTCTGGCTTGGACATCTTGAACCCAAACATTTTTGTCAATTCCAAAATGTTGAGCAATACCAAAACCAGCAACAAAAAAACCAGAGATAAGAGAAATATGAATAATATTATTACGGAATTGTTCGTCAAAATAATTTTTAATTATTAGATAGAGGGTTAAATAACAAGTTAAAGAGAGAAGGCCACCATTGAGTCGGGAATAATAACCAAAGATAGAGGTGTGAACATCGATACTGAAGATAGTGGAAATTAATTGAGATAAATAAAAAACAATCAAAGGAATATCTAAAAAAGAAAAATGAAAGAGAGAAATGTGGCCGCGAAAGTAATTAATGAGATGAAGGCAGGCAATAATAATAGTAAGACTGTAAACAAAGTACATCTTGGGTAATTCAAATAATTCGGAATTTATTGAAGTAAAAATAATCGGAGTAAAGAGAAACAGTGATAAATAAAAGAGTTTGATAATACGGCTTTGAGACATATTAATAGTATACTTGGTAAGTAATGGACAAGTTTAATTTTATTTCTGGTTTAAAACAACTTTGGCAAAATTTGTATTGGGATATTGGGGTTGATTTGGGGAGTAGTATGACTCGAATTTATTTAAAAGAAAGAGGGGTGGTAATTGATGAGCCAACAATGTTGGTAAGGATAAAGAAAAAGAGATGGACAGGTCTCTCGGCTCCTAAAAATAAAAATATAATTCCTCTGGCTTATGGACAAAAAGCTAAAGAAATTTTAAATCGTGAGCCACAATCAGTGGAGGTGATTTCACCGATAAAAAACGGGGTAATAATAGATCTGGAGGCCATCGAAAGTTTAGTATCTTATTATTTAAAGTTGGTTTATGAAGTACCTAGTAAATATCCTAAATTGTTTAAACCACGAGTAGTTGTCAGTGTACCGAGTTATTCAACTGAAGTACAAAAAAGAGCTGTAAGATCGGTGTTTTATAAGGCCGGTGCCAGAGAAGTAGTTTTGATTGAGGGAGTGGTGTTGGCGGCGACCGGATTAATTCAGGAAAAGATAATGACCGGAAAAACAGGAGTAATTTTAATGGATATTGGTGGGGGGAAAACTGAAGTGGCGATGATTTCTTTGGGGGGAGTGGTAATAGAAAGAAGCTCAAAATTGGCGGGAAATGAGTTGGATCAGGCGATTGTTGGCTATATCAAAATGAAATATGGTTTATTAATAGGTCAAAGTAGTGCCGAAAGAGTAAAAATGGAAATTGGCAATGTTGGCGATATAAAAGGAGAGGGAAAATCGGCGGTTTTAAGAGGTCGAGATTTGGAAACAGGATTACCGAAAAGTATAAAAGTGGCTGAAGGTGAAATTCGAGAAGCAATTATCTTTGAAGCTCAGAAAATGGCTAAGTTGATAACCGAAATGTTGGATGAAACTCCTCCGGAGTTAATGGAGGATGTTTTAAAGAGGGGAATTGTGTTGGTCGGAGGTGGTGCTAATTTACGGGGGATGGACAAGTTAATTGAAAAAGAAACAAAAATAAATACTAAAGTGGCTGAAGAAAGTAGTTACGCAGTTATCCGGGGAGTGGAGGAATTATTGGAAAATACCAAATTATTGAATATGATTAGAGTGGTTGAGGGAACAAAAAAATAATATGGAATCAGAATCTAGCTGGAAATATTGGTTGTTTAATGGGGGTTTACTGTTAAGTTTGGGTATATTGTTGGTGGGAGTAATAAGATTATCAATTATCAAACAAAAATATTATTCAATGTTGGCTCGGGAGAATCGGGTTAATGAAATGGTAATTCCTGCAGCTAGAGGAAAAATTGTTGATCGAAAAGGCAGAATAGTAGCCAAGAGTGTTTACCAATACTTTAAAAAAGAAGGTGAAGAAAAAATATATCAAGGTGATGGTGATTTCGAAGGCTATAAGTTTGAAGGTAATGATTTGGCTTATGATTTAAAACGTCAATATTACTATGGTGAGGCTTTGGGCTTGTTAACTGGGTATGTAGGAAAAGTAAATAATGATGATTTGAATGGTAGCGAATGTGGTATTGAGTTGGGTAAAAATGAAGTAATTGGTCGAAGCGGGGCAGAAAAATTTTTTGATTGTAGTTTAAGAGGGATTGATGGTCGAAGATTAGTGGAAACTGATGCTAATGGAAAATATATCCGGGAGTTGGGAAGGGAAGAACCAGAAACAGGTAAGGATTTAAATTTATCAATAGATGCGTATTGGCAGGAGAAAATATATAAAATGCTTGATGGCAAAAAAGCAACAGTAATTATTAGTGACCCAAGTAATGGTCAAATTTTAGCTATGGTTTCGTCACCGGCGATGGATCCAAATGTTTTTTCTTATCAACAAAATGATGCTCAAATTGAACAGTATTTAAATGATAAAGACAAGTTGTCGATGTTAAACCGGGCTATTTCAGCCCGATATCATCCGGGAAGTGTCTTTAAACCTGTAGTGGCTACATCAGGATTGGAAAGTGGGGTGATAACTCTATCTTCAACTTACAATGATACTGGGGTAATCAAGGTGGGCGATTATTCTTATAATAATTGGCAGTACACCAAAAGTGGAGTCGTTAATGGGCCAATTAATATTGTCACGGCTATTCAAAAATCAAATGATATTTATTTTTACCGATTAGGAGAAGATTTGGGAGTTGACCGGATAAAACAATGGTCTAATAAATATGGCTACGGAGAGTTGACCGGAGTGGAGTTACCGGGAGAAGTACCGGGATTGGTACCTGATGATGATTGGAAACAAAAAAATAAAGGAGAAAAATGGTTTTTGGGCGATACTTATCATATTTCAATTGGTCAAGGTTTGCTGTCGACAACACCACTACAGGTTAATCAGATGACAAATATTGTGGCTAATTGGGGAATAAAATGTCGACCAACAATTTTGAAAAATGGTAAAGATGATTGCCAGTCTTTAGGAATAAACAGAGAAAATTTAGCTATAGTTCGACAGGGAATGAAAGCGGCATGCAAATCTGGAGGAACAGCTTGGCCGTTATTTAATTTTAAAACTGAAATAGCTTGTAAAACTGGTACGGCTGAAGTTGGAGATGGTAGTAAAGACACTCACGCTTGGTTGACAGCTTTTGCTCCAATTGAAAATCCGGAAATATCGATTACGGTTATGGTGGAACGTGGTGGTGAAGGAAGTGATGTGGCGGCACCGATAGTAGGGGATATTCTAAAAGAATGGTTTAACGAGCCAAACACATTAGTGCCAAGGTATTTGTAAAGCGTCTTGACAGACAGTTTACAATAGAAGACAATGGCAGTTATGAAAAAACTATTGGTGGTCGAATCACCAACAAAAGCGCGAACAATTGGAAAGTATTTAGGTAAAGATTTTGAAGTAGTGGCTACAGTTGGTCATTTAAGAGATTTGCCAGGGAACAAGATGGGGGTGGATTTAGTTCATGATTTTGAAATTGATTATCAAATTGACTCTCAAAAAAAGAAAATTGTTGACAACTTAAAAAAAATGGCAAAACAAGCCGATGAAATAATTTTGGCTTCTGATCCTGATCGTGAAGGAGAGGCAATTGCATGGCATGTGAAATGGATATTAGAAAATGAGGTCAAAACCCACCCGACCCGCCGAGGCGGGTCACCCTCTCCCCTACGAGGATCTAAGGACCTTGACAAGGAGGGTAAGGCACGTATTGTTAGGGCTACTTTTCATGAAATTACCAAAGAGGCGGTTGAAGAAGCTTTGAAAAATAGTCGGGATA
>CAYSVP010000010.1:4122-6160 GCA_964434595.1 uncultured Gammaproteobacteria bacterium | reverse complement strand
TTTCATGAAATTACCAAAGAGGCGGTTGAAGAAGCTTTGAAAAATAGTCGGGATATTGACATGGATTTAGTTAATGCCCAACAAGGTCGAAGGATTTTAGATCGGGTAGTGGGATATTCATTAAGTCCGATGTTGTGGAAAAAAGTTCGTCGAGGATTGTCGGCAGGAAGAGTTCAATCTGTGGCGGTAAGGTTGATTTGTGAAAGAGAAAAAGAAATTTTAAACTTTAAAAAAGAAAAATTTTATAAAGTAGTAACAGATTTAGGAAGTTTCACCAGTGAGTTGGTAAAAGTGGATGGTAAAAATGTTGAATATAAAGAGAAATTAAAATTATTTGACGGAGATTATAATTATTCCCGATCAGTTTTTAGTTCAAGAGAAGAGGTTGATAAATTTGTCTCAAACCTTAGTGATAAATATAAAGTAGACACAATTGAAGAGAAAGAAATAAATCGTAATCCTTTACCACCTTATACCACTTCAAAATTACAACAGGCGGCGGCTAGGCGAATGGGTTGGTCGGGTAAACAAACAATGAGTTTAGCTCAGAGATTGTATGAAAAAGGTTTAATTACTTATCATCGGACTGACTCGGTTTATTTATCGGAAAAGGCAGTAGTAGATTTTCGGAAGTATATTGGATTGGAATATGGTGATCAATATTTGTCAAATAAAGTTAGGGAATTTAAAAATACTTCAAAAAATGCTCAGGAAGCTCATGAGGCAATAAGACCAACTAAAGCCGAAGTAGTGGCTCCGCAAGATATTGATAGTAAAGAGTTGAAACTATATCAAATGATATGGAAGAGATCGTTGGCGACTCAAGCAGCGGCGGCAAAAATGAAAAATATGGTGATAACATTTACCAATGGATCCGCAGTATTTAAGTCATTTGGGGTAGTTATGTTGTTCGATGGTTTTTTGAAAATTACTGGTGAGCAACATGAAGATCAAATACTGCCACAAATGACAATTGGGGAATCAATGTTGGGTCGAAAAGTCGAAGTGGTGGAAACGGAAACTAACCCGCCACCTCGTTATACAGATGCTTCATTGGTCGCTAGTTTGGAAAGACAAGGAATTGGTAGACCATCGACATACGCTCCAATTATTTCAACTATTCAATTGAGACAATATGTAGAAAAGAATGAAGGTAAATTTGTACCAACAGTATTAGGACAGGCAGCCAATGAATTTTTGGTCAAAAATTTTCCCGATATTTTATCGTTGCCGTTTACGGCCAGAATGGAAGAGGATTTGGATCAGGTGGCTTTGGGTAAAGAGAATTGGAAAAAAATGATGAAAACTTTCTGGGATAAATTTAAAGACGAGATAAAACTGGTTGGAGAGACAGCGGAAAGAGTTAAAGTAGAAACGGAAAAGTTAGGAGAAAAATGTCCGGATTGTAGCGAAGGAGAATTGGTGATTAGAATGGGAAAATTTGGAAAATTTGTATCCTGCTCACGATTTCCGGAGTGTAAATATACCCGACAATTTAAAGAAATGGCGGGATTTAATTGTCCAGAATGCGGAGCTGAGGGAGTAGTGAGAAAAACTAAAACGGGGAGAAAATTCTTTGGTTGTTCAAAATATCCGGCCTGTAAATGGGCAAGTTGGAAAAAGCCTTAAGCTTTAAAATTTACTTCTGTTTTATTGATTTGACGGGGTTGAGGTGGCTCAATTTTAATGGTGGTAAATACTTTGTTATATTCATCGGCCAAATTGTTAACTCGGCCATTATTTTCGATTTTGTAAAAAAATTTAGTTTTTTCCATTTATTTATAGGGTAATTAATAATTATTTATTGATCGAATTATTCATTTTGTTGATAGCGGTTTGAGCAATCCTATTTTGAAGTTCAATGGGGGAATTATAAAAGTTTTCCAATTGAAGATTATTTTGTTTTGTTTCCCTGGTTTCAGGCATTTTATTTAGTTCAATTGGTGTGTAATTTAAGATTTCTCTGTTCATATGTTTTAAATAAAAAATGTATAACTAATATAAATATAGGACAGTCTTATAATAGTTGTCAAGAGGG
>CAYSVP010000010.1:1300-4022 GCA_964434595.1 uncultured Gammaproteobacteria bacterium | reverse complement strand
ATATTTTATTTCTTTTTACCCCAATGTTCCTGTGAAATTCGAATTACTTTATCACGGCCTTGGTTTTTACAAGAGAGAGGTGGAAGGGTAATAGCATAAAAAGGATCTTGAGTTTCAGAGTCGATACTTAATTTGCAAATTATTTGATGTTTACCAATTTTTACCAGATCTTCTGGTGGAAACTTGGGACCAAATTCTTTACTAAGTATATAGGCATCTTGGTTGCCAACTATAAATGACATAAGTGAACCGACATTACCAAAAATGGCATCTTGAATGGGGCGATCTAGCTGGGCCATATATTGGTTGGCAACTATTAGATTTAGTCTAAATTTACGTGCTTCAGAAAGTATTTTAATAAAAGCTTCAGTAGCAAAGTTTTGAAACTCGTCAACATAAAGATAAAAATCAGATCGTTGTGATTCGTCTTGGAAGACACGATTCATGGCAGAAAGCTGAATCTGGGTAATCAACATGGCTCCAAGAAGAGCAGAATTGTCTTCGCCTAGTTTTCCACTGGATAAATCGGCAATTAAAATCTTTTTTTGATTCATTATTTCATCAATTCTAATTTTAGACTTGGGATGGGCGATGGTATTTCTAATATTAGTCGAGGATAAAAATTGTCCAACTTTATTTAAAATTGGAGAAATAGATTCTTGTTGATATTTATTATCCATGCGGTCAAACTCGTTTTTCCAAAAATTGATTAGGGTTTGATTTTTAAGATTAGCAACCACCTGGTTACGAAAAGATTGGTTAGTTAATATTTCGACAACATGGGTTAAATCAGAATTGGGAGTATTGACCAGAGTTAAAACGGCATTTCTAAGTATGTGTTCTAGACGAGGTCCCCAGGAAACATTACCGTAGAGTTTTTTAAAAATAGAGATTACTCCGGAGGCAACTAATTCTTTTTGAGAATCATTTTCAGCTTCTAGAACATTGAGAGGATAGACATATTCCGAATCGGCCGGATTGAAATAACAACAATCGTTAATCCGTGAAGCGGGAATATAGTCAAGGATGGTGTTACAGAGATCGCCATGGGGATCTATTACCGCCACACCGCGACCTTTGCGGATATCATCGATGGCCATGTTGGCAATAAGAGTAGTTTTACCGGTACCAGATTTTCCGATTATGTAAGTATGACGACGACGATCTTCGCCTTGTTTGATACCAAAAACAGTGTCTTGATTGTGAAACTCAGTTTTAGCAAAAAAGGTAATATTGTGTTTGGCTTCATCATCAAGATCGGTAGCGACGGGAAGATTTTCGGGAGGATCGGCAAAAAGATTTTTACCCCAAGCAATATTGGGTAATCTAGTATTTTGATTGGGAAAGTGCCACAGAGCAGATAGTTCTTCGGTGTTTAAAATAAATTTATTGAGTTTTAATTGACGATTATAAATTGATTTTAAGAGTTTGTTTTTGGTAAAAAATCCCGGTGAAGAAGATTTAATAAAATTACCCCTAGGACTGGTAAAAATACCATAAGAGGCGGCGATTGAGTTGAGAAGTTGGGGATTATTACTTAATAAATTAATTTGGGCTAAAAGACCAGGATATTGAATTTTTGTTTCAAAAACTTGTTTATCAGGATGGGGTTGACGGAACCCTTTTTCTTTGTCAACAATGATACCGTTTTGGATGACGGAAATAATGCCATTTTGCCAATTTTTTGGTGCAGAACCAAGAATAATTTGATAAAGGAAAAAATCGGTTGAATTTTGACTACGAGAAAGGGGGGCGAGGATAGAAACTAGGGGATCGGTGTCTTTAAAATCCTTGGCGGTTTTAATGGGATAAGTGAAAGGGCGAGCGAGGCACAACTGACTTATAAAGACGTCATTGCCAGGAGCCGAAGGCGACGTGGCAATCCCGTCTGGGGATTGCTTCGCTTCGCTTGCAATGACGTTTAAATAGTCTTTGGATTCTTTGGTAATGGCGGTGGAATATTGAGCTAATATTTGGGAGCGAAAGAATTCAATATCTGATTGAGGAGTAACGACATAAAAATGAATTTGACCATTTTGGAGAACAATTTCTAGCGAGGCTATGGTGTGTTTTTTGCCTAAAATCCAATCAAAAAATGATGAATGAGAAAACTGAGTAAAATTGCTGAGAAGGGAGGACATTGATTCGATAGTGAATTCATTATCCTGAGGTAAACGGATTTCGATTGTAGAGAATGATTGTTTTTCGGAGGACATGGTTAATTATATAGCAAATATACCTTCATGAAAAAATAAGATTTAGAAAACAAGAAAACCCCCTTGGCCTACGGCCGTTCTTTTTTAAAAGGTGGATTTTTGTAATATTTTTACACATTTGAAATGTAATAGATGTGTATGCTAGTATTATTAATGTCACTTGGTGAGAATAGTAACCATAGAGAGAAAACAATTTATTTGAAAGCTTACATTTATCATATTTCCAAAAGTAAACACGATGTGTATTAATTGTGTATTGCTTTTTGGTGTATATGTGATATTATAAGCCTAATTCGAAACAGCAGTACCGCACTTACCAAAGCGGTATGGAAACAGAGAATTAAAAATAGCGGGACTGTTGAAGTTCGATTAACCCAGCTTAGGTTGGGCTTGTACTTTAACAACCTGCAAAATACAAATTTCCCCTTAGATTACTCCTGAATCTTATTTAGATGATGGTATGGTTTAAAGGGATTATGAGAATGGAACCCGATGAGGGCACAAAA
>CAYSVP010000010.1:0-1200 GCA_964434595.1 uncultured Gammaproteobacteria bacterium | reverse complement strand
AAAAAAATGCCAATTATTGAAAATCTAAAAAGAAAACTAAATCCAAATATAAATATGAATCAGAGGAGTACTGATAAGGAGTTAAGTCAATCAGATAAGGATAATGAATTATTAAGAAGTTATGGAATTGTAGGTAAGAATGACGTGGCTGAATTTGTTAAGCCGAGAAATATTGTCAGGAAAACAATTACTAATATAATGGAAAAAGTCGGTGTTACGAATAAGCAAAAATGGAATGAATATCTAAAAGATGTGGATAAAATGATTTAATCCGCTGGTGGTGTGCTAAAATACTGAGATTAAAATTTATAGTTTTGGGTTAAACAATACCCTAAATTGAAGACCTGTCTTTCTAAAACTTGATTATTAGTTGTTTTAGTTACGACTAGGCAAAGTAAAAACTATGGTAGTAAAAAAGAAAACAGTAAATTTGACTGGTAAAAAACTGGTTAAAAAAGCATTAGTAATTAAGAAGAATAAAAAGTCGAAGATTGAAAGCCTAAAGCCTAAAAAGGAAGTAAAGGTAGCTGAAAATGTTCTGATCGAGAAAAAGATTGTTGATACCAAGGCTGTGGCAGTTAAAGAAGATAAAAAATATGATTTAACTATTGGTTTAAAAGATTTATTGACTGCCGGAAGTCATTTAGGCCATAAAGTTTCTAAAACTCATCCAAAAGCCAAAGAAAATATTTATATGGCTAAGGATGGAATACAACTTATTGATCTGGTCAAGACTCAATCGGCTTTAGAAAAAGCTTGTAACTACATTTATAATTCCCGTAGGAATGGTAAAAAAATTGTTTTGTTGGGAACCAAGAGACAGGCTCGGGAAGTAATCAAGAGAGTAGCAATTGATGCCGGAGTTCCTTATATTACTGATCGTTGGTTGGGAGGGACAATTACCAACTGGGAACAAATTCGCAAAGATATTAAAAAATATGTTGATATAAAAGATGGTTTAGAAAAAAATACTTTCACTGAAAGTACTAAAAAAGAGCTTTTGGAAATGAAAAAAGAAACCATTCGTTTGGAGAAAATGATCGGTGGTTTGACCGGTTTGGAAAAGCTATTTGATATTATCTTTTTAGTTGATGCTGGATTTGAAAAAACGGCCATAAAAGAAGCTAAGTTAAGAAATATTAAAGTAGTTGCAATTACTGATACGGACACCAATCCTAAGAAAGTTGATTTTGCTATTCC
>CAYSVP010000009.1:14838-21275 GCA_964434595.1 uncultured Gammaproteobacteria bacterium | reverse complement strand
ATGGCTTAGTAATAACACCAATGGTTAGGATATTTAGTTCTTTTTTAGCAATTTCAGCAATGATCGGAGCGGCGCCGGTACAAGTTCCACCCCCCATTCCACCAGTAATAAACACCATATCAGCACCATCAAGAATTTCTCTGATTTTATCGCTAGATTCCTGAGCAGCTTCTTGTCCCATTTGAGGATTACCACCAGCACCGAGACCTTTGGTTAACTTTTCACCGATTTGAATTTTAATCGGAGCTAGAGAATTTAGAAGAGCTTGGGAGTCAGTATTAACAGCAACAAATTCGACACCATTAATATCACCTTCACTTATCATGGAATTAATGGCATTATTACCACCACCACCAACACCAACAACTTTGATGTGGGCAAACTGACCAGAAAGATTTTTAATTAGACCCATAGATAATTTATGGCAGTAATGGTTCGATTAAATTTTTAAGTTTTCCAAATATACCACCCAGATTAATATTTTTTCTTGGAGAATTATCAGTACTTTCAGGACTATTAAGAGCATACATTAATAAGCCGATAGAACTGGTATAACTGGGATTTAGGATATCGTCGACAATACCACCAAGACGCGGTGGTGTGGCTATCCGGAGAGGCAATGGAATAACTTTACTACAAATTTCTTTGGCATTAACTGTTAGAGATCCACCACCGGTAATAACTACACCGGCCGGAATTGAATTACCAAAACCACTATTTTGAATTTGATCATAAATCATGGAAAAGATTTCTTCGAGACGGGGTTTAACAATACCATTAATAGCAGTTTGTAAAGAGATACGGTGTTTTTCTTCGGAAAGAATTCCAAAATGAGAAAGATCAACTTCATCTTCAAAATTTTTATTTTCAATTGATTTAGCTAACTTCAATTTAATTTTGTCAGCATCTTCGAGAGATAAACGTAGGCCAATGGCCAGATCATTGGTAACATTATTAGCACCAACAGGAATAACAACTGAATAAATTGGCGTACCTTCGGTATAGATAGTTAAAGTGGTAATACTTCCGCCAATGTCGATAAGAGCAACTCCAAGTTCTTTTTCGGTGTCGGTTAAAGCCGCTTGAGCAGTGACTAAACCGGAATAAACTAATGCATTAGTTTTAATACCAATTTCCTCTAGACATTTGTGAAGGTTTTTTAGGCCAGGAGAGGAAGCTAAAATTAAATGAGATTCTAATTCTAATCGGACTCCATTCATACCAACTGGGTCGAGAATACCATCTTGACCATCAACTGAATAACGACGAGGAATAATGTGAATAATTTCTTTACCGGTAGGCAAAGTAATTGCTTTGGCGGCTTCGATGGCGCGGGTAACATCGTTACCAGTAATTTCTCCATTAGGATTGCTAATAGCCACTACCCCCTGAGAATTTATAGATTCAATATAGGGAGCAGCCAGGGAAACTGTAGCGGAGTTTATTTGAAATCCTGCCATTCTTTCGGCAGATTCTAGACTTTGAGTTATTGACTGGGTAGCTTGATCAAGATTAATAATTTGACCTTTACGAAAACCAATAGAAGGATTGGAAGCTACGGCAATGACATTAAAACGATCTTCGATATCAAAATATTGTCCGACAATAGTGGTTATTTTGGTGGTGCCAATATCTATTCCATTAATTATTTTCGAGTGTTGCATATGGATGGGCTGAACTTAAATCAATAAATTTAAGCCTCTTATCTTTAATATTAGAGGTTTTGAGGGCATTTTGTAAGGCAGTAACTTGGGCTAAAGGTGATAAATTGGTAGAAAAAATAACATTAGTATTTTCAACTGAAAATTCCATTTCTTGACGATATCCAAAAAATTTTAAGTTAACAGGTTGAAAATTAGAAAGATGAAGAATATTTTCGAATTGATTTACATTACTGTTTTGATTGGCGACTGGATTGAAATTTGAACGGGAATGAAGAGAATCGATAAAAACTAGTTCTAAAATCAGAAACAAAAGTGGTAAAAAGGCAATACTAATTCTAAACCAATTCATAAATTAATTTTAACAATTTAGGATTAGAAAAACTTTTTGAAGAAGAAAAATCTGTTGGTAGTTTTAAGAGAGTCTGAATGGAATTTAAAATTTTTGAAGGTATTAGTGAAAATTGATTAATAATAATGGTAGATTGGGGTAACTGTTGTTGAAGCCATTGAGCATTAAGAAATTGTTCATTTTGCTGAGCGTAAGGGAAAGGAATTAAAATTGATTTTTTTTGTAGAGCAGATAATTCCTGACAAGTGTTAGCTCCGGCCCGAGAAATGACCACATTTGCATGATGTAATATCCAACCAATATCTTCAGAATTGACGAATTCAACCGGAAAATAATTGGAATTTTTTAATGGTTGGAATTGAGAATATTCTAAAGCTCCTGTCTGATGAACTAGATTATATTGTTTTAATTTTGGTAATAATTTTTTAATATATTGATTAATAGTAGAGGAACCCTGGTTGCCGCCGGTTATGTAAACAAGAGGTTTATTTGAAGAAGCAAATTTTAAAAATTGTTTGTTTGATGAGATATTATTAAAAATTTCCTGACGAAGGAGGTTACCAGTGACTACTATTTTCTTTTTTGGTAGCTCTCTTATTTGCGGTGGATGATTAAAAGATAAAGCAATTTTATCGACAAAATGGGCACAAAAACGAGTCGTTAAACTATTAGTTAGAGTTTGTTCGTGAATTATTGATTTAATAGATAAAATTTTAGCAGCGATGATAACCGGAACAGAGACGTAAGCTCCAAAAGAAACTACAATATCAGGTTTTATTTTATAAATCAAAAAAAAACTTTGAAAAATACCAGCGATAGTTAAAGGAATACCCATGATAGTTTTACTAATAAAGCGACGATCAAATTTACCTGAATTAATCGGGTGAAAATTTACCTTAAGTTTGGGGATAATTGTGTGAGTTAGATGAGTTTCTGAAGGAAAGACATGAGCAAGATAGTGAATTTGCCAATTAGTTGTCGGATCTGATCGAAGTTGACGAATTAATTCGATGGCCGGAGTGTGATGGTTGCCGACGATTATAATGGTTTTTTGGAGTTTCACAGTTATTTGAGTATAGCAAGTTTTGGGCTAAACCGAGTCCGAAAAGAAGAGTTACTAGTGATGATCCACCGTAGGAAATTAGAGGTAGAGGTACTCCAGTCAGAGGGATTATGGCACAAGTAGCGGAAATATTGATAAGACTTTGAAAGGCAATTAGAATAGCAATTCCCTGAATAACTAAAGTCACAAAAGGATCAGTAGAATGTCTACTAATAGCAAAAACCTGAGTAATAAGGAGAATATAAAGACTAATGACAATAACAATACCAATAAAACCAGTTTCTTCACCAATAACTGCCAGTATAGAATCGGTAGATATTTTTGGAAGATAACGATATTTTTGATCTGAGTTGGCAAAACCTTTACCACTAAAACCACCTGAGGCTAGGGCTAAAAGCATTTGATTGGAGTGATAGTCAATGGTTGATGATTGACCGGAATTAATTAGGGTTTTAAGACGAGCTGAACGGTAAGGTGAAATGATAATTAATAAAAAGCTAATAATAATAGCCCCTAGAGTTAGGGTAAAAATTGGTAGAATTTCCCCTCCGGAGAGATAAAAAAGTGTAAAAATAGTGGCAGTGACTAAAACTAAAGTACTGAAATTTGGTTCGAGTAAAATCAAAAAAAGCCCAGGAACAAGAAAAATTAATAAATTTTTTACAGTTCGTTTATTGTTTTGAGAAAATAAATAAGAAAAAAATAGAATAGAAGCCATTTTGTAAATTTCTGAAGGTTGAATACCAACAATACCAAGATCTAACCAACGCCGAGCACCGGAAACCTGGTTGCCGATTTTAGGGATCAAGACTATTAAAAGAAGGAAAAGAGCTCCATAATAAAACAGAGAAACATTATTTTTTAGCCAATTAAATTTTATTTTAGTACCAACAATAAAAGCAGTCAGACCGATGGAAAGCCAGATTGCTTGTTTTCTAATAAAATAATATTTATCACCAGTGGATTGACTAGCTTCAGTAAGTGAAGAAATGGCTATAAAAATAATGCCAATGATAATTAGACTAAAAATAGTAAATATTAAACCTATTCTAGGCGTAGATTTTGATTGATTCATAAAAGTTGGCTAATAATGTCTGGGGAAATTGTGATGGGATTAGTCTCTGTAGAAAGAGCGGAAAATTGTTGGAATTTTTTGGTGGTAACACCATTTTTATCTTTTACAGTAATTTCTGATCCAACTAGTGGTGAATTAAAACGTGAGACTAATGGATAATCGAGATTAATAAATGAGGCTAAATGATATAAAAATAACGGTTCGAGTTGGTGGCAAAATTCAATTTGAGTGTAGAAGGCAAACGAAGCAGTTAGACGAGGGTTACATTCAAGTAAAAAAACTTTATCTTGGTGAACAAAAAAATCTAGACCGAAAAAACCACGGTAATTGTATTGTTGAAGAATAAGGGAAAATCTATTGGTGATGTCTTCTACTTGAGCAATTATCTTTGGTGGAGCAAAACTTGGCCATTGACGACCGACAGTAGCGAAAGGATTTTTGGTTAGTGGCTTTAGACCAGTATATTGAAGAGCCGGTGGACTTTGCATTAGACCACTATTTGTTAGACAACAATTGTTGAGAAGAGAATAACCGGATAAATAAGGGGAAAATTTAACAATTGTTTCCGAAGGAATATTTAGATCCTCGTATTTATTGGAAAGATGAGTACTGTTCCCAGCCCAGCCAAAATGAGTTTGAACTACTAAATCGGAACCAAATTTTTCTTGGGCTTGTTGATATGTTGTAGGATTGAGAGGGTTAATTTGATTATCAATAGTCGGTAAACTTAGTTTTTGACACATTTCGCTAAATTTAATTTTGTCCTCGATAAAACGATTAAGGGGGCCAGGATTGGCAATTAAGGTCCAATTATTTTTCTGACAAATAAAGTCAATTTTAGCTGATGGTTTGAATGGAATAATAGCTGGTTTACGGCCAGTTTCCGCTGAATTATGGTTAATAAAATCCTGGGTAGTCGGGTGAGCTAATAGACGACCAGAATTTTTTTCCGAAAGGGTGATGTTTAATTTCTCAGGATTAAGAGAGATGAAATTTTTAAGCTCAGGTAGATCAATATCTAAAAATTTATCAACACAGAGAAAATAGAAATCATAAGGAGAATCGTTTAATTGTTGGAGAAGAGTCATTATCTTTTAGTACCGGTTAATAAAATAACAGGATAATCCCCTACTGGGAAAAGTTTTTTAGCTTTTAAATAACCAGCAAAAGCCAGATTACCTTCAGGAGAAGTATCGATGGTTTGGGATAGAACATCGGCGTTTTGAACCACAATACCGCCGGTAATTGTTGACAGTATTTTATTTTTTAAAGGTAGTAATTTGGCACCAAGAGCGTCGGTAACAGTAGTGGTTTCGGGAACAAAAGTATTATCAAAATATGAAGCAATAGGACAATATGAAGCAGGTTGGACTGCGTAAATTTTAACTGATTTTGGTAATTTTTGAGATATTCCTAAAAGAGTAGCACCACTACCTACGGGCACAAAAAGACTGGTTATTTGGGGTAGTTGCTCAATTAATTCCTGACCAATTTGGGAATAACCATCGATGGCGACCGGATCAGTTGATTGTCGGAGAAAATAGGCATTATTTTGTTTGGCAAATTTAAAAGCTTGGCTGATTGGTTGAAGTGATGTTTGATAATTAGTTAGTAATTTTAGTTTTTGAGGATTGGTTTTAGGAGAGACAAAAATAGTTAAAGGAATATTATTTTGTTGACAATAAAATTGAGCCGAGATAGCGGCATTACCGGTGGAAGAAATGACTGCCGATTTATAATTGTTTTTAATAAGGTTGGCAATTTGAAGAGAGATAGCCCGATCTTTGGCTGAACCAGTTTGGTTGTAATCTTCGCGTTTTAGATAAACACTTTCGAATTTAATTAAAGGTGTCATAAATAATTAAAACTTAAATTCTAAATTCTAAAATACTAAAAATGTGTAATAATCTGTTTAGTTATCTATTATTTTAACTAAATTTTATGACAGACGCTAACAATAAAATTATTTGTCCTGATTGCCAAGCGGAAATTAAACACACAGACGGTTTGATGGTTGGAGATATTTTGGAGTGTCAGGAGTGTGGAACTGAAGTAGAAATTACATCTTTAGAACCATTGCAATATCGGGAATTAGTAGAAGAGAAGTAAACGTCATTGCGAGGAGCCAGTATACAGAGGCGACGTGGCAATCTCGTTTGGAATTGTTTTGACGAAAGGTTGGGAAGATTCCAATGGGATTGCTTCGCTACGCTCGCAATGACGTTAGACGAAAGATGCCTTGTGAGAATTTATCCTGATCTGTGGTGATATTAATTTCACCATAAT
>CAYSVP010000009.1:0-14738 GCA_964434595.1 uncultured Gammaproteobacteria bacterium | reverse complement strand
AAGATGCCTTGTGAGAATTTATCCTGATCTGTGGTGATATTAATTTCACCATAATGGACCCCCCGACAAAGATGGCTGCTATGGACAAAAAAAATAGTCTGATTTATTTTTTCAATAATAAATAAAACATGTTTACCATCTCTCTGGCGGATAAGATCGCCCGGCTGAACATCGGAGACTGAAACTGGAGACGATAAAGGAGCCGAAGTTAAAATATCGGCGGAGGTACGACGGACATTGAGATCGGTACCAAAATAAAAATTGAGTAAATTGGTGGCTAAACCGGAACAGTCGATACCAAGATGATGTTTTTTTTGGAAATTATAAATTTGTTGAGAGGTGAAGTCGATTAATTTGATGTTTTCATTATTGGCATATTCAACGGTTTTTAGGGCAATTTCTTTGGCAGTACCTTTACCAACTAAAACAGCTTCGCTTTGGTCTTTAACTGGAGGTATATTAATAAAGTAAGGAATGCCAATATACTTGGAGATTTCAACTTTTAGTTCAGTTAATTTAATCCTAACCATAGTCCAAAAATTGCTAATATAACTCCGGCCAACCAGGCGCGAATGACGATTTTAGGTTCTTCCCAACCATATTTCTGGAGAGTTAGGTGAAGTGGAGCGGCTGGAAAAATTTTACGATGCAAATATAATTTACTAAAAATTTGAATAGTACTACTAAGACCTTCAATAATAAAAATAAAACCAATAATACCTAGAGGAATAGTTTTTCCCAAGATAATGGCAATAACAGCAAAAGTAGCCCCAAAAGAGAGAGAACCAACATCACCCAACCAAATTCTGGCCGGATAAATATTAAAATAGAGAAAGGCAATAAGACTGCCGATCCATAGGGCTAAAAAGAGAGATATTACGGTATCAAGTTGATTGGCAGATAGTACCCAGAAGGCAAAGAGAGAAATCATCAGTAAACCACAAGATAAACCATCAAGACCATCGGTAAAATTAAAAAAATTAGCAAAGGAGACAATCAAAAGAGTATGAAGAATAATGGAAAAAAGGCCAAGCTTAACTGCTCCAAGAAAAGGAATGTAAATAAAATCAAGTCCAAGAAAGTAATAAATCATAATGGAAATTGTTAGTCCGATAATAAACTGAAGAACTAGTTTATATTTCATTCGGAGGCCAAAAAATCCGGTTTTTTGGAAACCAAAAAATTTTAGAATATCATCATAGAGACCAAGAAAACCAAAACTGAGAAAAGTAAAAAATATAATCTGAATTTCATGGTTGGTATCAAAATTACTAGAAATAAAAATATTAGTCGCTTTTAAAATTTGAAATAAAAAGAGAAATAAAACACTGACAACAAAAATAACTAAAGCTCCCCCACCAACTGGGGTACCGGTTTTCTGGGCATGAAATTTATCAAAAATGGGAGTTCGTTTATTTTGGAAATCGAGAGTTTTTTGATCACGACGTTGGAATTTAAGACGGTAAAGAAGATTAATAAAGGGAACAACAATTAGTGAAGTACAGATAAATGAGAAAAGGAGCAGTCCAAGATACAAATGGATCATAAAGTTATTAAGTATATATTATTTATGCAGATAAAAGCTAGCTATTTTTTGAGTTAAATTAATACCAGATAATCCTCCGGAGCTGAAATGAATTAGAACATCAGAGGGTTTTAGAGTGGAAATGATGTGATTGTAAAGATCCTCTTCAAGTGGA
Organism: uncultured Gammaproteobacteria bacterium; assembly: GCA_964434595.1. GTDB lineage: Bacteria > Patescibacteriota > Microgenomatia > UBA12405 > UBA12405 > CAYSVP01. Next base: position 13,038 of record CAYSVP010000009.1, on the reverse strand, counting down.
CAATAGATTAATTTGTCACCAATTTCAGCTTGATAATCTTTGAAGATGACCCGATTTTGTTTGGAAATAATGGGATTATATTTTATTTGGCCTAAAAATATTTTATTGGCAAATTGAAAACTATCATTAAAACCTAACAAACCCTCTTTTGTTTGCAAAAAAGAAGCATGAGGTTCGAAATAGACATAGATTTGAGAATTTGGAAATTGTTTTTTGACTGCGGAAAGAACTAGTTTAACCCGAAGTGGTGATTGAGCAAAATCATCGATAATAGTAATGTCCTGACCTGAGGGGATAATTTCCAACCGTCTTTTTAAACCCTGAAAAGATTTAATGGCTGATAAAATTTTATTTTCACTAATACCTAAGTTGGAACAGAGAGTAAAAACAGCGGAAATATTTTCCTGGTTGTGTTGACCAATCAGGGAAGATTCAAATTGGCGGTTGGAAGTATAAGGAATAGCCCGAGCTTTGGATAACTTTGATAGTTTTACAGCTGATAAACTTTTTTGATTGTAGACGAGAAGTCCATCAGAAGGTAGATTTTTAACTAATTTTTCAAATGCCAGCAAATTATCGGCTTCAGTTTTATAAGAATCTTTATGTTCCCAATCGGTGCTAGTGAGAATGAGGTATTTAGCCGGATAATAAAGAAATTTTGCTTGAGTATCCAGACCATTAATGGATTCGTCGGCTTCGACTACCGACCAAGAAGATTGGTTGGTGGTCAAGGAGGGAATTTTGTTTAAACATTCAGCGCCAAAAAAATATGAAGGATTAAAATTATTTTCAATCAGAATCCAGGTTAATAAAGCTGAAATAGTACTTTTACCATATGATCCAGCAACTAAAATGGAATTTTGTTTGATTACTTTTTGAGCAATATAGTTTGTGGCGGAAATATAAGGAAGATGATTTTTTTCAATTTCAGCCAATTCCTGACGACATCGATCAAAAGCTTTATATGATGAACCGACAATATATTGATCAGCTTGGGGAAAAGGTTGATTAATTATAATATTATTTTCCGACAGGATGGTGCTAAAAGGAGGATAAATTTTATCCTGATCAGAGCCGGTAATAGTATGGCCTTGGCGGATAAGATCAACAGCAATGGGTGTAGTCATGGTACCAGAAACACCGAGAATATGAATATGCATTAGATTTTTTGCCAATTATTATTTTGAAAATTTTCGAATCCCGGCATATTACGTTTATAGTTTGAAAAACGTCCGAGATAACAATATTGTAAACCAGATTGTTGGCTATCGATTATAGTTTGAAGAACTAAACGAATAGGAAGGTCGGAATGAGACAATTCCGGATTGTAAAAAACATAAGCGATGTGTGATATTAATGGGGAAAAATAACAAATCGAGTAGGCAATAATTTGTTGATCATGTTTCCAGACATAAACATAATTAAAAAGATGATTTTTAAAAATAGTTTTAACAGAGCTTATGGGAAAATCCCAACCAAGTCCGCTTAACCATTGTTTGATCTGTTTTTGAATTTCGAAAGTGTAATTAAAATCAACTAAAGATAATTTATTAAAAGTATAAGAGTCGGTTTTTCGAAGAATTCGTCGGTTTTCTGAGCTTAATTTAAAATTAGTTAAATTGGATCGACAACTTGAATCCTGATAAAAAAAATCTGGCGAATTTCGTTGAGGTAAATATCCGTTTTGATAAATCTGTTCCAGAGGCAAATTAAATTTAAGGTTGTATTGAGGCATATTAGATATTTTGGCGATGGCGGAAAGCAGTTCTAAAAGCTTCTGTTTCCGACCAGGGGTATTCAGTTGAGCCAATTAAAATAGAAGTTTCGTGACCCTTGCCACAAGCTATAACTGTATCGCCAGGTTGACTGATTTTAACAGCCTCATTAAAAGCTTCTTGACGATTGGGCAGATTATAATAAGTAAATTTTCCTGATTTAAGGCGATTTTCATCTATACCACTGATTATTTGTTGGTTAATGTTGTCAATTTTTTCATGTCGGGTATCATCGGAGGTAATATAGGCAATGTCGGCATTTTGGGAAACAACTTGGCCCATTTCCGGACGTTTGCTGGAATCACGACCACCAGTGGCGCCAAAAATTACAATCAATTTACCCTTGGTAACAGTGCGAAGAGATTTGAGAGTTTGTTCTAAGGCCGCTGGAGTGTGAGCAAAATCGATGATAGCTCTAATTTTTAAATCATTGCTTATTTCTTCGCGACGACCTTTAACTTCAGGAAATTGGTTAATGGTTTCTAAAAATATTTTATTATCAATAGCTAGTTTTTGACTAATAGCAAAAGCCAGAAGTATATTATAAATTTGATAATAATAATTGCTGTCGGTTTTAAATTTTAGCTGTTGAGTATCAAAAGTTAACCACTGGGAATTTATTAAAATATTTTTAGCTTGATAATCTGATTTCTTTTTAATACTATAAGTAGCTCCAATCGAAGAAACTTTTGATTTAATATAGTCGGCGGATGGATCGTCGACATTGATAATGGCAAAATCAGAATTAGCTAAAAGTTTTGTTTTGGTGTGGATATAATTTTGTTTAGTGATAAATTCATCTAAGTGTTCATGTGAAGTATTAGTGATACCGGCGATTTGAAAATGGCAACCACAAAATCGGTATTGATCAATGGCGTGAGCAGTGACCTCAACAATAGCGTGAGTAATACCGGAATCGACCATCTGGCGAAAAAGTTTTTGAGTAATTGCCGAATCCGGAGAAGTGACATGAAGACCAGTGGAAATATTTTGATCGCCTACCTGACTACCAAGAGTGCTAATTATGGCCGTATGATAGCCAGCATTGGTTAAAAGATGATAGAGAAGATTGGTAGTAGTAGTTTTACCATCAGTGCCGGTGATGCCGATTAGAAATAATTTCTTACTAGGGAAACCGTAGTGAAAATTATAGTAACAAGCTTTAGGGAGATGCCAACAATAATTTTTTAATTTTTGAATCAAACGTTTAAGTTTCATTGTGATCAAAGGTAATTATAACAAATTATTGATTTTGTCGGCAATTTCAAACCAAATTGGAGCGGCAGTACTGGATCCCCAAGGTGATGATCGAGGATTATTAATAGTGACAATCATAGTAAATTTAGGATTGTGACAAGGTGAAAAACCAATATATGAAGCAATGGTGTTGGAATCGGTGTAACCACCCTTGACGGCTACTTGAGCGGTGCCACTTTTGGCACAAACTTCAAGATCAGCAGATTTAAACTTGGTAACTACGCTATTTTCAACAGCGTATTTAAGAATTGATTTAACATCCTGAATAGTAGTGGCAGAAAAAACCGGTTGAGTATGATTGGGACGGGTAATTATCTGATTATTTTCATCAGTAAAATAGTTGACAAGATGGGGACTAACTAAAACTCCATCATTGGCAATGGTATTAAAGGCGGTTAACATTTGAATTTGAGTAACAGCCAATCCCTGACCAAAAGAAGCTGTGGCCAGATCAATTTCTGGCCAATCAGTTTTAACCACAGGTTTGCTTTCCCCTTGAAGATCGATATTGGTTTTTTGACCAAGACCCAAGCGATTGAAATAATCTAAAAATTTTTCTAGACCTAATCGTTGAATAATATAACTCATACCAATATTGTCCGAATTTTTAATAATATCCTGAAGAGTAGAATTAGGATGGAGTTGGTTGTCCCAATTGGTAATTGTGTATTGGCCGATAGTATGGGGAGAGCCACATTTGGTACAAACAAAATTAGTGTCGATTGATTGATTATCTAATGCCATAGACACCACCAGAGGTTTAAAAATTGATCCTGGTTCAAAAAGATCGGTGATGACACTATTTTTTACTGCTGATGGAGTGGCTTCGTTGGTCAATCCAATCATGGCAATAACACTGCCTGTTTGAGGTTGAATAATGGTAATTGCCCCTGAATCGGCTTGGTAAGTATTTAAACCTTCTTTAAGGGTATTTTCAACTAAAGATTGAATTCCCCGATTAAGAGAAGTATGAAGATCGAGACCATTTTTGGCGTCATCATGCCAACTTTGTTTATTAACAATAGTTTTACCAGTAGCATCTTTTGATTCCCAACTAAAACCGGTTTTCCCTTGAAGTTGTTTTTGATAATAAGCTTCAAGACCAGTAGTGGAATAACCAAGAACACTTTTGGCAAGATCTTTTTCGGGATAAAGTCTTTGACTTTGAGGGGTAAAAGAGATTCCATTATCCTGATAATCTTTTAATTCGGAATGAGGAAAATTATGATTAAGGGTAATCCATTTTTGTTGAGAATTATTGGAAAAATTTTCTAATAATTTTTTATCGGCCGGACTAAGATCAAGATGTGAAAGATTAATTTGATTGATTAATTGAAGAAGGTCTATTTTTAGTTCAGGTTTATAAAGAGACATTCGATAGATTGTTTGAGAGATAACTAGGGGTCGATTGTCGGAATCGAGAATATGACCACGAACTGGAATAATCTTGGTAGGTTTTAGAGTTTGAGAAATTGCTTGGCGATAAAGAGATGGTCCTTGGATAATTTGCCAATAAAAAAACCGGCCGATAATCACAATGTAGCAAAAAATGATGGTAAATATGGTTATTTTAATTCGGGAAATCATAATGATTTTTTAATGGGAACTAGTTGCTGATCGTTTATTAAAGTATCAATAGAGTTAAGTGAAGTCATCTCAGCTAAATCGATTTCTAGTTGTTCTTGGGTAATTTTTAATTGACTCAGTGTGGATTGAATTGAGTTGTACTGTTCGTTAAGCGACAGAGAGGTACTCGAATAATAAAAGGAAAATATAATTTCACTGATTAGACAAATAACAGCAATAATTAAAATAATTTTAGTTCTCACTAAACTATTCTATATGATCGGAGGGTAGCAGAGCGAGAGAGAGGATTTTTTTTGATTTCGGCAAACTGCGGTCTGATTGGACGTGGAGTTAAATTGATTACTGAATTACTTTTAATAAATAACTTAACAATACGATCTTCTCCGGAATGAAAAGTAATAAAAGCTACGGTGCAATCATGGGGAAAATGTAATGATTGATTTAAAACTTCTTTTAAATTTTCAAATTCTTGATTAACAACAATCCGAAGACACATAAAGATTTTAGTACTGGGATTGGTAGTGGTTTGAAGGTTTTTTTCAGAATAGAATTGGTTAATTATTTGATTAAGTTGTTGGCCAGTTTTGATTGCTTGACGTTGACGGGCAGAGATAATTCGATTAATTAGTGGCCGACTCATTTTTTCTTGGCCAATTTTGGAAAAAATGTTATAAAGATCATCAGCAGAATAAGTATTGATAATTTCTTCAGCAGTTAGTGATTGAGTGGTTGGATCAAGGCGCATGTCCAAAGATTGATCGTCATTAAAAGAAAATCCCCGATTGGTTTGTTGGTATTGATTAGTACTTAGACCCAGATCAAATAATATTCCACTAACTGGCAAATTATGAAGCTTGATATATTGATCAATTTGACTGAAATTTTGATTTACTGGAAAAAAATTTGATTGAAGATTTAACTGACTAATTCGATCAGTTGCAATTTTAAGATTGAGAGGATCCTGGTCAAATCCATGGACAATACCGCCCATTTTTAGAATTTCTATAGTATGTCCCCCATTACCAAGAGTAGCGTCAATATAAATTTTGTTGGGCTCTACATTAAGTATATTCAAAGTTTCAGTCAATAAAACTGGAAAATGATAGACCATGATTATTGATGATCACCAATGAGTGAAGAGTTGCTATTACTACTAAAAACAGAATAAACACCATTATAATTTTTTAGGATCAGATAATAGTCGCTTCCGGAAGATACTGGGGCCTTGAGACTATAATTCTCGGTTTCCAATTTTAAGAAACCTTCTTTTTTAAGATTGGCAGTAGACTTTAAACTAAAAGGAGTTTGGTAAGTGGCGGTTTTACCATCTTGGGAAATAAAGTTAATCGATAAGGTTCCACCAATAACTCCGGTGTCGTATTTGTATTTACAACCCGAAGTACAACTTTCAGTACCTAGGAGTAATTTTCTTTCAATAGTAGTGGAAATTTCCTGACTTTTGATAGTACCACTGACACCTTTTTCAATATCCATATTATTATCGATAGCATTGTAGATTAATTCGTATTCAATGGCAGAAATGTTTGAAGAAAGCTTGGTAATTTTTAAGTTTAACCAATGACCGTCACTGGTAGGAGTAAGACTGATATAAGGTTTTTCTGTTTCAACCATTTCCCAAACACCACCGGTTTGAGGAGTTGAAGTGGGTTGATTATTGGTAGTTTTGGTTTTCTTACCACAAGCTGATAAAAGAAAAACACAAGCAACGATAAGAGTTATTTTTTTAAACATATGTTACTTTAGCCTTTCTATTAACCAATTGTCAACTGTGTTTAGATCTATCCGTTCCTGTTTCATGGTGTCGCGGTCGCGGATGGAAACTGTATTGTCTTCGAGGGTTTGATAATCGACAACCAAACACCATGGAGTACCGATTTCGTCCTGACGGCGGTATTTTTTACCAATATTACTGCTGTCATCATAATCAATAGAATATTTTAAACGGAGTTGTTGATAGAGGTTATTGGCCTTGTCGACCAGTTCTGGTTTATTGGCGGCAAGTGGGAAAATGGCCATTTTATAGGCAGAAATTAATGGATTAATTTTTAAGACCGTTCGGGTTTCGCCACTTTCCAAGGTTTCTTCTGCAAAGGCATCTAGAAGTAAGAAAAAGAAACTACGATCAACTCCACCGGAGCATTCGGTAATATGGGGTAAATATTTTTCATGCGTTACTGGATCAAGATAAGTTAAATCCTGACCACTAAATTTGGAATGTTGAGTCAGATCATAATCGGAGCGCCAGTGAATACCTTCCATTTCTGCCCAACCCCAGGGAGCTTGATATTCAATATCAAAAGCTTTTTTAGCATAGAAAGCCAGTTCATCTGGTTGATGTTGACGAAAACGGAGATTTTCCGGTTGATTAAAAATTTTTTTATACCAATCCATTCTGTTGGATTTCCAATATTCATACCATTTATCCATCTCTGAAGGATGAACAAAATATTGAATGTCCCATTGTTCAAATTCGCGGGTGCGATAAAGAAAATTTTTAGGAGTAATTTCGTTGCGAAAAGCTTTTCCAATTTGAGCGATACCAAAAGGAATTTTAACCCGGCAACTATCGACAATGTTTCGGAAATTAAGATAAATAGTTTGACAAGCTTCACCTCTTAGATAGGCATGTTGTTTTTCTCCTTCGATGACACCAATTTCAGTTTCGAATAAAATATTGTATTTTTTACCTTTCGTAAACTGACCACCACATTCAGGACATTTAGAGGAATCTTCGAGTAAATCGGGGCGAAATCTTTTATGGCATGATTTACATTCCACCATAATATCGGCAAAGTTTTTAACATGGCCTGAAGCTTCCCAGACACGAGGGTGAGTAATAATAGTTCCGTCAATCATTACCATATCAGGACGGGAAGTGACGTTACTGTTAATCCACAGATCTTTCCAGTTTTTTTTCATCAAAGAACCAATCGGACCATAATCATAAAAACCGGCCACACCTCCATAGATTTCACTATTCTGAAAAATTATTCCCCGACGTTTACAGAGGGAGACAATCTTGGAAACTAGGTCATTTTGTTCATTATTCATGTGGATATTATAAACGGTAACTGTATGTCATTGCGAGGAGCCAGTATACAGAGGCGACATGGCAATCTGATTTGGAATTGCTTCGCTACGCTCGCAATGACGAATTAAAGGTTATTTAAATAATTTATTACTCTCGAGGGGTTTTTCGATAATAGATTCGAGATATTGTTTTAAAAGACGCTGACATTTTTTATATTCTTGCTGACTATAGGTCTTGTTAATTTCCGGTGGTAAACCAAAACCAAGAAGATTAATAAAATTAATTTCATTTTTGATTAGTTGAACAAAATTATTATGATTTATTGCCTGAATAAGTTGTGTAACTATTGGATAAATCCCATCTATTAACTGATTGTCGGCTATGAAATGATTAACGATTTCCAAAATATAAAATAATAGATTGAACTGAGTTAATGATTTGTCGTCCTGTAAAAAAGGTTCAATATTTTGCGCTTCAGAAAGCCAAATAAAATCGTTTTTAGTATAAAGATGAACTTTAACAATATTACCCAACTGAAGATTGCCCAGACGATGAGATTTTAGATTTTTTATACCTTTGGCTAGACAACTAATCTTGCCTAAATCCGGAGTTAGAAGTGTAATAAAATAATCCGACTCCTGATAAGCAGTTTTTTTAATAACAATACCTTGAGTATTGCGATAGTGTTCCATTACAAACTAAGCTTGATGGTTTTGTCGGCTACCCAATTGAAAGCGTCGACTTTTTTACCATTAAGCCAGATTTCATAATCAACTGATTTGGTACCGGGTTGTTTTTGAAGTAACAAAGTATAGTTGTGATTAAGAGGAACACTACTGGTATATTCAATCGATATTTTAGAGCTGGATTTAGGATAGAGAGGATATTTATTGCCATAAAAACCTTCAAAAACAGTTTTACCTAGTTCCTGATATGGTTCAACCGTGACTTCTGAGCCGGTCATTTTTTGCAAGGTACTACCAGTTGGAACATAGAAACGGAATAAATCACGATATTGCGAGGCATTAAGACACAAATCTCCTTTCTCAAGATTACAATTACTAGCTTCAAAAGGATTAGTGTAAGTAACACCGACTTTATGGCTAACTTTATTGTCTTTGGTAGTAATTTCGTGTTTAATTTTTTGAGTGATAAAAAGATTTGATTTAGCGCCGGCAAAATTCGAGTCGTTAAGAGCCAAATAATCTGTAGAATTGTCGGTTTGAGTTATTGACCCAGCCATATTAGCCAAGACAGCAGCTGATTGCATTTCCGGATCAACAAAATAAAACATTAAATGTTTTTCATAGATACTATTTATACCAACCTGGGCCAAAGCTCCGAGTTTTTCTTTACCGGAACCCATAGCATTAGAAAGCATTGAATGCATTAGAGGACCAAGGAATCCTTTACGGGTGGGATCAATATAGTTGCGAGGACGACCGGCCATGTATTCCAATTCATAAATAATCATTGGACAACCATTGCAACGATTATCCGGTTTAGAATTAAATTTACCAAGTGGAGTGTCGATAGTACCAAAGACCTCAACCAGATCAACTAATAATTCAGTGTCGAGAGCGATAACGGCATCGAATTTAGTTTTAGTGCCATAGGCTTTTTGATAATATTCAAGAAAAGTTGCAGCGGCAGTTGGATAATCCGGAGAAATATTCATGTCGCGGACATAAAAATAAGGGACATTGATATGATAGTTTTTAATTATTCGTGGGGCGGGAATTTTGCTATTAACTTTATCATCAAGATCATATATATTGTTGGAAGCACCGGCAGAAATTTTACCGTCTTTAATAGTAAGAGTACTATAGGCTGTCCAGAATCCCCCGCTGGCACGAAGTTCACCATTGTTTTGAAAGATCAACAAGTAATTTCGGGCTTTATCTTTTCCAAGTAACCAGGATATTTTTTTAAGGATTGGTTGACCATTGCTGAAAAGTTTATGAGCTTCACCAACAGTTTGTTTGGCTTGGTTGATTAATGAACGAAGAGGGATATCTTTAAAATTCTCTGGGTAGCGATTGGCATCGATCTGATTAAGATTATTTTCAATGGTATTTAAATTTTGATTGATCGTGTCGAGATGGGGAATAATGCTCTCGACTGATTGGGTTAAAAAAGCAATCCGGTCTTCGGTGGTTTGATTGGCATCGGTTTTAACGGCACTTTTCAAACCTAGAAAATCCTGGTATGGTTCAATAGCTTTAATCAAAATAGTACCAGTAGATAGGCCTTCTTTGGCAATGGAAATAGCATTAAGTCCGTCGCGATAATAATTTTTGGCGTAAGGTAAAAAACTAGCATATTTAAATTTGGTGTATGATTTCTCGATTACTCCAATTTTTGATTGGAGATTATCAATTTGAACTTGAGTGGATTTTAAATCTTTGTTGGCAACAGCGGTTTTTAGATCGGAAACATTGGCTTGAAGAGAGTTGACTTGTTGATAAAAATCTTTGGCAGGGAGATAGACAAAAAAGAATCCTAATACGCCAGTAACAGCAACAATAATGGCTAAAACTGATAGAATGGAAACAGCAATTCGAAAAAAACGGCTAGTAAAGAAGGGCTTTTTAAAGAAATTCATTGGTGAAGTTTAAATGATTTTAATATGATTTACCAGGGAGAAATCATAACAAAGGGAGTTTTTAGAAGAATTAGAATCTCTTGACGAAGGGAACGGTTTTTGATGTAATTGGCATCGAGTTGAGACCGTTGGACAAAATTTAACTCATTGCGTCCAGATGTTTGCCAGAGACCAGTAAGACCGGGTTTGGCGGATCGAATAATTTCAATATTTTTTCTAGATCGGGGATATTTTTGAGAATTTTCTTTAAGTTCTTCATCGCGATAAGCCCTGGGGCCGACAAGGCTCATTTCTCCTTGGAGAATATTGAAGAACTGAGGCATTTCATCAATCGAGGTAGCTCGGATAAATTTACCAATAGGAGTAATACGAGGATCTTCTTTGGCTGAAAGCTTCCAGTCGTTTTTCTTATATTTTTCCCAAAGTTCAGGATATTTTTCTCTTAAAAATTTGTCATTGTCACCACAATACATTGAACGAAATTTATACATCATAAAAAGTTTATTTTTACCAACTCTTTTTTGTTTAAAAATAATTGGTCCCGGAGAAGTTAGTTTTATCAGGATGGCGGAAACCAACATTATTGGTGAAAAAACAATTAAAAGGAATATTGAGCCAAAGATATCGATTAATCTTTTGACCACATTAAATAACCAAATACGTTGGGAAAGATATTTCATTTTATTTTAAAAAATACTTACTGGTTTTTTTATGAGAAACGATTTTAGTAATTAAATCTTTAACATGATAACTGTCATTATAAGCGATGTTGCAGATTAGTAGGGCATCTGGTGTGTCAATAACGGCCAAGTTTTCAACTCCGACTAGACCAATTAGTTTTTTAGGTGATCCGGAGACTAGACATTTTTGGGAATTAAATTGAACAAAGTTAGTTTTTTTATCAATCAGAGCAAAAGAATCTTTTTGTGGTAATTGATGATAGATTGTTCGCCATTCACCAATGTCTGACCAATTAAATGAAGCCGGAATCATATGGAGAATTTTGGTTTTTTCCGAGACGGCAACATCGATTGATAGATTAGGAGAGAGGTCATAAATTTTATCTAGTTTTTGAGGGGTAGTAGATAATTTATCCCAAAGAAGGGAATATTCTTTTTGATAATGATTAATTTCGGCGTGAAGAGTGGCAGGAGTGTAAGTGTAGATTCCTGAATTCCAAAAAGCCCCTTTGGCAATTAATTTTTCAGCCATGTCGGGAGTTGGTTTTTCACAAAATTTGTGAGGAGGCAGAATGTAACCGTAGGCCGGATTGGGAGAAGTTGGCTTAATCCCGATGGCAACAATCTTTGATTGTTGAAGGGCAATTGAAGCCGATTTTTTAATATCGAGAACGAATTTGTGGACAGATCCAATATAATGATCGGCAGGAAAACTGGTAATGACACAATCAGGGAAAATATTTTGAATATAGACAGTAGCGTAAATTAGAGCCATGGCGGTGTTTTTCTTGGCTGGTTCAAGAATTAAGTTTTTAGTTGGAAGTTGTGGTAAATGTTTTTTAATTTCCTGACTATATCGTTGATTGGAAATTATAAAAATTTGAGATGAGGGAACAATTTTTTTAGCTCGTTGATAGGTGTCCTGAAGTAAAGAATTATTGCCAAAGATTTTTAAAAATTGTTTGGGTTTAGTAGCTCGAGAGAGGGGCCATAAACGTGGTCCGGTACCACCACATAAAATTACTATGATATGTTTTGATGTTGTTGCCATAGCTTATCGATTGTTTCTTTAAAGTTTAACATAAAGGTTTCATTAGAAAATCGGTTAGCAGAAGCGACACAATCACGAGAGTTAAATTTTAAAGTATCAAATTTTTTTATCGCTTTCTGAAGTGAATTGACGGTTGGTTTATAAAAAAATATACCTGATTTATCGGGCATAATTGTTTCAAGGTTACCTCCATGTCCGAAGGCTATAACCGGCTTACCACAAGCTTGAGCTTCGATAGGAGTAAGGCCAAAATCTTCAAGTTGAGGACAGATAAGAGCTTGGCAATTTTGATAATACTGAATTAATAAACTGTCATTGATTTGACCAAGGAATTTGATATTGCTAAATGAACGGTATTTATTTTTTAGATACTGTTCCAGGCGACCAGAACCAATAATATACAATTGTTTTTTTAATTTGATACAAGCTTTAATGGCCAATTCAGTTTTTTTATGGGCAACTAGGCGGCCAACAGTTAAAAAATAATTATTTTGTGGATGAGGCGATGGTTTAAAAAGTCCAAGATTGATACCGGGATAGATTATTTGCGCTGAACGGTGAAAATATTTTTCGATTCGGTTTTTAACGTTCTGACAATTACAAAAAACATAGTCAGGACGATAAGAATAAATTTTGTCGATGGGTTGGTACAGTTTAAGAAAACGATTCGGTTTTGGATACAGCCGGCGGTTGACGTTGTGATAATAACAAACAAAAAGAGTTGACGGTTTAGTTAATAGACAATGACCAATGGTTGAAGTAGTACTGATAACAATATCGAATTGGGAGAAATCGAATTGTTCAACGGCTATGTCAAACACTGGCGATAAAAAAGGAAATATTTTTAGGTGACAATTGTTGATAAAAGAAGTAACAATTTTTTTATTTTTTGGTAACCAAGGAGTGGAATGGGGTTTGTGGGTTAAAGTAAAAATAGTGGCCTGAGGGTAGATGGTAAGAAGATCAAGTAAGACCCGTTCGGCTCCTCCCCATTGGTTAAGCCAATCATAAAAAATGGCTACTTTAGGCAT
>CAYSVP010000008.1:6448-23041 GCA_964434595.1 uncultured Gammaproteobacteria bacterium | reverse complement strand
TACCTACGCCAAATTCAATTTCGCCAATCGGTCTAACAAAAGGGGTACTTGACAGTATTAGTGAGCTTGAGAAAAATAGAGAAATTTCTAAAAAGAGATTAGATGCAATATACATTGATAAGATTGATGGAAAAATTACCCAGGATTATTACAATCTAAAGTTTGATGAATTTTCAAAAAACTTAGAATCCATAGATAAAAATATATCTAAACTCACGAAAATAACTAACTCTGAACAAACAAAAAAAGCTGATTTATATGACTTAGCTCAACAAGGAAGAGAAAAATATCTTGAAGGTAAACCTGAAAAAAGAAGGGAACTGATTAGAATGGTTTTTAATAACTTAAAATTAAATAGCAGTAATGTAATTTTTGAATTGGACAAAAATTATTTATTACTTAAAAACCTAGCTGAAAAAACCAATAGTTCTAAAATGGGAAAATTGATAGATTCTGGTAACAAGATATTTGAACAGTATGATTTAACCAAAGTTTCCGATTATTATGCTTCTTCACACCCTGAGTGTTCCGTTGTGCTCTGGGCAATTGATAACATCCGAACTTATAATATGACACATTATGAACCATTACCGACGTTTGAAATTCCAATAAATTGTAATTTTTGATAAATATAAGTAAATATAAGTAAGTATTAGATAAAATATAACTAAGTTTTTGAATAGTGATTATAAAAAAATAGACTGAATTAATAGATTTTGAATCAAAATACTCATAGTCTACTCTCTGCCTTTTGGGAAAGACTACCCCCTACTCCAAAATTCTATTTTTTGATTGGGTTTTTAGTATCGTAGTGGCTTTGGTGGAAATGGTTTGAAGTCTGAAAAGTTGTCGTGTCGCCTAATTAATTCATCAACAATTTAATTTGTCTTCAATTGCTTTTGCTATTTTTTCAGAATTTGGAATATCTTTAATATCGAGAAATAAAATTGGAGTGTTGCATGAATCCATCGCTGATTTAATAAAATAATCCCTTGCTCTCCTATTTTTATATTTGTGAGTACTGTCATTTAATTCAATAACCAGTATCGGTGAATGATCATTTTTGTCGGCGACTACAAAATCGGCTCTGTATTCATTAATTTTTTCAAATCGACCACCCAAATCAGCAATTTCAGGATCAACTTCAATAATGGCTGAATAAGGTATTTGTGGATAAACAGAAAATTTTTTTAGGTTTTCCAGGTTAGATAAGACACTAAAAAGTTTTGATTCTTCTGACGTCATTATCTTTTTTACTTTTTTGAATGGTTTTTTGAGCCCGAGATGAAACAGTCTATAATTTCGCTCATCTTCCAACCTTCTGTAAAAGATAAAATTAACAGTAAAAGAGAAACCAAAAGCAAATAAAAGAAAAATTAGAATTGGTAACAATGTTTGAACATTCATAAATAAAGGATACATCACAAATACTATTCTTAGTTAGTTCTTAAAAATATCAATTTGGCTACACCTAATGCTCTAGAATTAATTTTTATTGTTAAATTGATATCGATTACTACTCTTAATTCTAAAACCATTTGTAGATGATTTTTCCTATCATTCCATATAATATTATATTATCTTATATAATACTATATAAATTATAGATAACTTCTCACGCTGGCGTGAAATTTTAACGAAGTCATTAAAATTAACGGTCTTCCCAAGAGAATCCACAATCACGACAGACTACAAGAGTGGCAGTTGGTTTACTAAAAAAGAATCTATATGCATCTGATGCCTTAGTAAAAGAACTTGGCTTAACGTAATTTAGATTAGTACTGTTACACTTAGGACATTTTTTAGCGAATGGACTCTTTACTGTCTTTGAAACACTATTTATACCTTTTGACATTTCCCAAATAATCTTGCAGAACAAATAAAAAGTAAAAAATGGAAATAGAAAAATTGCAATTGCTTTACCAAAACCGTCACGGTTCCAACTCTCTTTAATATATCCCCAAAAAGAATTGTTTGAGTTTGTCACGACTTTCTTATTAGTTTTTCTTACTTTAGGCATAATCTGATTTTATTATACACGATAGTGTTTATCAAAAATCGACTTAAATGCTTAAGATTGGGTTAATGTTGTCAAAAGAAAATTTGCTTAAAAAATTTGGAGAAATTGTAAAAGAAGAACGTGGCAATATGTCCCAAGAAGACTTGGCTATTAAAGCCCATATCCATATAAATTACTTAGGTAGAATAGAACGTGGTGAAGTTTGTCCTTCAATTTACATTGTCTATAAAATTGCTCTAGCTTTAGGAAAGAGACCAAATGATTTATTGGTTTTGAGTTCAAATTAATTTCCTTAATTGTTTGATTTAAGAATATTGTCTATGAAATGTCCTAAAAGTGATATTAGTTTTAAGTGATCCTCTATAACTGGTTTTTCTTTCATTAGATTCCACACTATCCACACCCCTGTCTGACCACTTAATAATTCTCTATCATCTTTATCTATGGAAGAAACTAAACTGAAATAATTTTCAATCGCTTTTGGTAACAGTGGATTAATTGCCTCACAAGTTTTCAAAATAGAATTTTTATCTAAATTATTATCGGTAATTAAAGCAAAACCTACACCGGCTGCAGTGAATAATAAATCCCAATCATCTGTGGTAGTTTCCCCTTTTTCCATTATTGTTTTTAAGTCTGGACATAGGTCAAGAATTGAAATAAATGAATCAATAGCACAAAGATTGATAATATTAACAACAGTGGATTCTTTATTAATTTCTTGATTATTCAAGTTCACTCTCCTCTGGAAGTTCTAACATTTCTATTTTTGGTAATGCTGTACCTATCAGTCCTTGAAGATCCCCATATATTCCAGAGGTATTTAGATAAATTTTTTGAATACTTTTTTCCTCTTTTTCCCATTTTTTAGTAAAGTAGGCTTTTTCAGTATTTATCTCTTTTTGTCGGCTAGTAAAATATTCCAACCAAACTTCTATTCTTTGTTTGAAATCATTGCTAATTAGGTAGTTATAGACTATCTCCGATTTTTTACCCTTATCTTCACTTGACGATTTTGCATTATAAAGATCAATTAGTTGCTTTCTAAGTATTGTTGTTAATGGGATAACTGAATTAAAACTGGCAACCATTACCCCTTCGCGAATTCCAAAATTTTTAATTTCATCTGGTAATGCAGTAGAGACTATGACGGCGATATCACCTTTTTCTCTTCTTAAATCGTCTTTAAGTTTTGGAATCCAAGATTCTGTCCAATTTTTAGTTCTTTTAGATTCCCAGACAATAGTTCCACAGACTTTACCAAAACTGTTTTTGACTTTTTGAATCACATCGGCGCCATTGTCACCTTTCGGCACTGGTATTATTTCATCGTAAATAAATTGTTGTTTTAATAGTTCTTCTAACTCCAACTCTAGAACTTCACCTTGAGTTTGTTGTGAACCCTGTTCGGCTTTTCTTTGAGCTTCAGCAAGTTGTTTTTTAAGATCGTCTAACTGTTTTTCTCTCTGTGCAATTTGAAGTCGAGATTCTTCCATTGCTTCTTGTTTGGCTTTATCTTTTATATTTGATTCCTCTTCCATTATTTTCTTTTGATATTCAATATCCCTTTGTTCGTCTTTGGCTTTCATTTCACGAAGTTGTTTCATTAAATCGGAAATTTGATCTCGCAATTCTTTATTTTGTTTATCTCTTTCCTCTCCATCGGCTTTGATATTTTCAAGTTTTTCAGAATATTCTTTTTGAGCTTTTTCACTAGCTTCTTCTTTTGCTTTCTTTTCAATTTCGAGTTTTTCAGTTTTTAATTTTTCAGCAACTTGTTTATTCACCACACCAACTAAATCTTGTTTGACGGTTTCTAATTTCTGTTCTTTTTCGTTTAATGCTTTTTCTTTTTCAATAAATTCTTGATCTTTTTGTTTCTGTTTAGATTCATATTCGAGACGATATTTTTCTTCAAGTTGATGACTTAGGGCTTCATCTGGTAAAAACTCAAAACCGCATTCTGGACATTTAATTTTTTGAGCCATTTTTAGAATGAGTTAATATTTAATTTATCCATTCTCTTTTTCAAAGCCTCTTTTCCTCCTTCAAGTATATTAACTATACTGTCTTGTATTTCTTTTTTCTCAATGCCGCCATTTTGATAGATAATGTTATTAGTTTCATTTTTAGCAACTATTACATTCTCAGTATCTACTAATAGTAGTAAATTAGAACTGTGGGTAGCGACAATTACTTGTCTTTTTTCTTTTTGACCCAAAATTAACTTTTTTAGTCCATCAGTTATCCCGGAGACATCTATATCATTTTCTGGTTGATCAATAATTATCGGATACTTACTTTTGGTGAGATTAAAAATTAAATCAAGAAAAGCCATAGCTTTTTGTCCACCAGTCATGTTCTCAAAGTTTATTAAATTACCGTCTTCTTCTTTATATTTAACCGACTTAGTGAAGTCTATTTCATATCTACACCTGAGCAGTGAAGTAAGAGCACTTTCTTCATCACCACCAGATGTTTTAATTTTTATTCTTTCATATACAATGCCTGTTATTATCTCTTTTAATTCAGTCTTATTAAAATCTCTTTTTTCATCAATAAATTGATACAATTTTTCACCAGACCTACCGTCAATAAATACATCAAAAAATTCTTTTTTGTAAATATTTAAATTATAGCCAACAGTAAAATCAAAAGTAATAAATTTAAGCTCTTTAAAGACATCTTTCAAAGAATCAACAATATTCTCTATTTTTTCTTTAAAAGATGAATAATCCTCGATAATTTCATTTATTAATGTTTCTATCTTCTCTTTTATTTCCTCGATAGTTTTTTTTAATTTGGCTATTTCTTCTTTTTCAACGTTCAACTTATTTATTTCTTTTAAAATCTCTTCTATTGTTTTGTTCTGTTTGACCTTTTCATTAATTGGGGACAATAAATCTTCAAATGATTTAGCCTCTTTGCTTTTTTCACTAATTTTTTGTTTCAAATCTACCGATGTTTGTTTTAAAAAATTATTAATATTTGTATTTGATAAATCTTTTACATGACTTTTAATTAAATTTAAAGTAGTTTGGGATAAACCTGCAAAAATTTCATCATCAATAGTAAAAAGATCGACTTGATTACTTGAATTTATTTTGTCTATTATTTTAGAATCTTGTTCTAGTAATTCGAGTTCATTTTTTAATTTCTCTAAAGAACCAGAATATTCTGTTTGAAGTCTTATATCGTCACCGGTTATATCAATTTTCCCTAACTTTTTAATCTCATACTGTTTTTCCTCAATAGCTTTTTCTTTTTCTTCAAAGACACCCATAGATTTAAGTTGTAATTGAGTATCAGAATCCTGTTTATTAAGTTTTATAATGTCTTTTATGTTTGCGACTATTTTAAGTTCGATTGAACTTATAGTTTCTGTTATTCCTGCATCTGCCTTTTTAAACAAATTGTTATTAAACAACAATTCTCTCAATTTTTGATCTCTTTCGTCATATTTTTCGCTACCCTCATATGTAATATTAGACAGATAGTTTTGTGGAATAAACTCAATAAATTTATCTTCATCTTTTCCATCGCACCAATAGACTTTAAAATTCTTAAGTTTTTCAATTTTTTGGGCTTCAGCCGCCATTGTTGACCATGCAATATGTTTTAATAAGACAGATTTTCCTGCACCTCTTTTACCAATTACCGAGTTTATGTCTTTGTTGAAATATAAAGTTTTTATCTCATCGTTTAATTCATATTCTATTTTATCTATAAACAATTCTGGGGAAGAGCTTTTACTATCCATAGGGTTTCTATCTTGAATCAAGATTCTATTATCAAAATCAACAACACCCTGACGAAGTGTTTCAAAACAAGGAATACCCTTAACCCATGTATATTTTTTACCGATGTCATCAGTCTTATGAGCATCACTACTTTGAAATAAAGCCTTACATACCAATGGTTTACAGTCATCTCTCCCAGACCAGAAATTAATATCCTCTTCAAGATTACTTACTTTGTCTGATGAATGAATAATAAAGTTTGCCTCTTTAGTAAGAGATTCATACATTCTAGAACTTCGTGAATTCCCTTTACCTCGAGACAACATCCCTATTAACACAGAATTTTTAACTTTTTCCATCGCAGAATCTTTTAAAACCTCTAGAATTTTTTCAAATTCTACTACCGCTCTTTCTTTTTCCAATGTACTTAACGTACTTAATATTTTTTGTGTTCCATCAACAGAACAATTTAGTTTAGTTAAAAAAGTATCAATTTCCGCTTTATTTACTTCATCTGAAAAAATTATATGCAAATCACAACAGTCATCTTCTTTATTTGTGTAGGTTAGTCTCAACTCTAAATTTAAAAAAACAGTAATTCCTTTTTTTTCTAATTCTTCTTTAAGTGCCCAATCATCTTCATTAAAATTAAAATAATTGGTTAAACCAATAATTTGTATCCCTTCGTCTTCAATTTTTTTTAAATAATCGTCCAAAGAATGGTCGCCATATTCATTTCTGAGTGACGTGTAAAATGAGTGTAAATGTAAATCCCATTTGAGCCACTCTGAACCTCTTAGGTATTTATTTGTCATTCCAAACCTCCTCTATTTTCCCCATAACTTTGATTGTTTCATTTAGAGCTACGATTATTTTTTGGTAATGTTCTAGGTCTTCATTGGTTAGTTTTTGACCTTTTCGATCTTTTAACCATTTTTGAGCTGGTTGATAGCCGCCAATGTAAAATTCCCAAACATCTTTTGGTACATTACCAAAGTATTGCTGATTGTTTATATAAACGTTGCCGTCTTTAAGTTCTACTTTTTCAACAGTATCTGACCCGTCTACTGGGTAACTGGTAATAAAATTTCTGATTTCTGATGAATCTAATAGATGTAATTTAATTAGATTATTGCCAAGATTGGCAAGTTTTTTAAACTTTTCTATATTTTTTGGAAATGGTATACGCGGATAGTCAGTCTTAAGGAATTCTTTAAATTTTTTTCTATAGGTCTGTGAATAAAGTACAGCATAAATATAGTTAAAAATTTCTATCTCACTAATTTCACCGACATCTTTTTTTATTTTTTCTACAACCTCATTATTTAAGTTTATATTCTTATAACCATTCTCTTCATATGTGTATAGAGGTATATTTATTGCATTCGAGGCTGTAATTCCTGATAAAAAAATAACTTCTGACATAAGTTTAGTAACAAAAATATGTCCGTAATTATTATCTTTGTTTGCTTTTGAAACGATAAGTCCAATATTCTCTTTTTTAAAATATTGTTTTGATAACCTTTCTACAGGCCACCCAACAAACCCTCTTGCATGGCCAGTGTAATAAATAAATCTTGTATCAAATGGACGATAGTTTATTGGCATTATATTATCTTGTGATGGACCGCTCTGGACTAAATCATTTTTTGCCCATTCATACTTCCAGTCTCTAACATCTTTTGGTATTTTATATTTTTCAATAACATCACTTTTAGGTAGATTGATAAAATCTTCAACTGTCTCCCATGTTTTATTCTGAGTAAATTGAATACATAATTTATCTCTTTTTGTAACAATTCCTGTATTTTTAAGTTTAAAACAATCATTTAGTGAAAAGCCTTGTAAATATTCTTCTTTTAATTCTTCATTAAACTGAATCCATTCATAGTTTGGTTTTAGTGGTTTAATTTTTTCCCATTTAATTGTGTTGATTAAGTTTTTATCAAGAAATTCAAACTTGAATGGACGTTTACCATAAAGATCGGCATGATAAATTTTGGCAGTATCTTTTTTACCGTCTTTCTTTTTAACACCAAAAAATATTGAGACTCCTGTTTTTATGTCAAAGACATTTTTATCTTCACTTCCATCAGGTGATTTTTCTTTTTTATTAGAATTTCCATGCAAGTCGAGAACAAAAATTTCATCAAAAGTATTCATTAAATGCCATCGCATACCCCTAAAAGTAGGATTATCAATATAGCCGTGAGCAGTAATCATAGCCACAATTCCCTCTCCTGTTTTTTCAATCATAGTTTCGGCATATCTAATGAACTTTACATAATCGTCATTAAGCCATTTTGAATTTTTTTCCTGTAGTTTTCCGCCTGATGGCTCGACTTTATAAACATCATTCCCTTTATAATCTCTATTACTTGATTCACCTGAATATGGCGGATTACCGACAATTACCATAATAGGTGTTTTGTTTTTAATTGTGGCGGCTTCTTTTGATTCTTCGGCAATACTATCAGCAAATCCAAAAGCGGTAAATAAATTTTCTTGTTCAGGACTTTCTTCTAATGTATTTGTTAAATAAATACCTAGACGACGGTTAAAATATTTAAAACCAGTCTTTTTGAAAGCCATTCCTAGCTTCAAATGTGCAATGGTGTAAGGTGTCATCATTAATTCAAAACCGTGTAGTCGTGGAAGTAAATCGTTGTGAACGTAAGCTGGCCAACGACCTTGTTGATTCTTTGAAAGAATAGTCGCATAAATTGTTGTTATAACTGCACCAATAAACGTTCCTGTTCCCACTGCAGGATCGAGAATTTGAACTCTATGAACATTTTTTTCTGATTTTGATGTGTCAGCCAAACCCTCAATAATTCCAAATTTGTTTTTGAGTAAGTAATCAACTGAACGAGTAATGAAATGAACAACAGGCTGAGGTGTATAGTAAGCACCCATTTTCTTACGAAGTTCTGAATCGTATTCTTTTAAGAAATCTTCATAAAAATGAATGACTGGATCAGGGCCTTGATGAGTATCACCGAATAAATCATCTTTAAAATATTCTTTCATTAATTCTTGAACGTCTGCATGAGAAAACACTTCGCAAAGCTCATCAACGATATACTCCAACCGTTTGTCAAAATTTGGGCCAACTATATGATCAAAAAAGTCTCTTAAAAATGGATTTGATTTAGGTATAAGATCACGAGCCTCTTGTCTTGTAAAACTGTTTTGACTTTCATCATAAAAACGAGCAACAAAAAGTCCATAAACCAAAGTCTGGGCATACATATCGGAAAAAGCATCTACTGATAGTTCGTGAACAAGAAGTTTCTTGATGGTCTCATAAACTTTTTCAATTTCTTGATTACTTTCTGACTTATGTGAAAGGAACTCTCTGAGATTGTCTCTAATTCTTTGAGCCTTTCCTCCCATAATTTTTGCAAGGTGCTTTCCTGACCTGATTGGTTCTTTGTGTGATTTTGTAAAATCCAATAAAGACTGAGAAAGGTATTCATAATTTTTTTCAACTGGAGTCAAAGCTCTAGAGTGTTTATTTATTTCGGCGATTTTAATTGGTTCACCATAAGGAATACCGTTTCTATAAAATCTAAACTCGACATAATCTGTTAAAACTAAATTGGCATAGCCAAAATATCGAGACATTTGCTCTGATTTCTCTACCTTGTCAAGAGAAATACCAATATCTTTAGCTTCGATGTATAAGATTGGAATATTATTTTTTCTAACTACAAAGTCTGGTTTGTTGCCGTTATCTGCTTTGGCATCATGATCAAAGCGGGTGACATTAATCGATTCAAAAACCCCTTTTAATAAATCTTCAAAATCAGTACGATAGCCCATTTCACTGGTTTCAGTATAAGAAAACTTTTTTGAGATTGATTGAATATAATTTTGAAATATTTCTTTTACCATTTAAGATATTTTGATTATACCTCTAATGTCGTGCCAATATAGGCTAAAATTGTGTAGTGAAAACAGATAAAACAAAAAAACTTATTCCAATAGAGATTGATGATCGATTTGAAAACAGCCGATACTTTCAATTGGTGACGATTTTAGATCGACCTGATTGTTTGATAGAAATAATGGAACTTAGGAAGAAATTTAATAGTTATTTGGCTTCACCAGAACGGCTAAAACAAACGACAACTGAGGAATTTGAGCAACTACGAGATGACATCACTTTTTTAGCTACAAAGTATTCTAGACCAGTCAATTTTGAACCTGTGATGTTGGCCGCGACATTATCAAATAAGGTGACTTTGAAGGATTATAAACCAGTGAAATTTAAGATTTATAACAGTCTGGAGTGGGCTAAATACCCTAAAGGAATTAGCATGACGATTATTCTGGATCAATTTACAACTAAAAAAGAATTAGATGAGTTGTTTGATAAAAAGTTTGAAAAGTATAAGAAAAAAATGTTTGAATTAGTGCCTGATGGCTTATTAAGTCCACTTTTTAAGGAGTTAAAAGACCCAAAAAATATAATTAATATTAAACGTGATCGGCAATGGTATTGGCGAAATTTGAATGGAGAAAGTTATGCTCAAATTGCTTTGTCTGAATTAACCGAAAAAGAAAAAAATCAACAAATGAAATTAGATAATCCTTTGACTAATGTGTCTGGTGTCGATGGGGTTAAACGATCAATTCAAAGATATAAAAGACTTTTGACTGTGGACATGTAACACTGCCTCACTTGTTCATATTTCCTAACTTTCCGTTGTTTTAACATAAGAGCAATTATATATTAATTGTTTTTATGCTAAATCAACAAGATCTCAAAGAATTCAAAAAACTATGGCTAGCCGAATTTGGAGAGGAAATTGGCGATGATGTAGCAGAAGAACAAGGGTTAAGGTTAATAAATCTCTTCAAAGAAATTTATCGACCAATACCAAAAGAAGAGAATGTATAAAAAATTTTTTTACAAACAATCGCTTACAAGTGGTACTAATCGATTAAATATAGATTATCAGGCTGTACTGAGCCAAATAAAAGTTTCTAGTAAAAAAAAGCCGAAATTAATTATGGCGCCACGTGAATTTACAGAAATTACTGGAAATATAGAATCTGCAATTATTTTATCTCAGTTACTTTATTGGCAGGATAAAGTTATTGACGGAGAAATGTGGATTTATAAAAGTTATAAGGATTGGTATATAGAAACTGGCTTATCTGAAAGACAAATTAAAAAAGCAAGAAATACACTTGAGAAAATGGGGTTTTTGGAAACAAAAATTAAAAAGGCACGTGGTGTTCCAACATTGCACTACAGACTTGATGTTGTCAAATTATGTAGTTTTATCGCCGATTACTATAGACAAATAGAAAAATTAACTAATCCATTCATTTGAAATGGATCTAACTATGACTAGCTACATCTTATTCGGATCATTGAAAAACGATTTTTCCTTATACATAAAATACATTCAAAAATTACATATAAATTGACAGTTATATATTTCAACTTTATTAAAAGTTAAAAAAAGAAATAAATCATTTTTAACAACTTGGAACCAAATAAATTAAAGTTATAATTAATATATACCCCTAAGATAGGATAAATATGAATATTGATAATAAAAAATATGTCATTTATGCTAGGAAGAGTACAGACACTGAAGATAAACAGGTATTATCTATTGACAGTCAGTTAAATGAGCTTAAAGAATTAGCAAAGAGAAGTGGAATTAAAGTTGAAAATGAAGATATATATACTGAATCAAAATCTGCAAAAGCACCAGGGCGGCCAATATTTGCTAAGATGATGGCTAGAGTACAAACTGGAGAAATAAATGGCATTGTTTGTTGGAAATTAGATCGTTTATATCGTAATCCCATTGATATGGGGGCTATAACATGGGCAGTAAATGATAAAGAAGTAATTATTATCACTCCTCAAAAATCATATACTACAATCGACAATTTGATGCTTTATGTAGAGGGAGGTATGGCAAATCAATTTATTCTTGACCTCTCAAGAAATGTTAAACGTGGGTTAAAAACAAAAGCAGAAATGGGGTGGTTACCAAGTGGGGCAAAACCAGGATATATGAATGACCGCTATGCGAGTAAGGGAAATAAAAAAATTCAATCTGACCCTATACGATTTCATATTATTAAAAAGGCTTGGGAGTTGATGTTGACTGGTGCATGGTCACCGCCAAAGATTCTAAGATATATTAATACTGAAATGGGTTATCGATCTCCTGAAAATGGACGATATGGAGGTAAACCAATGCCACGATCTACAATTTATAAAATTTTTGAAGATACTTTTTATTATGGTGAGTTCGAATATGCTGGTAAGACTTATAAAGGCAAACACGAACCAATGATTACACGACAAGATTTTGATCGAGTACAAATGTTGCTCGGAAAAGGCAATAGCCCCAGACCTCATACTAGAGAATTCTTTGCATCAGGACTTATAAAATGTAGTGAATGTGGCGGTGCTATTACTGCTGAAGAAAAATTTCAAATAATTTGTCCTGTATGCAAACACAAATTTGCCTCGATGAATAAAAAGGCCTGTCCAAAGTGTGAAACTTTGATCGAAAATATGGTTAATCCAAAATTACTTCACTACACTTACTATCACTGTGCCAAAAGTAAAAATCCTCATTGTACTCAAGGTTGTGTTACTGAAGAAAAGTTAATGGAACAAATTGAAGAATATTTGGAAAAAATTCAAATTTCAGAAAGGTTCAAGAATTGGGCAATTAAAAGATTAAATAGGCTCTATGATATAGAAAAAGTCAGTCGTAACGCATCGATTGATTCGTTTCAAGAAGACTATAAAAAAGTTGTCAATAGAATTGATAATTTAGTTAAATTAAAAATATCACCTCAAAACACTGACAACTCATTACTTTCAGATGAAGAATTTAAGGATCAAAAAGAAACTTTAATGAAAGAAAAAAAGGAATTGGAAGAAAAAATGAATCAAACTTGCGATCGAATTGATAAGTGGGTTGAACTTTCAGAACGAACATTTAATTTTGCTTGTTATGCCAAATATTGGTTTAAGAATGGTGATTTAGAGACAAGAAAACAAATTTTTCTTTCTCTATCTTCGAACCTAACATTGTTGGATAAAATTGTTGGTATCAACTTAACAAAACCACTTCAATATATTGTTGAACTGAAAAACTCTGATGATAAAAATTATGTGGTGTTCGAACCTAAAGGTTCCTCAGAAAATATCAATAAATATGATGTTTTATGTGATCAAAAATTGCCTATGCTCCCCCACAAGGATTCGAACCTCGAACCTGCCGCTTACAAGAAATCCTGAAATTTCAATCAGGCTTGGACTATATCATATCCCGATAAATCGGGACTCGGGTGCTTAAAAGGTGTACTCACCTAGTCTCTGAACCTTTCCCGACTTAACGTCAGGACTCGGCTGCGGGTTGCCATATCCTTCGATAAACTTAGGACTTAGGTTTCACGCAATTCTCCCGATTTTTCAAACTCGATTACTCGAGAAAGCTGCTATTTAACTAACAGGCGGACGCTCTACCATTGAGCTATAGGGGAAAATAAAATAATTATTAATTAATAATTATTAATTAAACAAAGATTTAAATGTGCGAGGCTGAATCAGATTATAACATTCTAATTGTTAAGATAAAACACCTTTAATCCAACCTAAGATAAGGCGCAATTTGGCTGAATTATATAGTCTGATTTTAATAATTCCATATTGGTGGATATTTTTTCTAATTTTTTGACTATCTATTTTATTTTTTGCAAAATAAGTTTTTCCAAACTGGGAGGATTTTATTTTTAATAAATCACACCAAAAATTTATTGCAGATAGTTCATCCAAATTGTCATGTAATCATAGACCAAATTTTAATTCGTCCAAATTAACCTGACAAAAATGGCAAATTCAATTAACTATAAATTTAATTGTTTCTGAGTTGGAATTAGTAAATTCTACAGAATTGTTTGTTTTGGTTCGCCTGAGAACCTGGTGTCTTGGCTTTAGTTAAACCATTTTCTTTATTCTTTACCAATTTTTTAACTTGTAAGTCACTTAATTTAATATTTTTGCAATAACTACTAATAGTGCTTTTTGATGTTTTTGTAAGTTTTTCAATTTCACGATAAGAATGACCTTTTTGACGAAGTTTCTGAATTAGATTTCGCATGAACTGATTGTAGTTTACTGAACCTCTGTTATAAAGGCTGTGCTTATTTTATAAAAAATATCATTATAGTATAATTTGCCCATGAAATTAATTCTAATTAGGCATGGCGAAGCGTTTGAGGGAAATTTAACTATCAAAGGAGTTCAACAGGTAGTTAAAACCAGGGAAAAATTATTAGAAACAAAAATTAGTGCAATTTATTGTTCGACTGCCGATAGATGTAAACAAACCATGGAGGAAATTTTACGGGATCGAAATGACAGTATGCCAATTCATATGACCAGTTTATTGGCACCAAAAATGAAATCAGAAAGTTATGAAAAACTAAAATCACGAATAGCATTGTTTTTGGATGATTTAAAAAATGACCATAAAAATAATGAAAATGTAGTGATTGTTAGCCATCAAAAAATCATTGGAATGATAATTTTTCAAATAACCGGAAAAGTTGAGGATATAGGAAACGGAGAAATTGTGGAGATGAAATTACTCTAGATAGTCTTGTAATTTTTTACGACGGGATGGGTGACGAAGTTTGCGTAAAGCCTTGGCTTCTATCTGACGGATACGTTCACGAGTGACAGCAAATATTTTACCGACTTCTTCGAGAGTTTTTGGGGTTTCTCCCATTAATCCAAAACGTAGTGAAAGAACTTTTGATTCACGTTCATCGAGACTACCTAAAACTTCTTCAATGGATTCGCGTAAAAGCTCGGCACTAGTTTCTTCATATGGTGAAGGCTGGGTGGTGTCTTCGATAAAATCACCTAAAAATGAGTCATCATCATCACCAACTGGAGTGGCTAGAGAAGTTGTATCTTGGGAAATACGATAAATTTCTTCAACTTTATCAATAGAAATACCGACTTCTTCAGCAATTTGCTCGATTGATGGTTCATGACCTAATTTTTGAGTAAGAGCTCGGGTAGCTTTGTAAACCTTATTAATGGTTTCAACCATATGAACAGGAATACGAATAGTTTTAGCTTGATCGGCAATGGCCCGGGTGATAGCCTGGCGAATCCACCAAGTAGCATAAGTGCTAAATTTAAAACCACGTTTCCAATCAAATTTTTCCACAGCTCTCATTAAACCTTGATTACCTTCTTGAACTAAATCCAAAAAGCTTAATCCTCGACCGATATATTTTTTTGCAATGGAAACTACTAATCTAAGGTTGGCATTGATTAAACCTTCACGAGCATTATTTGAGCCAAGCTCGATATCTTTGGCCAGAGATACTTCCTGGGCAAAAGTTAACAAATCGATCTTACCAATTTCTTTTAGATACATCCTAACGGAATCAACGCTGGTTTTTTGAGTTAAGAGAGATAGTATTTCAGCACTTCCGGCTTTATCCTTTTTACTATCCAAGGTAACTTGTGATTCAACTTTATCGTAAACATCAATACCTTTTTCAAAAAGGTAATCAAAAAGATTGTCTGTTTCATCAATGTATTTTTCTGGTTCCGGTACTTGGGCCAAAATCTCCTCTTGTGTCAAGTAGTGCAGTTTCTTGGCCTGCTTGACCAAGGTCTGCTTTATTTTCGAAAAATCGAGAGTAGCGGACATCGTTTTATATTGTATAAGAAAAATGCCAGTAAATCTAGCGTTTTGATTGAAGTGCAGATAACTGGTTAAGTGTTTGATTGTACACTTTTTCCAGCTCAGAAACTAGGGTGTCATTATTACTACTTTCAGCCTGACCAATTTGAATTCCCAAAGATTGAAGTTGATCTTTGTAATTAATAGTTAATATTTGATTAACCACTTTTTGAATTTCAAGGCGACGATGTGAACCTTCAAAATTAATATTGGATGATATTAAAAATAATTGTTGATAAGTAGAATGAAGTTCTGGAGGTATTTTCTCAGTAAAGGTTGAGGGGTCAAAATCTTTTAAGAGGGATAGTTGGTCGGCAATTTTTTGAAAACGGAGAACAGAAAAACTAATTTTTTTGAGAATTTTCCGAATTAGAATATGAGGTTTTTTAGCAGATAATATTAATGATAATAAATATTGTTCCTGTTTTTCGGTTTTATTGGTGGTATTTTCCTCTATTTTTGTAGAAATCGAAACTGGTTTGGTACTAAAAGTCGGGATTTTATTGAATTCTTCGATGACGGCATCAGCAGAAGAACCAATTTCTGCGGCTAGTTTATTTAAATAATCGGACCGAATAACTGTATTATGAATTTTGGCCAAGAAGGGCAAAACAATCGACAAAATAGCTTTTTTACCACGAATAGTAGCAACATCATTGGAACTTACGGCGGAATTAATAATGAAATCCCAGACTGGAATTGGGTTTTTAACTTGTTGAAGAAAAAAATCGAGATTATTTCTGACGGCTTCGTCGGGATCTTTATATTTATCATTAAGAGTTATTACTTTGATATCAAACTCCAGAGAATCGGCTAGTTCGATACTTTTGCGGGCGGCATTGTTACCAGCAAAATCAGAATCGAGAGCCAATATTAGTGTATCGGTATAACGACGAAGAAGTTGAAGTTGATCGGCGGTAAAAGCAGTGCCTTTGATGGCGACAATATTTTCGATACCAGACTGAAAGGGAGAAATCATATCAAATTCACCTTCGGTGACAATGACGGCGTTATTTTTTTTGATTGCCTCCTTGCTGAGATTAATACCAAAAAGAGTCTGACTTTTATGATAAATTGC
>CAYSVP010000008.1:0-6348 GCA_964434595.1 uncultured Gammaproteobacteria bacterium | reverse complement strand
TGGAGTTCGGGAGAAACAATAAAGGATGGAGTTTTCTCGCCGTGGAAAGGACAACAAGCAACGAAATGACGACCACGTTTTTTAAGTGGAATATAGCGCTGGATTACCTCGACGACATCGAGTTTTTTTTTGATTTCTTCTACCTGATTCTCCACTGATGTATTCTAACATTTCAATTTCCCTTAACCTCTCTTTGAACAAAGGAAATATACTAGATTTTTTCTTCTGTTTTGTAATAAATTGTTTTACCTTTGTTTAATTTTTCTTCAATTTTTTTTACTGGCTGGTGTTTATCTCGAGTGATAAAATCAATTTTTTCAGCAATAAGATCACTATCTTTTTTGAGTGTATTTCCTAAAACATATCTCCTAATTACAGTTCCAGTATAAAAACTTCCGTCTGGATTTTTACGTAAAAGGCTTTCTCCATTGTGAGGATAAATTTTAAATGTCCACAGTATTTCATTAATAAATTTTGCCATGAAGTAATATAACATACAAACACAATATTCTAGAGAAGTAGAAATTAAAATTTTCGATTGGCGACAAAGTCGATGGCAGTGGAAATTTGGGAACGGTAGGGTTCTTGTTTTAAAAAGGTTAAATCATTATCAAAAATAGTTCTGGCCTGGGAGGCAAAATCAGCAGCTATTTTTTGAGAATATTCGAGACTGCCATACTTCTCCATTAATTTTATTATTAACTCGACATCAGTGGCAGTCTTTTGTTCGCGGGATTTAGCAAAAATAGTTTTTACTGATGAAAGGTCGGCAGAATCGGCATTTTGAAGGAGATGAATATACATAATAGTCTTTTTACCTTCATAAATATCATTGCCTTTAACTTTTTTCTGACCAGAAAAATCAGAGGTAAGATCCAAATAGTCGTCAATAATTTGAAAAGTTCGACCAAGCAAAACTCCAAAATGATAAATGTGATCAAGTTGTTGAGTAGAGGCACCGGCAAGAATAGCTCCCAAACGCATTGGCCCGGCAATGGTGTAATAACCGGTTTTACTTTCAAGAACAAGATAATTATCCTGATAATTGGGAATATATTTCTGATCTTTAGCCCATTTAAGTTCAATCCCCTGACCTAAAACTGTTCGATTGAGCATGGTTTCAAATTCGGAAATAATGGCTAAAGATAAATCATTACCAATTAAAGAAAAGTTTCGATGAAGAGCCTGCCACATAATAAGATGAAGAGCATCACCGGCATTGAGAGCTAATTCCGTACCGTAGATTTTGTGGAGGGCGGGCTGGCCACGACGATCGGGTGAATCGTCTTCAATATCGTCATGATTGAGAATCCAATCTTCGGATATTTGCATGGCAGCGGCAGTTGGTAGGGCAAAATTTAAATCTACCCCTAATGATTGGGCGGTTAAAAGCAACATGGTAGGACGAAAATATTTACCCTTACGTGAGGGATAATCGAGAATAATTTGCTGTTGATATTCAACGACTGATTGATATTCAGAGGGAATCTGGCAGTGGGAAGGGATAATAAATGATTGATGGATATTCTTTTCAATGACCGGCCAGAGAATGTTTTGATAGTTTTTGAGAACTTCGGAAAAATTATTATCCATTGAACTAATTATATCAATGCAGAAAGAGTTTTTTTAACTTATACTTTTAAAAGTAGTATGGTAGAAAAACTAGAAATCAAAAATATAGGTATAGAACAACCTGAAAACCAGCAATTAGAAACCGGGGTAACTGATTTAAGACAAAGAACTGAAGTACCCCGAGAAGTTAAAAGTTGGTTAGAGCAAATAGAGGTAGATCCGACGCAACAAAAAACAGTCAATGGTGGCGATGGTCAACCATTACTTCAACTACCGGTATCTCAAGATACAAAAGTTAAATTACCAATAACAAGAACTAATTTTGCTGACGGGTTCAAAAAGGCAGTTGATGATGCCGGACGATGGTTTTCGACATTTATTTTTAGATTGATTAAAATTAATAAAGGAAAAGTAAAATTTGAAGAAGAATGATTGAAAACGGTTTAGCTATTATTCAGAATATTATTCTGACAAGTGTACTGGTAATTTTGTCAATAATATTATTATGGTGTTTGTTTCAGCTATTTGTTTTATGGTATAAATGGAAGGATAGGGAAAAAAGATCACTAGATTCGGTGACTTTGCTGGTAGTGGTACCGGAAGACAATGAAGTCAAGATTGACGCCATGGAACAAATTATTAATTCGTTTGCCAGTTTATATAAGGGAGCAAAATTTAAATTTTTACAACGATTTGTAGCTCAACCTAGTTTGAGTATGGAAATTGTAGGAACAAGTGAAGATATTAGATTTTATTTTTGTGTCCCAAAAAAATTTCGTGATTTAGTGGAAAAACAGATTTACAGTGTCTACGCGGGTGCCGATATTAAAGAGGTTGAAGAACCAAATATTTATACCAGCGAGGGAAAGATTGAATATGTGTGGTTAGGGTTCAAAAAATCAACTTTCTATCCATTAAAAACATATAAAGAAATACCTACCGATCCTTTATCTGCTATGACTTCGGCTTTATCAAAAATTAGCCCTGGGGAAAGTGTGGCTATTCAATTAGTGTTATCTCCAACTGATGGCAAATGGGCAAAAAATGGGAAAAGTTTTATTAGTAGTACTAAAAAAAGTGAGTCCAATCCGGAAAAGGCTAATTACAAAGTTGATGCCAGACAACTTGAAGCGGTGGAAAATAAATGTAATAAACCGGGTTTTGAAGTGGCCATCAGAATAGTGTCGTGTGCACCATCAACGGAATTAGCAAAAACGAACATTTCCAATATTAAAACCTGTTTTTCTCAATTTGAAAGTCCATGGAATAAATTATCGGGAATAAAAATTTGGTTAAAAGGTTTGTTTATGAATGATTTTATTTATAAATATCCAGTAATACATTGGGGAAAAGTAACGACGATTCTGTCTTCAGATGAAATTGCTTCGATATTTCATTTACCAAGTAAGGTGATTGAAACACCAAATATTTATTGGTTGAAATCTAAGAAAGCAGTGGCACCAACCGAATCGGTTTCTGAGGGAATTTATATTGGTAAGAATGTATATCGGGGAATTGAAAAAGATTTTGTGGTTGGAACCAAGGATCGACAACGGCATTTTTATATAGTCGGACAAACTGGTGTGGGAAAATCTTGGTTGTTGGCGAATATGGCCTTGCAGGATATTAAAGCAGGAAGAGGAGTATGTTTTATTGATCCTCATGATACTTTTGAAATGATTTTGGAAAGAATCCCCCCAGAACGGGTAGAAGATGTGATTTATTTTGATCCGGGAATGACGGAAAGGCCGATGGGTTTTAACGTGATGGAGTGCGAGAGAGAAGATCAGAAAGACTTTGTAACTTCCTCGATCATCAACTTGATGTATAAACTATATGATCCTTATAAAACCGGTATTGTCGGCCCGAGATTTGAACATGCAATCAGAAATATTATGTTAACAGTAATGACCGAACCAGGGGCAACATTTATAGAGATTGTTAGATCATTAACCGACCCATCCTTCGTTCAGGCGTTGTTGCCAAAAATAAATGATCCAATGGTTAAACGTTATTGGACGGATCAAATTGCCAACACTAATGAATTTCATAAATCAGAAGTATTGGACTACATTGTGTCTAAATTTGGTAGGTTTATTACCAATACTATGATGAGAAATATTATTGGTCAATCGACGAGTTCTTTTAATTTTCGTGAAGCAATGGATAACGGTAAAATTCTGATTATTAACTTAGCCAAAGGATCAATTGGAGAAGAAAATTCAGCCTTTTTGGGTCTAGTGTTAATTCCAAAAATTTTAATTGCAGCAATGAGTCGTCAAGATACCCCAGAACCAATGAGAAGGGATTTCTATCTTTACGTAGATGAATTTCAGAATTTCGCGACTCAGGATTTTGCTGTAATTATGAGCGAAGCGAGAAAATATCATCTTAATTTAATTGTTGGCAATCAATTTATTTCTCAAATGGATGATGAAATTAAAAATGCTGTCTTTGGAAATGTCGGTTCAATTTGTTCATTCAGAGTTGGTATCGGTGATGCCGGTTACCTAGTAAACCAATTTAAACCAACTTTTAATGAACATGATTTGCTTAACCTGCCAATGGGTAATGCTTATTTAAAAACTATGGTTAATGGAGTGCCACAGTCGCCTTTTTCGCTACAAATTACCGCTGAAGAAGTGAAAAAGCCAGGAAATCCAAAAATGGCAGAAATGATAAAGAAATTATCGTCTCTGAAGTACGGAAAACCAAAAGAAATTGTGGAAGCGGAAATTGCCAAAAGAGCCAGATTCTAGTTTTGGATGTTAACGTTGACGGAAAAACGATTTGGTAGCTTTAATAATTCGAGTAGATAATTTATTGTTTTTCTCAATTTCTTCAATTAAAGGACCATCAGTAAAACAGCGAACTCCACCAGGTTCTCCTCCAAAAGGACAGGGAACTTTCTCTGTAAGATTGTTCAACCGAACTAGTTGACCACGGAATATGCCAGGAAGACCATTTTGATCAGGAAAAAAACAATTGTTATTAAAAGAGTATTTACAACGTTCAGATTTAGGCATTTTTTTGATTAAATTATAATTCTTTTAATTTAATGCCTTTTGATTCCTCTTTGGCATCAATTAATTCTAAATATTTTTCAGTAGTAGAAATACGTTTATGACCAACAACTTGGGAAACTACATCGATAGGAACACCGGCTTTGAGCTGGAAAACAATAAAAGTATTCCGTAAATCATTAACCTTGATACCCTTTATTTCAGCACGTTCAAAGTAACGGTTAAGAAGTGAACGAATATTGCGGGCTAGCAAACGACGACCAGTTTTGGTAATAAAAACGTTTTTGGATTTGGTATCCTGACGAACGTTAGTTAAATAGTTTTTAAGAGCATTTTTAACTGAATTATTGAGGGGAACTGAACGGTCGGAATGACTTTCATAGCTTTCGATATAAACTTCATTCTCTTTTACATTGTCAATTTTTAGATTTTCAATCTCTTTGATACGAAGACCACATTGAAGCATCAGTTCGACAATAGCAGTGGCCCGAATATCGTTGCGACAAGCATCGCGAAGAGAACGATATTCAATTGGTTTTAAAATCTTGGGGAGGTCATTCTCATATTTTGGGTGTTTAATTTCTGAGGAAGGATCGCTAGTAATAACACCTTCAGAAACTAAAAATACAAAAAAATTTTTAATTGAATTAAGTTTGCGACTAACTGACTTGGCAGTATAGTTGTTTTTAATTAAATCTTTTTTAAAATTTTCGATATGAACAGATTGAACACCGCTAATAGCGGTGATATTTTGAGTTCGAAGAAAACCAACAAGTTGGTTAATATCTCCTTTGTAGGCTACAATGGTATTGATCGATTTACCTTTTCTGGTTAAACCATCAACAAATAGATTTAAAGTATTTTCTAAGGATAAATCGGGCATATTACTATTAATAGTATAATATGACTTATAGTAACATAAATAAGGCTAAAGCACAAGTTAAAGGGTGGAAATTAGTTAAAAAGGGATTACTAATAATTGTGGCGACAATTGTAATAATTTCGGCAATAGGAAACATATACTCTCAATATCAAACTATAAAGAATGTGAAAAAGAGAAATATGGAATTACTGGATAAAGTTGAAGACATTAATTCTAAAAATAGACGTCTTCAACAACAGATTGAGTACGCCACCAGTAGTGCTTTTAAAGAGAGGAAAACCAGAGAGTGGTTGGGAATGGGAACAGCTAATGATGTCTGGATCGATATACCAGAAATTAACAGTCCAGACCTATATCATAATGCCGTTGAAGAAAATAAGGTAGACAACGTTAAAAAATGGCTTTTGTTGTTTACTAAATAGAGTTATATGTGATAAACTCCTGAAGTTCTTTGACAGTATCGTGCGGGGTAGTGTACGGCTGCACGTGAGGCTCATAATCTCACAGGCTGGGTTCAACTCCCAGCCCCGCAACAAAGAATAAAAATTCCCCTTATTTAGGGGATTTTTTATTTTATTGATTGATTTGATATTAATTGATACAATTGTATTCAGATGTTGAGAAACATCTCTCCTGATAAGTCACAAAAAGGTCGTCATTAATTTGGCGGCTTTTTTGTTTTAAATCAATTGCCTGATTTTATTATTTTTTTAGCTAAATATCTTGGTATAATTCCCATAGTCGTGACCAGTTTACACTAAGGCTACGGCAGATAAGGCAGGGTAGCTCTCCGATGTCGGATAAATCCTCATCGGAGTAGGGATAAACCCTACAGTTCCTTCGCTATTTAAAATTAAGGCAGGGTAGCTC
>CAYSVP010000007.1:0-24189 GCA_964434595.1 uncultured Gammaproteobacteria bacterium | reverse complement strand
ATAATCAAGAAATTACCGTTTTATATGTCGACGAATCAACTGACAATTAATCTACCAAAAAACTGGTTGCCAAAAGGTTGGGTAGAAGTTTCCCGAGACGGAAACGAGAATATGGTTACGTTTAAATTGTGCCATATTGATCCGGAAAATCAAGCCAATCCTTTACTAATTAGCGGAATACCAACCGCAGAAGTTAATGGCGAAGTTGTTTCTGTCCATGGTATTACCCCCAGGGGAACAATGACCAAATTTTTTGATACTATGACAGCTTTTGCCGAAACTGGACTAATGAAAGGTTATGCTCCAGAAAAAATTACTAAACTTCGGGGTAAATTTAATCAAATGCAGGATGAAAAGTATGATGCTACTTATTACATTTCCATTTGTCTTTATCCAGATGTTACCCAGGCCAAACAAGCTCTTCAAAACCAATTAGACGTGCACACTCCAGGCTTTAGTTATGAAAATATATTTAAAAATCTACAAAACCCTGAAGTTCAAAAATTTTTAACCCCGGAGCAAAAAAAAAGTATGGAGATGTTTAATCAACAAATAAAAAAGGTTAAACCTCCAACCGTTCCCGAAAATCCAGGTATCAAATATTTTATTGATAAATTTTATGGTTATCCGGCTGTTTTTTTCGAAATGGAGAATCCAGAATATAAACGTTTTATTGCTCCAAAACCAAAACCTAAACCAAGAGATCCCAATCAATTTCAAGGTGGTGGATTTGATCCTCTAGCCGGTAAAGGTCTTCTTCCCAAAGCTCCAAAACCTGGACCTCCGCCTAAAATATTTAGAAGTTGTCTAGCTTTTCAAATTGATAAATATATAGTTTCTGGCACTCTACCTTCTATCACTGATTTTTTACCCATAGGTGATACTTTTCATGAAAGTTTGACCGAAACCAAAACTTATATCGAAACCGAAGAAGTTGAAGGTCAAATGTATACCACCAAGCATCTTCTTCCAGTAGCCAGTACTTTTGCCACCGAAGGTTATATTACCCGGGAACAAGTTGAACAAATTATTAAATCTATTATTGATTCACTTAAATTATGACTCAAAAAACAAAAAATAATCACTCTATCAGTCCTTTTAATGTCTGTTTGGTAGTCACCTTAATAGCTATTATTGGGGCATTTTTAGGTTTAGCCACAAAAAATCCATTATGGATATT
This sequence comes from uncultured Gammaproteobacteria bacterium, assembly GCA_964434595.1. Classification (GTDB taxonomy): domain Bacteria; phylum Patescibacteriota; class Microgenomatia; order UBA12405; family UBA12405; genus CAYSVP01. The sequence continues at coordinate 23,009 of CAYSVP010000007.1, read as the reverse complement.
ATTTTTTCTTTTACCGACAGCCATTTACGAATCTATTCGTACTCAGGATGGAGCCTCGACCAAGTTTAGTTCAGTTTTTCTCCTGGTTATTTTAATTTTGGAAATAATTTTAATTATTTTCAATATTAATTTCGATTTAGCCAGTTTCTTTGAAACCGAGGAGAAATATGTCGCCGGTTACACGTTGCCGTTAGGTGATATTAAAGTTTTTGGTCCTTTATTGACTGCCATTTTATCAACCGTGTTAATTTTTCGAACCTACGGGCCTTATACCAAATGGCTTTCAGTTGTTATAGCCATAGGATCTTTGGTTGCAGTGTTCCTAATAAATCCCTCATTTTTTCAACAGGCACTAAAGTTAATTGTTAATGGTCTATTTGACCGTATGTCATATGGTTTCTAGCAATATATCCAATCCTGGTCTTTTTATTACTCAAACTGTTTTTGCTATCAATAATCAACCTATTTTAATGGGAGTCCTAAAAAAAGGTGATCTAACCATAGCCATGAATACCACTATCAAAGGAAAAACTTATGAATTAATCGATATCCAAATATTAAAACAACATCAAAAATCAGTTAAATCAGAAGGAAAAGAAATAATAATTGGAATTAGTTTAAAAGATATATCAATTGAAGATGCTCAAAAAATTATTAATCAAGAATTAATTTTTGAATAAATATCAATATGAAAAAAACCATTAATAAACCAACAACAAAAGTCAAGCCAACTACCGCTTCGTCAACCCCATCATTACTTTGGTTAATTATTGGTATTGTCGGTCTTCTCGCTGCTGCTGCGGCAGTTTATTTTGGCCTTAATTCTGGAGAAAAAATCAATCCAGTAATATCCAATAAACCGCCAAAACCCACCGACATTTTACCCATGACCACTTCAAGACCAGCTCCCAGCGAGTCGTTAATTTCTGCTCCAACCATCACTCCAATTACTACCGAGATTCCTAATCAAGTTGACAACTATATTATAGATTTTTCCAGCACCAGAGCCATAAATACAGATGATCTAACCAACCTGACTCCCTGGGAATTAAAAGTTGCTCGGAATGAAATTTATGCCCGTCATGGCCGAAAGTTTGTTCATCAGGATCTTTCATGTTATTTTACTAAACATTCATGGTACAAGATTGATCCGAATTACTCAGATAAAAAGTTATCTGCTTTGGAGACATCTAATGCTGTCTTTATTTTGAATTTTGAAAAACAAATTAATAGTCCACTTATTAATCAGGACACCGGTTGCAAGTAGTTCCCTGCATTATTTGTAATAACTAATAATTAATTTATAATTAACATATGAATAAATTAAGAGGCAATAAAGTCTTTCGTCTGGTTATTATAGGTATTCTTATTCTTCTGGCCGCTTATATGTTTTATTCTTTAACCTAAAAAATATGGCAATTCCAAAATTTAAACCTTTAGCCGGCGCCAGTCAGGGTACCAAAAACACCCTAAAACCTGTTTTTGGTATTATTATTGTCTTACTTTTGGGAGCTTTTGGTCTAACAGCTTCCGGCAATGACTGGAATCTAAACAGTATTTTATCCGGTTCATCGGTTAATGACGCCAAAATTGAAACCGACGAAAAAGGTAATTTAAAACAAGACGCCAATGGTGATTTTATTACTCGGGTTATGCGCGACAAACTAGGTAATATTATCCCCACTGGTCAATCTGGTGGTAAATATACCGACGAATATAACTGTGATGACTTCGACACCCAGGAAGAAGCCCAAACATTTTTTGAAAAAGCCGGAGGAGTCAAAGGTGATGTCAATCGTCTGGATGGCGACAAAGACGGTGTTGCTTGTCAGTCTCTGCCCAAAACTAAAAAATAATTCTTGATCAAATATTAGTTACAGTTTTTTATCTTTTATAAATTGACAGTTTTCCTGTTGAAATAATTTCTTTTCCACTTGGGGGCAAGTTTTTATTTTTATATGTAATCGTATATAGTTGAGCGGATCCGTCTTCAATATAATTTTTTCCCAATTTTTTAAAAATAAAACTATAACCACTATCCTCTCCTAAATTAAAATCGTAAGATACCGAGTATTTTCCACCTAATTTCTCCAATTCATTAACCGCCTGAATTTTGTCTTTTAAAACTATTCCTGGTCTGTTAGTTATTTTATCTTTAAAACGCAAAGTAGCTACACCTATCACCAAAACAAATAATAAAATTTTTCCAATATTATTTTTAGTTAGTAATCCAGTCATAAAAAAAGGTATTAATAAAATTACCGGTGCATAATAGTATTCCGACACATTACCCTTAAACAAAGACATTGGTATTAATGATGAAATTAACCACAGAAAAACCAATATTTTTTCTTTTTTAAAAAGAATTATGGCTCCGATTATTAAAACCATTATGCCTAGGAAAACTACAATCGGTGCCAAACTATTCGGTAGTTCATGACCCAACCACATAGTTTCAATTGCTCTAAAAAAAACTTTTATAAAATAACCTTTTTGCATTCCTTGGCCGTTTTGACTCCTGGCAAATTTTATTAAATTAGAAATATTTAAAAAATTATGTCTTAAGTCAAAAATAAATAATGGTAAATACGGCAAACAGAACAAAGATATCCCAGTGACTATCTTTTTACTGGATAATTTACCTTTTTTAAATAAACTAATAATTACATATAGAAAAGGTATACCTAGTGCATAAAAAACTGCATAGGTAGTACAACCAATACCAAGCAATAAAAATAACCAGATCACCAATCGTGGTTTTTTTAATGTTTCCCTACATAAATAAAAAAATAATAAACTTAACAATGGCACGTACATAAAACCCCAAGCCGTTAAATCTGTAGGGGAAGCCATAATGATTCCTACCGCAATTCCGGCTAATTCTCCAAACCATTTTTTGGCGATAAAAAATGATGTCACAACTAATAAATACTGAATAACCACTACTCCCCAAAAACCCATATTCAAAGCCCCATTAGTCAATTTATAAAAAGGTAATAAATAGTAGTAGTGCCAAGGTGCCAGAAAAAAACCACTATCGCTAGTTACTCGCGGACCTATTAATCTTAATTTGCCGTTAGCAATTGTCTCTACTGCCTCATAATCATTTGCCTGATCCCAATCAAAGACATAATTTTTTTTCCAAAAAGGTAAAGAAAATGTAAGTAAAACTAAACCAAGAATAAAAATTATTAAAAAATTTTTGCTATTTTGTAATAACCACAACATACACGTATTATAAATTATTCTGTAAAATTAGATACTAAAACCGACTTTTTTGCCACAATATACTAATTCATATATAATTGAGATATGAAAAAACAAAATAAAGCCACGGAATGTTGTGATAAGAGCTATCTTCTAAAAAGGCACCATCACCACCATCATCATCATTGTAGTAGTTCCGACACTATTTATGGTTTAGGAGTTGTTGGTGCCTTATTTTATTTTCTCCAATCAGCTAATTCTTTTAGTACAGTTATGATTGGAATTGGTAAAGCCATTTTTTGGCCAGCTATTTTATTGTTTAAATTATTAACTAATCTCCAACTATAGTGAAAAAAGCTAATCAGTTTATCTATTGGCTACCCAGAATATTAGGAATAATTCTTATTTTGTTTGTAATGATGTTTTCATTGGATATTTTTGATATGGGTCTTACTGCCGGTGGAATAATCATTGGTTTATTAATGCACAACATTCCTGCCTATATATTAACGGCTATTTTAATAATTTCTTGGAAAAACGAAATGTTTGGCGGCATTATTTTTATGATTAGTGGATTAATCTGTCTCTTTGTTTTGTCTTGGTCATTAATATTATGTCTACCAATTTTCCTAATCAGTATTTTATTTTTCGTCAGTTGGTATAAAAAAATCCCTCCTCGGCAGTAATTTATTTTCAAAATGTAATACATACTTGACATAGTGTAAAGTATATATTACATTATTCAGTATGAATAACACCAAATATCACCAGCTTAAAGTTATTGTTATCCTCTTTATTTTCATTATTGTAGTTTTATCCGTTTCTCTTAATAGTTATCTGTTAGCTATTACCGGAGTATCAACTGGATTCATTTTTAATACTCTTGTCCGTTCTCGTGCCAAGATAAAAATAGATGAAAGGGAAATAACTGTTCGAGAAAAAGCTGCTCAAATAACTTATTCTATTTTTACTCCCACAATCGGTATTGGTTCTTTTCTAATTCTTCTTTTAGCCAGCGGTATACTGCCCCCCGTTAAAAATGAACTTTATTATTTAGAGTCATTAGGAGTTTTGCTTGCCTATCTAACTTTATTTCTAATTGTTCTTTACGCTATTTCTTATTATTTTCTTAGTCGGAAATATGGAGGTAGCCATAATGAATAATAAACTAAAAGTTTATCGGGCTATGCACAATTTAACTCAGGAGCAATTAGCAGAAAAGATTGAAGTTACCCGCCAAACAGTGATTGCTATTGAAAGCAATAAATATCTTCCTTCTCTTAGTTTAGCCTTTAAAATTGCTGAATTTTTCAAAGTTAAAATTGAAGATATATTTTTTCATAAGGAGAATTAAAAATGAAAATTAAAAACATCAAGTCTCTGTCCATTTATATCTTAGCTGTTGGAGTCAGTACTCTTCTTTTATTTTTTATTGTCACTTGTTCCTGGATTGGCTATGAAGTAAAAAATCAGTGTCAACAAGCCAAAAAAGATTATAACGGTGACTGTGTTGAATCACTAATTTCTCTTTTGAAAGATGAAAATCAAAAATTTGGCAGTCGAAATGATGCTATTTGGGCACTGGGACAGCTAGGCGACAGCCGAGCATTACCAGTTCTTCAAAGTTTTTATACCGGCAATATTCCTCCCCGTGAACCATGGGACGAAATAATTAGTCAATATGAACTCAAAAAAGCTATCAATCTTGCCAATGGTGGTCTAAATATTGGTGCTTGGGTATGGAGAGGTTTTTTATAATTATCTTGAGATTGTTAATTCATTAATATAAAATATATTATGAGTCCTGAAAGGAAAATGAGTAAAGAGCAGATAGTTGAACGAGATAAAAAATATCATCCTTGTTATGTCTCGAATAATCCAGACAGTCCTGGTAGTATTAAGTATCTTGAAGATTTTGAAATCAGCCGACTAATCGCCATGGGTTATTATGTAGAATCCACCATCGATCCAGACAGAAAAATTAAAAAAGTTATCGAAATTAGTCAACCGGATATAATGTGTGATGTTTGCCAGGTTCGTGATTCATTAAATCAAGAAATTCTTCGTGCTAACAGTCGTATCTACTACGACGATGGAGGAGAGAGAACCGTCTGTAATCAACATTATCCTCTTGAGGCTGAAATTGAAAAAATTGAAAAATTGCCATCTTTACAAAAAATTATATGTAATCTTTGTACTCTAGAAGATTCATCTTCTAAATATTTAGCTAGCAGAAAAATTACCTATACTAATAAAATAGAAAAATTTGTTTGTCCTCACCACTTGGATATTTTGAATGGATCAGAAGAAAATGTAATCGAATATTGGCAGGATAAATTTTAATAATAGATAATCAAACCATCATTTTTAATTCTTTAATAATTTTTTTAGTTTCAATAAACACAATAAATATTGTTGGTATAAATATTAAAAAAATTTTACCAACACTAGTTTTAGCCGCCATCACTACACTTCCTCCAAACGGTATCTGAAAAACCATTTTACCGACAATATTATTGATTGTTATTAAGTTATTATCGACTGCATCATTGGCGTCACCTTTGGTGGCAAATCGAATACTATCACTATTTTCAAAAACATTAAATATTCGATGAGTAATTGTTTTTTCCTGATATTTGTCCAACTGAAAAGTAATAATATCTCCAATAGAATATTCTTTTTGTGGCTTGGTTACAATTAAACTTCCACTGGAAATAGACGGGGACATTGATCCAGACGATACGGTAAATATCCTCCAACCTCCGGGAATATTTAAAGCAGACACTACTACTGTTCCGGCAACAATCACTAGAATACCAATCAGAAAATAATACAAAAAAGAATAAATTTTATTAGTTATTACAGATAATAACCCTTTTACCCTACCAACTGCCACTGGTAATTTTATTTTTAATTAATTCCTGATCATTTAATCCCCCTGGTTGATCTGGATTATCGTAAAAAGAAGAAAATTTGAATTCGAACTCGCACGATTTCAAAGATAGACTCGTATCGTTATTCGGCAAACTAATAAAAAATATCCAATCATCCTTGTCTTTAATATTAGCAGTGGTTTTAAAATTCATTAATTTATCATTGTAAACAGTTTTTCCTTTATACCAAACTTCAAGATTTAATTCATTGCACAACAAATCATCCCCAAACGTCTTTTGTACTGCTAAAGCGTATTTAAAATTTTCCTGGCCACTTCTTTTAATTCTAATTGCTCTAATATCAAAACCACTAGGCAGAAGACCTGAAGTATTAAACAATGTGGTAATTTTATTTTCATTGGCCGTATCATGACCAAAAAATTCCAGAGTTGTCGCTTTTAAAGAATTTTCCTCAGCTATCATTTCTGCCGAAAAATCGGCATCAGTCGTACCTGTATGTATTAAACCCCAACCAATAAACAACATCAAAATTAGTGTAATTAAAAACCGATCATATATCATCCCGATGAATTTCTTTTTTAATCTTTATTGACTCACTAATAATGATTAAAATTCCCGGTATTATTATTAATAAAAACAACCCCGGTAGTGATTTGCTAAAAGCTACCAAATAACCAAGTTTTGGAATTACCAATACCACTTTTCCTAGAACTTGATCAATGGTAATTTTTTCATTATCCTTTGATCGATTAGCATCACCTTTTGTGGTCAGATATTGGTTATTTTGAATATCAGCAACTCGATGAGTAACTCGTCTTTGTTGTTGATCCTCAAATGTAATCACATCATTTTTTTGGTATCTATCTAATTTCTCAATAATAATGATATCTCCGGTCATTATAGAAGGTTCCATTGATCCTGACTGAACTAAAAATGATCTGTATTTATCAAAAATACTATAACTAGACGTCACTCTTAAACCGATAGTGATTGCCAATACAATCAATAACCCCCAAGAAATTACTTCCATAATAATCTTGAGGGTTAATTTCATTTTTATACCTCAAATTATTTTTTGAGTTGTTCTAAATCAAAATGAATATCAAAGCTTAAAGAATCACTTTGAATTCTGTTGTCGTAAGCTTCTTGAGGAGTGTTCCATTCCATTCTGATCACTGCTTGTCCGCCTGGGGGAATAACTACATTTGGTTTAGTTTTCCAAGTATTACCAAAGACATTTTGATTAGCTGTTTCTAGAGTTGAAGAAATATATTCTGTACCATTAACCGAAACTTTAGCATTGATAACACTACCCAATTCACCTTCTTCGTTAGCTTCACAGGTTAATTCGGTTTGTTTTTCCGGTTTATTGCAACCATTTTCTTGGTTTTTTAAATTATCTAAACTAAAAAATAAACGACCTGGCAGAGTACCAATGTTTTTTATTGTCCATTCTTTACCGCCAGCGATATCACCAGAAGCACCAACCCCGGTCACAATCAACGGGTCAATTACGTCTTTCTGGTCATTAACCGACAAATCTAATGTTCCTACAGTAAATTTGCTATCAGTTGACGTTTCTCGGGCAGTAAAAAATGCCTGAGTAGCCGCATAACCTAGTCCTCCAACAAGAGCAATAATCAATAAGCTGATGTATATTTTAATTTTCATACTTAATTTTTTAAACAACTAATTATATAAATTTAAACACAACCAATTTTATGTGTCAACATATTTTTAGAGGATAATCTTTTATTTATCTAAATCATTCAAAAACATTAACTTAAATAATAATATATACCTAAAAATAATTACTTTTTTTTATACTAAATATCTAATAAATATTTTTATATACGTTTAAATCAAATAAAGTAAAATACATAATAAATAATTATTAGCGGTAATATTTTTTACAGATTATTTGCCTTTGATACCGAAATAAATTAAAATTAAAATTATGTTTACTAAACTATTAATCAACGCCATTGCTTTTTATGTTACCGGTTATATAGTACCCGGGGTGGTTATTAGCGATTGGCAGACTTTGATTGTATCAGCCATTGTCTGGGGTGTGTTAACTTTGTTTATTAAACCGGTGATCGTCTTATTAACTTTACCGATTAATTTTTTGACACTTGGTTTATTTACTTTTGTTATCAACGCTATATTACTGATAATTACCAGCAAATTAGTTGATGGCTTCAGTATCGACGGATTCACCACCGCTTTCATCGCTTCAATCGTTTTATCTCTAGTAAATATTTTTTTGTCAAAACTACTTTAATTTAAAAAAATATTTTAGACAGAGGTTCCAAAATATCTGTCACCATAGTCTCCAATTCCCGGAACTATATATTTTGACTCGTTAAGATGATTGTCGATTGCTGCAGTAAATATTTTGACGTTAGGAAATTTTTCTCTAATACAAGCCAAACCTTCCGGAGCTGCTACTACACAAACCACTCTAATTTCTTTAGGTTTTAAATTACTAATTTTATTTAACAGATGAAATATTGATCCCCCAGTGGCCAACATCGGGTCGGTAATGATGACTACACTATTTTTCCGTATCGTTGGCAATTTCCAATAATATTCTGATGCTTTGGCAGTTTTTTCATCACGTTGTAAACCGACAAAACCTACTTTTGATTTTGGTAACAACTGCATTGCTCCGAAAAGCATTGCCAACCCTGCTCGTAATATTGGTACAATAATTACTTCATCCTTCAGCCTTTTTGAAACAATTTCAATTTCCAATGGGGTCGTAATTGGAACATCTGTAAAATCCAAACCTCTAATTGCCTCGGCAAATAATAATCGACAAAGCTGATCAGAATGTCGGCGAAAACTGGCAATTTCAGTTAGTTGATCCCGCAAATGCGACAGATCATCAGTAATAAAAGGGTGATCAATTATAAAAGTATTCAAATATTTTTTGTTCATTTTTTTGTTTAATTAATAATTAAAAGTCAAAATATTTTTTTCTTAGATTTAAATATTGTGGTCGTAATTTTGGGTTAAGTCCCAATTCAATAGATATTCCATCAAACATTAATCTCGGCATAATACAACCAGGACAGGGGCAAGGTGCTTTTTGGCCCATTGATGTTTTTGTAAACAGTATATATTTGGCAATTTCTTCAGCGGTTAAATTCCAAATTTGTCGGCTGTCTGTTATAGTTTTGTTATTCCAAAAACAACCAGGATGTCCACCTGGAATAAATTTTTTTGTTTCAATTTTTTCTATTTTTCCAGCTTGTAAATATCGCCCAGCTCCGAAATTTCGATAACATTGCCAAATATTATTCCCACTAATTAGTGAAATTATTTCTGACTTATTTTTAGCCGTTAAAAAAACACTTTTTAATACTAGCCAATAGGGGAGACGGGGAACAAAATTGTTTATCTCTGTTTTCGCTCCGGTAATTTGATTATCAATCATCATGTCGATAAATTCTTCCAATAAATTTAATCTATCGACTTCCCAGTCAACTATTGAATATCCAAAAGATGCTTGAGCCGGATAAGGATTAATTTTAATATTTGGAAAATGTTGTTTTAGCAAATCCAATATATTGTTAATTACCTCCAAATTTCCGGGGTGAACTACGACATTAAACATCATCGGACAAAATTTTTTATTCTGAGTTAATTTTGCTAAATACACTGATTCATAAGCTTTTTTTCTCTGACCATATAAAGGATTTGCCTTTTGCCAAAATCTTTTAATATCCGCCAATGTCATATCTAAAATTTCTTTCAATTCATCTATTCCGCCAAAATCATCAGCCGAACAGGCAATTAAGTCAGGTGGATTTACTGAAAAACGCTCCAAAAAATTTTCATCATATAAGAACTTTTTTCCAGTGGTTGTCGTTGTCGTTTTCCAATCCATTTTTTTAGCTATCGGAATAATATCTAAAAAATGGGGGTGTAGTTCCGGATTACCACCAAACAAATTTACCTCCAGCTTTCCCGGTTCCAAAGCCATCTTAATTTCATCAGCAGTTTTTTTATCAATATCATGTTGGTTGGCAAAGTCATTAAAATAATTTTTTAAAAATACTCGATTCATTTCCTTTAATCCGACCATAGCATTTATTAATGCTTCAGTAATTTTGTCTAAACTCGCTACACTTTTTAAATCAATGTTTTTATTATAAGTAAAAGCGGCTGGACAATTATAATTACCGCAATCATGGGTACAATTATGATCACAATAATCACCTTCGCAAAACTTATTCGCCACCGGCTTCAAAACTGTATTAAGATCAAATTGAAAACCACTACAAACATCATAAACGTAGCCGTATTTTTTTATTTTTTCTTGTTTTTTCATAGAATTTTGGCAAAAAAAAGAGGCCCCTAGGGCCTCTTATTTAAACAATTTAATAATTTTCTTCTTAGACGATATCTATCATCCATTAAAAAAAAAGAATACAGGAAATAAATATTTTTTTCAACCTTTTAAATTTTGTGACCACAAAAGTTTTTTATAATTCAATTGTATCGTGAATATCGGGTAAAAACACTTGAGCTCCATAACCTCTCTGTTTAAACTCTTTTGCCATAGCTCTTCTAGAAATATCATTTCCATGATTAATTATTATTTTTTCCAGTTCACTTAGATTAAATTTTTCTAAATAATCAAAAGTTTCTTTGGGTCCGCTAATATGGCTGGTAAAACCATCTACCTTAACCACTCGAGCTCCGTTTTTCTTACCGATTTTAATCGTTCCCTGGTGTAATAATTCAGCTCCCTGAGTACCTCTTACTTGGAAACATGTCAAAATAACCGAGTTTTTAGGATTTTTACCAAAATCGCCCCTAACATAGTTGACCATTCTCCCATAGTTTCCCATACCGCCACTGGCTAAAATAATATTTTTGTATGGAGAAAAAGCCAAAACCTTGTCAACCAATTGAGAATTTTTATGAGTATCAATTATCATCGAATTATCCAAATTAAATCGTCCAATACTTTCTTCCAAAGTTTTATAGTAATTCGATTCTTCTCCATATCCCATGGTCATATAATTTGGATTACTTTTTAAAATGCCTAATAAATCCACTGCCAATGGCGCGTCAATATATATATTACAATCTTCTCGTATTTTGCCTTCTTTTTGGCCATTATGAATCATCTCGACAATTTCGGGAAATCGATGCATTGATAGACTGGCTATTAGTGGGTTACCACCGTTGTCCCAAGTATCATTAATTGCTCTATAAAAATTATTTTGTTTTTCGGCAAAAGAAATTGGTTCTTTAGTAAAATTTGTACATTCAACAACCATCGTATTAACCGGATCATCAGGGTATTTGTCGACAAACTGTTCATAGCCACCACAAAGAGACTGTTTAGGTTTCCCCATATCTCCAGTAAAAAGAATTGATTTTAAATTTTGATGATCTCTTATCATTACGCTGGCACTTCCTACAATATGACCATTCATGTCCAATTCGGCGGTTATTCCACTGTATTTTTGACCTATTGGTATTTCTGTAAATGGTTTTACCGGTTTAAGATGCAATATAGTTTTTTCAACATCATATTTATCATAAAGTTGATTGAAAGGGTTCTCCTTTTCTTGTATTTCTGCCGAGTTATATAACATCTTTTCTGTAAAGTCAGCTGCTTCTTTAGTTGACAATATTGTCGGAGTCAAACCATTTTTAAACACCATTGGAGTCCGGCCAATATGATCAATATGAGGATGGGTATGTATTATATCTGTTACTTCCTTAGCAATTTTATTCATTGGATCAAAATTTCGCCTAACCCCTCGCGAAGATCTTTCTTCATATTTCCCTTGAAATAACCCATCATCAACTATAATTCTTGAGTCTCGAATACCCAACAACCAACAAGATCCGGTTATCATACCCTCGCCAGCTCCATTACATTTAATAAACGATTTCCCTTTTAGAAATTCCTTGTTTTTCATTTTTATAAAAACATCAGCATTTACTAATCTATAGGACACTATAATCTCAAATTTTTATGACGTCAACTATCTATTTTTATGTATTTTTTCACGTATTTATCCTATAAAAAATAATATCTTAAAATCAAATAATATAAACATTAAATAGGTATAAAAAACCAAAAAAATCCCACAAAAAGATATGTTACCTTAAGTCTTATATTGATATCTTTATTACCCGATTAACTTTCGTTTTTACTTTTTGCAAATATATCCCATAAGCTATTAGTATCACATATAGGTTACTAGTCAGTTAAATTTTCAAAATACCCACCAAAATCTTTATTTATAAATTATCTTTGCTGAGTTGTGTAAACTATCTAGCCAGTTAGTAACTGCTGAATTACTGGCTTCCAAAGTTAATTGTTCTTTAGCTAAAGTTTGAAGTTCATCTTTAGTTTTATTTTTCGGTAAATAATCTTTATTAAGCTTTAAGAATTCATCAATTTGAGCTTGGGTAATTTCTTCAGTAGGAACTGCCATTTTAGATTCGATTAATCTCAATCGAATCTGTTTATCTAAATCCTCTTTGGTCATATTTGATTCTTCCAAAGCGGCAGCTAATGTTTTATCATTAGCTTTTAATTGCTCTTCAATTTTTGCCATTTCAGTATCGATTGCTTTTTGTTCAATATTTACGTTTTTATTCTTAGCTTCACTAAAAATTAAAGTTTCTTCTATCATTCCTGCAAGAATTTGTTTACCACCCTGTTTTTCCAATGTTTTAATATAATCTAGTCGTTTGATCGGCACTCCATTAACCGTCGCGATATTCCCATAACGGGAATATATTACACCTCCGGCAATCAGGAGAACTGCTAAAAAAGCCAAATGGAAGATAGTTGTTTTTTTCATTGTCTAATATTATCACATTAAACTATTTCTGGTCTCTTGTTTTAATACCGTCAATTAATGTTCCAAAAGAGTAATCACCATTAATAATTTTTGGCAGTCGAGGTAAATCTTTGATGTCAAAAACCAAAATTGGAATATTGGATTTTTCGCACATAGCAAAAGCCGTTCTATCCATTACTTCCAGTCTTTGATCCAAGGCTTGCTGATAAGTTATTTCTTTATATTTTTTAGCATTATTATTTTTTTTCGGGTCAGAGTCATATACCCCATCAACCGTACTAGCCTTAAAAATTATTTCACATTTCAACTCGCTCGCAAATTGAGCTACTGCCGAATCAGTTTAAAAATTCGGCATTCCTAATCCACCGGCAATAATCACTAATCGATTATTATCAAGATGATAACGACTTTTATTTCTTATATATGGTTCAGCTATTTGCGGAATACTTATCGAAGTCATTAATCTGGTATCAGTCGCTCCATTTCTTACCAACGCTTCTCGTAACCCAATACCATTAATAATAGTTGCCATCATTCCCATCGAATCTGCCTCAGTAAAATCAACTTCTTTACTAGCCTGTCGACCACGAAAAATATTTCCTCCACCAACTACCATGGCCAATTGAACGTCGGTATTCTTTCTAATTTCAATTAATTGTCTTGCCGCCTCATCATATTTGTTAAAACTAATGTGTTCTTTTTAATCTTCAAATAGTTCCCCACTTAACTTCAAAATTGCTCTTTTAATTTCTGGCATCTTCTCAGAAATTATATAGGTCTTATTGTACTTCTGTCAATTAGTGTAAAATTGCTACATGATTTTGGTTAAAGATTTATCATTTTCTTATGGTCGTGAACCGATTTTTTTAAACGCCAGTTTTTTTATTGGTAAAAATCAAAAGGTTGGTATTGTTGGTGCTAATGGCTCAGGAAAATCGACTCTCTTTAAATTAATTACCGGCGAAGATCAACCCGACAGTGGTCAAATAAAAGTTGATGGTAAGTCTCTTTTGGTTCCCCAGGAAATTAAATATGATCCGGAAATGGAAAAGTCAAATACTATTCGAGAGTATTTGGATCCTCGGCATCAAAAAGAAGATTATGAGTTAAATAGGGTTATTTCTAAATTAGAATTATCACAATTTGATCTTAGCACCCAACCACTTAATCTTAGTGGTGGTCAGAAAACAAAACTAGCCATCGCTAGGGGATTAATAATGGAACCGGATATTTTGTTGCTCGATGAACCAACAAATTTTTTAGACACTGCCGGTAAACAATGGGTTATGAATTTTCTTGGCCACTACCCCCATACCTTAATTATTGTTTCTCACGACCTAAATCTATTAGACACCAGAATCGACAAAATTCTAGAAATCAATTTAAATACCAAAAAAATTGATGAATATACCGGAAATTACTCCGATTATGTTGAATTAAAAACCAATAAAGATGAACTACTAGTTCGCCAGATTCATGTTCAGGAACGCCATATTGCTCAAATGAAAAAAGGTTGGTTGAAAATGTCGCATGTTAAATCGGAAAAAGGTGTTCGCCAAAGATTACAAATGGAAAAAAGAATTGAACAAATGACCGACAGTCTTCCGGCTATGCCCTATGAGGCTAAAAAAATTAAAATTAAATTGCCTCTACCTTCTTGGATAGGAGAAATACCAATTATTGCCGAAAATATCAGTAAAAAGTATGGTAACAAAATAGTCCTTCAAGATGTTTCTTTTGATATAAAAAGAGGTGAAAGAATTGCCCTTATGGGACCAAACGGTGCGGGCAAAAGTACTTTAATAAAAATTTTAATGGGTCGTGTAACTGCTGATGAAGGTCAGATAATATATGATGACAAAATTAATATCGGTTATTATTCCCAAGAATTCGAGACATTTGATTTTAATAAAAACCTATTAGAGACTGTCCGGACTAAGTGTCAACTTCCAGAGGAACAAATTCGCTCCCAACTTGGTCGTTTTCTATTCTCCGGTGACCGTATTTTTCAAAAAGTCGCATCACTGTCTGGAGGAGAAAAAACTCGATTGTCTATTGCTTTATTGTTAGTTCAAAAATTTAATTTATTAATTCTTGATGAACCAACAACTTATCTCGATGTTCTCTCTCAGAGATTAATTTTAGAAGCCTTAAAACTTTATCAAGGGGCGATGATTGTTGTTTCCCATACACCCGAATTTATCAACGAACTTAAACCATCACGTAAATTTTTTCTGCCGGAAAATAAGTGGCAATTGACCTAAATCTTCACCAAAAATCCCTCCAATAAAAATCGGAGGGATTTAAGTAGTTTAAAGTATTAACAGATTAGTATCTGTCGTTTCGACCACCGAAACCACCTTGTCGTGGACCACGGGAGAAATTATCTCTTCGGGGAGGTCTCTCTTCCATTGGACGAGCTTCGTTAACTTTAACAGTTCGACCGTCAAGTTCTTTTTCGTTCCACATCTCGATTCCGGCATTAGCTTCTTCATCAGTAGACATTTCTACAAATCCGAAACCTTTGGACTGGCCAGAGAATTTATCTTTAATAACTATTGCTGATACGACTGTACCAGCCTGAGCGAAAGCCGCTCGTAAACTATCATCAGAGGTTTGATAAGACAAACCACCGACATACAACTTTTTTGCCATTTTTACATGCAAATGAATAAACGTAGCGACTTTTTAAAACTAAAATAATCCCTACCGTTGAATGATACCACAATTACCGGTAAAAAGAGATTCTTTCTTTTTTCTGGTCATTTTTTTAATTTCAACCTCTCTTTTCATTGCTTCATTCCTAGTAGCATATTCTTCTTTATAAAATAGTTCACAGTATTCAAAACACCGGGTATATTTAGCTGACCTTTTAGTTTTACTATTATGTTCTTTAAGTCTTCTTTCCAAATTATTTGTTTGGCCTGTATATAAAGTGTTCCCTGATGTTTTTAAAATGTAAACTGTATAAGTCATTGTTAGATATAAATTTTAAAAGACTTCATAATTTTTTTCTGATCTTCATTAACAATTTTGTCAAAGTCCTTAAACATTAATAACCAATTATCAAAACTCAATTCACTCGGTTTTAGTTCATTAATTTTATAAATTTTTTCAAACCGTTTTCTCTGGGCAAAACTCATCACCTTTTTAAAAGCTAAGCTGATTGTTGGCTGCCACTGATTAAATCCATAATAAATAAAACTTCGGTAATGACTTTTTAGTTCATCTTTTATAAACGCCTTGTTTCTTTTTATAAATTTCATTAGTACAATTTTTACTTGTGGTTTCAGGCTAAAACTAGTGCGGTCAATTTCTCCCAATATTTCCATTTCATACCAAGGCTTAGTCAATAAAGAACTTTGTGTTTCCCCATTTTTACCGATAAACTTTTCTGCAACTTCCAATTGCATAATTAAATACATCGCTTGGGGCATCTGTTCGGTTAGTAATTTATTTATTATTTTGGCGGTAATGGCAAACGGTATATTGGCCACCACTATAAACGGTTTACGGGGTAAATTAAACTCTAAAAAATCCTGGTTATAAATTTTTAAGTTTTGACAATAACCATATTTTTCTTTTAGTTCTCTGTAAAGTGATTTATCCTTTTCTACCGCTATTACCATTCCAGCTTTGTTAATTAACTGCTCGGTAATAATTCCTTTTCCTGGCCCGATTTCCAACACTAAACTTTGTTTATCAATATCAATTTCTTCTAGTAGCTCTTTTACCAGATATGGTGACTTAATAAAATTTTGTGATAATGAATTTGGATCATGAAAAACCATCATTCTTCTGGAGGTAAAAATTCCTCACCATTATCAGATTCAGTTTGTCCAGGTTTTAACCATAAAACATAATCACAACCGGTAGCTTTTTTAGTTTCCCGATCCCAACCTGAGGTTGAACATTTTTTCATTCTCTTACCATTGGCGGTAGTATAGAGAACCAAGTCAGCTCCACACTTTGGACATTTTTGATCTAGTTTTTCTGTTGTTCCATTAATCCATTCCACATAATCACAGCCAACTACTTTTTTAGCTTCTTTATCCCATGAACCAGCACTGCATTTTTTCATTTTTTTACCAAAACGCGTGGTCTGCAAAATTAACATTGCTCCACACTTTGGACATTTTTCATCTAATTCTACCGGTTCCACTTCTAACCACTTCACATATTCACAACCTTCATTCTTGTGAGTTTGGGGGTTCCATGATCCCTGACTACATCTTTGTAATTTTCGCCCGGTAGCTGTTTCAACTACTTCACCTAATGGAGCTCCACACTTTGGACAAACATCATTATTATTCATATAATCAATATGCTATCACATTCTTTCTAGGCGATTAAGACTGGAATTCTTTTATCCAAAATTGTGGTTACATTTTCCCTAACTTTAGAATATTCTTTCTTCGAAACCAAAGCGATTTCCTGACACAGTCTTTCAATTATCTGTTCCATTAAATCACGATCAGCCTTATTCAGTTTTTCTTGGTTTTGCCAGTAATAGACTAAAACCGATACAATATTTTTTGAATTATTGCTATAAATTTCATCACGGGCCACCATGGTTGTATATGGTGTTTCCGATTTAACATTTTTTAAATCTTTTAAAATCTGGTCAATTTCTTCAACTGTAAATACTTTTCTTAACCCCGCTTTTTGTAGATTATTCAGGGGAATTGAAGCTGTAAAAATTTTATCTGATCCCCAAACTGTTTCATAATGAACAAAATTGTTTTCAATTTTAATTATTTTATAAATACATGATGAATCAGTTATATAATCACCAATTTTATAATCTTCTGTCATAATCTCTTCCTTTCCAAAAAATAAACACCAAAACGAGCACTACTTGCTGTCTTTAGTATCCAATTATATCAGATTTATTAGTTTTCTAACTTTATTCAATAAAGGTTAGGGCAAAACCAGTTGCATCACCTCGTCCAGTTCGGCCAATTCGGTGAGTGTAGTCTTCATAATTTGCCGGCATATCATAATTAATTACATGAGTAATATCGGCAATATCCAAACCTCTAGCCGCCACGTCTGTAGCCACTAGAATATTTATTCGACTTTCTTTAAATGATCGAAGAATATTTTGCCTTTTATTTTGAGCCTTACCACTATGAATTGCCCCGGCATTAAAACCGTTTGCGGTCAGAGAGTTAGTTATCTTGTCGACAATCATTTTTGTGCCACCAAAAATCAATACTTTCTTAAATTGAGGTAGTTTAAGTAATTGATTTAAAGTTTTCTCTTTTTCTGCTCGGGGAACTCGGATTACATTTTGCTCGACATGAGAAGATGTTTCCTGAGTTTTTACTGACACTTTCACCGGATTATTCAAAAAAGTATCAATTAACGGTTCAACTTTTTTATCAACAGTTGCTGAAAAGAAAAGTGTTTGTCGATTTTTTGGTAACTGTTCAATCACGGTTTTTATATCATTAATAAAACCCATGTCCAACATTCGGTCGACTTCATCCAAAACTAAGGTATTGAATTTAGAAAAATTAATTATTTTTCTTCTGCCTAAATCTAAAATTCTTCCTGGAGTTCCGATAATAAAATGAGGATCGCGACGAATATCCATTATTTGTTCACGAATATAGGCTCCACCAATTGCCAGAGCAATATAGATTTTCATTCCAAAAGTGAACGTCCGAATATCTTGTTTTATTTGTTGAGCCAATTCTCGAGTCGGCGCCAAAATGATAACTCTTTCGCTGGGATTTTTTAAAATTTTATTAATCAAAGGTAAGGCAAAAGCAGCTGTTTTTCCAGTTCCGGTATTAGCTACTCCCAAAATATCTTGACCTTTCATTGCCGGTTCCATTACCTGATCCTGAATTGGAGTTGGTTTAATAAAACCTTTAGCTTTAATATTATCCACTAAAATTGGTTCAAAGCCAAAGTCAGTAAAAGAATGAGTCGGTTGAGTTTCCTCCATTTTGACAAATTCTTCCGCCTTTTTAACCAACAATGATGGGTTAATAGATTTTGTAAATCTTCCTCGACGGCTAGAATTACCGCTACTTTGGTTGTTTCTATAGTGATGATAATTATTCGGACGTCCAAATTTTTTTGGGCATGACGACCCATGCCGGGTATTTCTGTTCTGATACATAATTATTGTTTAATTCGGCAAAATATTCCACTAAAAACGGGAAATGGAGAAATGCCCATCAACAATAATTACTCTTAATGCATTTCTTCGTAGCCAAAACTAAATCCCGGTATTTTACCACAAAGTTGTTAAAAATAATTGTTTTATTTCTAATCATCTGGACATAATCATAAATTACGTTAAAATATTCTATGTCAAAAATTGAAGGAAATGTCGTTATTGGGGCTCTCTTAGCTATTATCATTTTTGCGGTTATCAAACCTATTTTAGCGGCCATTTTTGGTCTAGGTGCTCTGGTAATTTTTGTTGTTTACCGTCTTTTGAAAATAAAACACATACTTTAATTTAAGTTTTGTTTCCTCCATCTAATCACTATGGTTACCGAGATAATTTTTGATATTGAAACCAAAAAAATTTTTGATGATATTAATGGTAACAATCCTGCTGACTTAGGTGTTTCCATTGTTTCCATTTATCAACGTCAATTAGACAATAATTTTAAGGAGATAAACGGCCAAATAATGAGTTTTTGGGAAGAAGATTTCTCGAATATGTGGAGCAAATTTGCTAATGTTGACCGCGTTATTGGTTTTAACTCCAACCACTTTGATGTTCCAGCTCTAATTCCTCTCGCTCCCTATGATTTTAAAAAGCTCAATCATTTCGATATTATGGATCACGTTAAATCTGCTCTAGGTTTTCGTCTTTCCCTTAATGCTATTGCCTCGCAAACCATTAATCACACCAAGATAGATCAAGGTCTCAATGCGGTTGATTATTGGCGACAACATACTCCCGAGACTCTGGCTAAATTAAAAAAATATTGTGAAGCCGATGTCCTGGTAACTAGAGATGTTTATGATTTTGGATTAAAAAATGGTTTTTTAAAATACATGGATAAATGGAATACTGCCCGCCGACTAGATGTTGATTTTTCCTATCCTCTAAAAACTAGCCAGCCTCAAATG
Organism: uncultured Gammaproteobacteria bacterium; assembly: GCA_964434595.1. Lineage (GTDB taxonomy): Bacteria > Patescibacteriota > Microgenomatia > UBA12405 > UBA12405 > CAYSVP01. The sequence goes on along the minus strand of CAYSVP010000007.1, from coordinate 2,965 downwards.
GGATTATTTTAAAGTATCCTCGAATCTTTGTTTTCGATTTTGGTAGGTTTGTTTAGAACATAAACATCGGCCTTATAACCATCCTGTCCAACCAATTCTGCTTCACCTTTTAAAATCATTTCATACGGTCTACAAGCCCGGCAGCCACCACTTCCTTTTGGACATTTAAAAACTTCCAGTTTTCTGGCTAATTTCATTTGTCTAGCCACCTTTGTGATTATTTCTTCAGACTCCCTTAGGTCTGGTAATTCTTTTTTAGTTAATCCATTATCTTTATCCAGATACCAATACCAGGCTCCCTCGACGTTTCTCTTTTGACAATTATGAACCAATAAATTATAAATTGGCAGTTGAAGACTCTCACTACCTTCTTCGTTCCGACTGGTTTTAAAATCGATAATTTCCACACTATCAGTTTTGGGCAAGTATTTTAACCAGTCGATTTTACCGCATAAAATTATATTTTCTTCTTCCGACAACCAATAATAGGGGAGTTCCATGTTAATTTTTACTGCTAGCTCCGCCAGTGGTCCGGGATTATTAACTACCCTTCGAATCATTTCTTCACCTCGGCTCTTGTATTGATATTCCATATCTTTATCGAAAAATCCGCCGTTTATTCCACTTACTTTTTTCCAAGCTCTCTCAAATTTATCTAGAAGTGATTCTTTAAATCTTTCCGTAGTTTTAATTTCCGATAAACTCTCTATCACTTCATGAACTGCTTGTCCAAGCGATAATGGTGGTGATATTAATTTAATTTTATGCCCAGTTTTAGGGTCTTTATAAACATTTTTTAGATAATAAGATCTCGGGCATTCCAAAAAAGAACTGATTGAAGAATGAGATACCCACACCGCACTGAATTTGTCTTTTGACATACAATACTATTATGCCATTAATTAGATTAAATAAATATCTAGCTTCGCAGGGGGTTGCTTCCCGTCGTCAAATTGACCAATTTACTTCTCAGAGAAGAATTCTGATAAATAATAAAATCGCTGTCTTAGGTGATAAAGTAGATCCTGAAACTGATACCGTTCAAATTGATAAAAAAATAATTTCTTCCACTCCCTCTTCCAAAGTTTATTATGCCATTAATAAACCTAAATTTGTTTTATCTTCCAGTAGTGACAACCGAGGTCGAAAAACAGTTCTTGATTATGTCCCCAAAACACCACGGGTTTTTGCGGTTGGTCGTCTTGACTTTGAATCTACTGGTTTATTGTTTTTAACCAATGACGGTGATTTTTCTTTTCGACTTACTCATCCCCGTTTTCATTTCCCAAAAACTTATTTAGTTACTACTATTGGTCGGATTACTCCTGAAAAAATTTCTCAACTAAAAAATGGAGTCCAGCTTGATGATGGCAAAACCGCTCCGGCCGATGTTCAAGTTCTACCGACTAAACTTAATCAAGGACAATTAGAAATAACCCTATATCAAGGCAAAAAACGTCAAATACGTCGGATGTGTTCTGCCCTTCATCTTCATGTTGTTGATCTTCATCGTTGTTCTATTAGTTCGGTTAACCTTGGCAATCTGCCACCAGGCGAATATCGAAATCTAACTCCGGAAGAAGTTAATAATTTTTTAAGATAAATTTTATATATAATCATTTATGAAAAAGATTGGTTTAGCCCTTGGTAGTGGTGGTTCCCGAGGCCTGGCTCATATTGGTGTTATCAAATGTTTGGAAGACAACCATATTCCCATTGATTATATTTCTGGTACCTCTGCCGGTGCTCTTATTGGTGGTTTTTATTCTGCTTGGCACGATATTAATCGAATCGAAGAGTTGGTCGATAACATTAATTATCAGAAAATGGTTGAAATTCTAATTGATCCTTTAACTGTCAATGGTCTAATAAAAGGGGAAAAGTTAACCAAATTTCTTCAACAAAACTTGGGTAATTTAAAAATTGAAAAATTATCAATTCCTTTTTCAGCAGTCGCTACAGATATTATTTCCGGTAAATCCCATATATTCAATACCGGTGATTTAGCTTCTGCTATTCGTTCCAGTTGTTCAATCCCCGTTATTTTTTCGCCGGTAAAAAAAGAATCAGAAATTTTAGTTGATGGTGGTGCCTCCATTCCAGTTCCAGTTTCTGTCGTCAAAAACATGGGTGCTGATATTGTTATCGCTGTTAATGTCTACAACGGTCTTTTTCCCAATCAATCACCCAATGTTCTTACTTCAATGTATCTAATGCTTTATCACCTAGCCCGAGCCAATAGTGCCACTGCTGATGTTGTTATTGAACCTTCAATTCCGGAAATGAATCCGATTGATTTTGTTAAGGCTAGAAATTTAATTGATTTTGGTTATCAGGCCACATTAAAACAAATTCCTAAAATTAAAAAACTAAATTCTTTTTGGTCGATCTTTCGCTAATTAATAATATCAAGCCCTTCTTTAATAATTTTTAATCTTAAAATTATTTGAATATATGTTAGAATCTAAAATACCCGAAATAAACCCGTAAATAAAATGAACAACGAACCGCTAGCTGCTATTCTAAGACCGAAAAATTTAGGTGAATTTATCGGTCAATCTCATTTAGTTGGTCAAGGTAAACCTCTTCGAATAGCTATTGAAAATCACCAAATTTTTTCCATGATTTTTTGGGGGCCTCCCGGGGTGGGCAAAACCACTTTGGCTCGGATTATTGCTAAGGAAGCACAAGCAGAATTGTACGAATTATCGGCAGTATCAGCCAGCAAAGACGATATTAAAAAAATAATTGGTAGTCCAATTGGTGGACAGACTAATTTGGTAAAAAAGATTTTATTTCTAGATGAAATTCATCGCTTTAATAAAGCTCAACAGGATTTTTTGTTGCCGTCAGTTGAATCGGGAGCTTTAACACTAATCGGCGCGACAACTGAGAATCCTTCTTTTGAAGTAATTGCCCCATTATTATCGCGTTGCCGGGTGTTTGTCCTAAAAGAATTATCAAA
>CAYSVP010000006.1:0-27229 GCA_964434595.1 uncultured Gammaproteobacteria bacterium | reverse complement strand
AGAGGTTTTGCCGTCACTCTTATCTTGGGTATTTTTATTAGTATTTTTACTGGGGTTTTTGTTACCCGCAATTTATTAAGAGTTTTAGCTAAAGAAAAAAAATAAATTTATGAATATCATGAAATTTCGTCCATTATTTTTATTTATCTCTATAGCCTTATTGGCAATTTCTTTTTATTCCATTTTCAGGTGGGGTTTTAAAACTTCAATCGATTTTTCCGGTGGTACCATTTGGGATATTTCCTTTAACGAAGTAATTAGTAAATCTGAAATAGAAAAAATATTTAACGATCAGGGAATAGCTCTAAACTCCCTATCATGTAGTCAAAATCAATGTTCTTTAAAATTCCCAAACATTTCTCAAGAAGATAAAATTAATTTAGAAGCTAATTTTTTAAAACTAAATAAACAACCAACCACCCAACGTTTTGAAACTTTAGGACCTACCCTTGGTAAAGAATTACTTCAAAAAACTATATTTGCTATTATTTTGTCTTCAATTTCTCTTTTAATATTTATTGGCTCCAGATTTAAAGATATTACTTTTGGTTTATCAGCAGTACTGGGAATGTTGCATGATGCCATTATTCTCGTCGGTAGTTTTTCTCTTATGGGTCATTTTTTTGGTGCCGAACTTGATTCTCTTTTTGTTACTGCCTTGTTAACCACTTTGTCTGCTTCTGTTCACGATACGGTGGTTACTTTTGATCGAATTCGTGAATTAAAACAAAAAAATTACAAAATTGATTGGGTTACATTGGCCAATCAAGCTATTTCTGAAGTTATTGTTCGATCAATAAATAATTCCATGACAATTATTTTTATGTTAACCTCTTTGGTCGTCTTAGGCGGTCAGGCCACCAAATGGTTTGCAATTGCTTTGTTAATCGGAGTTGCTTGTGGAACTTATTCCTCAACAGGAGTTGCTATTCCTTTGGTACTTTTCTTCAAAAAAATAAAACATCAAAGATAATTTATTCCTTTGAAAAGTCACTTTCCATTTTTTGAAAATCATTAATTATCAGAAGACTTTTATTTTGATTAATATAGTTTTCCCTCTCCAGTTTTTTAATTTGAATACTAGCTGTTTCCCGACTTAAACCGGTTAAACTAGCAATTAAACGATGAGTTGTTTTAAATTCCAACTTCATTTTATTACCAACTTGTTTACCCGAACTTTTAGCCAGAGAAATAATTATTGTGGCCACTTTTAAATAAGCATCACCAGAAATCGATTGTTCTACATCTCTCATTAACTCATCAACAATATGAAATAGTCTTTCAGCTAAAAAAGCCAGAATATCCGAATTATTAATAATAAAATCAATTACTTCTTCTTTTGGAGCCCGCCACACTTCAATATCAGTTAAAGCCTCAAAATAATAACGATTCTCTCTATTTTTTATTGCATAAAAAAGACTTAAATAAAACACCGGTCTGAAAACGTTAATAGTTATTTCTTTCCCTTTTTCATCATTTAGAAACAATCTCACATAACCAGATTTTACAAAGTAAATATTAGAAAAGTAATCTCCAGGACGAAACAACAACTCTCCTTTTTTATATTGAATTAATCGAGTCTTTTCAAAGTATCTAGTTAACTTATTTTCTACCAGGCTCTTGTTAGAAAATTCCATATTCTACCAAGTATTATACGCCCTTGTTGTCAGGATTACATCTTTTTAGTTGTTTTCAACACTAATAAAGAGTTATATATATAACTGACCTAAAGACACGGATAAAACATACTATGATCAGTGAAAAAAACCATCATCTTCTTTTTATTAATTTTTTTTGGATTTCTAACACCCGTCTGGGCTATTGATGCCGCCGATTTATTATTATTAACTAATCAACAACGTACTAACGCTGGTTTAAACCCATTATCTCTTAATCAACAATTAAATGAAGCAGCCACAGCTAAAGCCAATGATATGCTTACTCATAATTACTGGGCCCATGTTTCTCCTAGTGGAGTAACCCCCTGGAATTTTATCCAAAAAACAAACTATAAATACAAAGTAGCCGGAGAAAATTTAGCCAGTGGTTATAATACTGCCAAGGGTGTTGTTGATGGTTGGATGAATTCTCCCAGTCATCGAAAAAATATTCTCAATTCAAAACTATGTGAAGTTGGTTTTGGAGTTGTTAGTGGAAAACTACAAGGGAAAGATACAACTATTGTTGTTCAGATGTTGGCTTGTCCAAAAAAGATTCCAACTTTTGAAGCAAAATCTCTCTCTCATTTAGTTCCGGCTTTTCATCAACTTCAGCAAATAGTTTATTCAATATCTCGCCCACTTTTCGACCAGGCTTAATTTTAAGTCTTTCCATTACATCCAAACCATTCACTTTTAAATCTTTTACTGTAAATGGCTGTTTTTGCACTTCCACCAATCGTTTTTTAAATAATTCCCATCTCCAACTGGTCTCTGAAGCCCCTGAACCAACTCTATCAGCTCTTCGAATAGCAACCATTTCTTCTAAATATTCCGGGGTAACGTTACGAATAAATCTTCTGACAGCTTTATCAGTTTGAGTATCCTCGGCAGTAAACATATGCCATCGTACCAATCTAAATAACTGATCTAATTCTTGATTAGAAAACTTTAATCTTTTACCTATTTTAACTGCAATTCTTGAACCAACGACTTCATGATTATGAAAAGTTCTTTTTTCACCATCACCAACCATTACCACAGGTTTAGCAATATCATGGAGTAAACAGGCCAATCTGGTAATCGGATTATTACTTTCGCAGTTATTTACAGTTTCCAGTAGATGATTCCAAACATCATAAATATGATGGCCTTTTTGGACCACATCAATACTTTGCATAATTTCCGGTAATACTTCTTTAAGTAACCCACAATTTCTTAAAAGTTTTATTCCGTCGGCCGGTTTATTAGTTTTCAAAATTAAAAATAATTCTTCTCGAATTCTTTCTCCTGATATTTTATTAATAAGACTGGCATTTTTAACAATTGAATTAAAAGTATTTTCTTCAATTGTAAAATTTAATTGGGCGGCAATCCTAATAGCTCTCATCATTCTTAAAGCATCCTCTTTAAATCTTTCATCAGGATCGCCAACAGTTCTTATTAATTTTTTGTTTATATCTTCCTGTCCATGGCAATAATCATAGATTTTCCCGTCAATATCGATAGCAATAGCATTAATTGTAAAATCCCTTCTCCGAACATCTTCTTCTAGACTTTTTCCCCATTGTATTTCATCTGGATGACGGTTATCACTATAGCCTTTTTCAGTTCTATAGGTAGTAACTTCAAAAATTTCTTTATTTTTTAATACAATACTAAACGTTCCAAATTTATTTTCACAAAAACTATTTTTGGGAAATAAATCTTTCATTTCCTTCGGAGTTAAATTAGTTGTAAAATCCCAATCTTTTACTTCCCTATGTAGTAGTAAATCACGAACTGCCCCACCGACGACAAATATCTCGGCTCGCTGATCCGTAAATTTTTTCATTACATCAACAACTTTTTCTGGAAGTATTAATTTCATGTCTTATTTTAACCCAACTTTATCCAAAAAAATCCCCCTCACAACAGAGGGGGATTTAAATTCCAAATTGTATTTTTACATTTGGGGTTTTTCTGGACGGGGTAAAGCTTCTTTGACAGCTATATTACGTCCTTCTTGATCAGAACCATCCAAAGCCTGCATTGCTGCTTTAGCTTCTTCTTCTGTCTCAAATTCAACAAAACCGAAACCTTTACTTCGGTTAGAGAATTTATCAAAAACAATATTGGCCGATACAACCTTACCGTAAGCACCAAAAATTGTGCTTAGTTGGTCATCGGTCATAGTGAAGGGAAGGTTCCCTACGAACAGTTTCTTTGCCATTTACTTAAAAAAAAATAACTCAACCGCTAAAACCGAACATCGTCCGATCTCTTTGGTCTCCACAAGTATAACAAATTCACCCTCAAATACAATAAAATAACTTGTGTCTCTAATTATTGACCATAAAACTACATCTAAAGAATTATTGGATATACTCTTAAAAAACCGTCATATCAGTAATGCCCAAGAATTTCTTCAACCATCTTTTCCTCGATCAAATCTTCAACTAAAACTAGCTGTTAAATTGATCAAACAAGCCATTGCCGATAAACAAAATATTCTCATTTATGGTGACTATGATGTTGATGGTATTACCGCCACGGCGATTCTTTGGCAAACTATTTATAAAACTTATTCAAACGTTACTCCTTTTATTCCTCATCGGGAAATTGATGGTTATGGTTTTAAAGCTAAATCTTTTTTCCGTTTTCAACAACAAAAAAATATTAAATATGATTTACTAATTACCGTCGATAATGGTATTGTTGCCGATAAAGAATTTGCCAAAATTAAAGCCAAACAGCCAGTTAGAATAATTGTTACTGATCATCATTTAATTAATGGTCAACTAAAATCAATTGATGTTTTAGTTCATTCACCAGAGATTTCCGGTGCTGCAGTTTCCTGGTTTTTGGCTTACGAAATAGATTCTAATGCCGATTTGGGTCTGGCGGCTCTTGGTACTGTCGCCGATTGTTTACCTTTAATCGACACTAATCGTTCTCTAGTTGTTCACGGTCTTCAGTCTCTAAAACTAAATCCCAGTCCTGGTATAAAAAAATTAATTCAAATTAGTGGTTTAAAATCAAATTCAATTACTGTTCACGATCTTGGCTTTGTTTTGGGTCCGCGAATCAATGCTGTCGGTCGATTAGCTGACCCAACCGATGCTCTACGTTTACTTTGTAGTCAAAATTTAATCCAAGCGGAAAAATATGCCCGTTCTCTTAATTCTTATAATCAGGATCGTCAATTACTCCAAAAAGAATCAATAACCATCGCCGAAAATATTTTTAGTCAGACAATGTCCAATATCCGGCCATCATTAATATTTATTTACGATTCTTCTTTTAATCCAGGAATAATAGGTCTTGTTGCTGGCAATTTAACTGAAAAATATTATTTACCATCAGTTGTAATTACGGCCAATGACGGCCTAGCTAAAGGTTCCTGCAGATCCGTAGCCGGTCTTAATATAATCAAAATTCTCCGCCAATTCTCGGATTTATTTATCGACCTCGGTGGTCATTCATCCGCTGCCGGTTTTACTATTAAAATTGATAATATTAAAAAACTTCAAACAAAATTAACCAGAGAAATAAATAAAAAATTATCTAAAACCGTTTTAAAACCATCTTGGAATATTGATGCTGAAATGGCAATTTCAGCAGTGAATTTAAAAAATTACCACACTATCCAACAACTGTCTCCATTCGGTATTGGTAATTCGGAACCTTTATTTCTCTTTAGAAACCTAACCGTTAATAGTATAAAAGCTATCGGTTCCGGTAATGATCATTTAAAACTAAGTTTAGAAAAAACCGACGCCATTGCCTTCAAAAAAGGCGAATTAATTAATGAAATAAATGTTGGCGATAAAATCGATATTATTGCTTCTTTAAACTCTAATACCTGGAACAATCACACTGTTCCCCAATTAATCATCAAAGATTTTATTTCTGTGTTAAAATAATTCAAAGCGTTCGAGGTGCCAACACCACCAAGCCTGAGGAAGAAAAGTCAATCACTTATTAGACCCTCACAGAAGAAAAACTGTCAATATTTCGATGTGTGTCACCACCTCTGGATTACAGAGCACATTATTTGTAGATCCCCAGTGACACGGGGATTTTTTTATTTATATTAAAAATATGAGAACTCTCATCAAAAATACGGTTAATCTTATAAATCAGGAAGTAATTTTACAAGGATGGGTTAATAATATCCGAAACCATGGACAAATATTTTTTATCGATTTACGGGATAATAGTGGAATAGTCCAAATTGTGGTTGATTCGACTAGTTCACTTTTATCGGAAATTAACAAAATTGGAAAAGAATGGGTTATTGAAGTTGTCGGAAATGTTCAAAAAAGAGACGATAAATCAATCAATTCAAAACTTAAAGATACTGGCAGTATCGAGATAAAAATGACTGGTTTCAAAGTATTAAGTAAAAGCGAACCCTTACCATTTCCTATCGACACTGACGGTACTGAACTAGATGAATCACTTCGTTTAAAATATCGCTATCTTGATATTCGTCGCCCTCGACTTCAAAATATCATCCTTAAAAAACATAAATATATTTTAGCTGTTCGTAACTGGATGGATCAAAACGGGTTTACTGAGGTAATTACTCCTTTATTAACTTCAACATCCCCTGAAGGTGCTAGGGATTTTTTAGTACCTTCACGAATTCATAAAGGAAAATTTTTTGTTCTTCCTCAAGCCCCGCAACAATTTAAACAGTTATTAATGATTGGCGGTGTTGATAAATATTTTCAGATTGCTCCTTGTGCTCGTGACGAAGACCCTCGGGCAGATCGCCATGCAGGAGTGTTTTATCAAATTGATGTCGAAATAAGCTTTCCTACTATTGAATATATATTTAATGTTGCCGAAAGGTTAATTAAGGATACTTATCAGGTTGTTTCACCTCAAAAACAAATTGCCCAGTTTCCTTTTCCCCAAATTTCATATACTGATGCTATGAATAAATATGGCTCTGATAAACCGGATATTCGTTTCGGTCTGGAGTTGCAAGATGTTACAACTGTCTTAAAAGGTAAAAGTGATTTTAATGTCTTTAACAACGCTCCGATAATAAAATCAATTTTTATCCCCGGTGGCGCTAAATTTACTAAAAATCAAATAGAAAAATTAGAATCTCTCGCCAAAGAAAAAGGGGCTAAAGGCTTGGCCTATACCAAAGTAACTTCAACGGGTTTTGATATTGGCATTTCCCGATTCTTCAAACCGGAAATACAACCAACAATCATTAAAGAGCTTGGTGTTAAAGAAGGGGATTTGCTTCTATTTGTTGCCGACACCATGGCAATTACCAACAAAACACTCGGATATTTGCGCAATATTTTAGGTGATTGGTTAAATTATAAGGATCCAAATGTTCTATCTTTTGCTTGGGTAACAGGATTTCCTTTTTATGAAACCAATGATGAAGGAAAACTAGATTTCGGTCACAATCCTTTCTCTATGCCAAAAGGCGGTGCCGAAGCTTTGAAAAACAACGATCCTTTAACTATTGAATCAATGCAATACGATCTAACTCTCAATGGTTTTGAATTAGCTTCCGGTTCAATTCGTAATCATGAACCTGAAACTATGGTTAAAGCTTTTGAAAAGGTCGGTTATGGCCGTGAGGAAGTAATTAAAAAATTTGGTGGTTTGTTTAATGCCTTTCATTATGGAGCTCCTCCACATGGTGGTTGGGCTATTGGCATAGATCGTCTATTAATGCTTCTTCTCGATGAACCAAATATTCGGGATATTTATGCTTTCCCATTAAATTCTAATGGCGTTGATTTACTAATGAACGCTCCCAGTGAGGTTGACAAAAAGCAACTTGATGATGTTGGCTTAATGTTTAAACCTGGTCTAAAAACTGAATAAAAATGTATCGTCTAAAAATAATTTTGGTTACGATAGTTATTCTTGTTTGTTTAGGTTTTTATTCACGTCATTCGATTTTATTGAATCATCAGGCTAAATCAATCAACCCAAATCCAGTATCTATGTCACACCCTGATGTTCCCCTAATCAAAATGGCTCCCGCTCCTAAACTTAGCACTGAAAGCTATATTTTAATAGACAACAACACTAACACTACTATTTTATCTAGAAATTCCGATCAAAAAATTTTTCCGGCTTCAACTACCAAGCTGGCCACCGCCCTAACGGCTCTTAATATTTATTCTCTCGATGAGAATATTACTATTAAAGATATTTATACCACTGGTCAGAATATAAATTTAGTTCCTGGAGAGACATTAACCGTTAATTCATTAATTAATGCTCTATTGGTATATTCAGCCAATGATGCCGCTTACAATTTGGCAAAACATCACCCTGATGGAGTCAATGGTTTTGTAAATCAGATGAATTTGTTACTTCAAAAATACAATTTAAAAAATACTCACTTTACAAATTTTGACGGTATTCACCACCCTGACCATTACTCTACTGTTTATGATTTAGCTCAATTAGGTCGGATTGCTATGAAAAACGATATTATTCGCAATACTGTTAAAAATAAAAGTACTGTTATCACTGATGTTACCGGTAAAATTACCCATAATCTTAATTCTACTGATCAAATGCTTGGTAAAGTTCCCGAAATAGAAGGTTTAAAAACCGGCTGGACTCCGGAAGCTGGAGGTTGTTTTGTTGGTCTAATCAATCTCAATGGTCACTATCTTATCAGTGTTGTTGCTCAATCAACTGATCGTTTTGCTGATACATCAGTCCTCGTTGATTGGGCTAAACAAAACCTCTCCTATCAGTCTTATCAACCATAATTTCTATTTAGTATATTGATCAGTGATTGCCGGTACGTAGGCAACAAAATTATTATCACCTTCAAATACAAATACTGGTTGCATATAGTTGGTTAAATTTATTGGTTCAAAAAAAGCCAGATATATTTTTCTTATAGTTGTGCTGTTTCCTACTGTATCATATGCCGGCCAGTAGTTACCAACTTTCATATCATTAATAGCTTCTTCGACAGTTTTAATGGGGTAAGTTCCAAACGATTCTCGATCAATTGGAGCGTAGCGATAATTAACTTCAACAATTTCTTTGTTTTTTACTGTCGAACCACTAACCAATACGGAAACGCTAGCACTATTAGTATCAGTATTAACAATTTTAAAATCACCCTCCAAATTTTTTCGATAAAAATCAATTCTGGCCACATTGGCTTCCGATTGTGAAGTTGCTGCAGTTAGTCCGTCATAGCCTATTTTCCAGTAACTAACTTTATATGATCCCTCTTTTAAATCTTGAGGAAATTTTCCTGCACCTCCTAAATAACTTTTTGCCTTACTTGCCGATTCCTCTTTATCGGGTACTTTTCCTGGGGTCAGCAATATTTGATCACTTTCATATGGATAAGTTAATCGAAAGCTTCCTTCTAAAACATTCATAGTTAACTTTAAATCACCCTTAATAAACTCATAAACACCATAAGCTAATTGTGTTGGTTCACTAGAGAATTCTAAATCTTTAGCTGTTTTTTTATCCTGTTCCAAGGCCAAAAAAGCTGTATCGGGTCTGGCAATAAAATACACTCTAGATTGGTCGTCAAACTTAGGTAAAGCGTCATTTGGCAATTCAAAAGCAAAACTCTTTTTTTCAAATTGTTTTTCCGGAAAAACAATTTTATTTAGTATGCCATATCGAATATTTGGTTCTACATGTGGCGGATGAGCCGCAATCCAAGCTTTTACAGCCCATACCACAACAATGTATAAAAAAGTAAACGCTAAAATACTACTTCCGCCGTATTTTATTAATCTTCGACTGTGATAAGCCGTTAAAGTTAACGAAGCCATTAAAACATTTTACACGATAAAGTCGCCAGATGAATAGAAGACAACATTTTCATATCCAAACATAAAAGTAATCAGAAGATGTTAAAATCGATCATGTCAACATCTGTCCGCACTCGCATGGCTCCCAGCCCGACTGGCGAGTATCATATTGGTCACATTCGCACTCTCCTTTATAATTATGCCTTAGCTCGTCAATCAAATGGTCAACTTATAATTCGGATTGAGGACACTGATCAAAAAAGGTATGTAATCGGTGCTCAGGAAAGAATCCTTCAGGTCATCAAAGATTATGGTCTTAATTGGGATGAAGGTCCTGATATTGGTGGCCCTTATGCCCCATACTTACAGACAAAACGTCTTGATATTTATAAAAAATATATTCAAGAATTAGTTGATAAAGGATTCGCTTATTACTGTTTTTGTACTGAAGACAGATTGACTGAAATGCGTCGTCTTCAAAAAGCCAGTGGCCAGATTCCCAAATATGATCGTCACTGTTTACATTTATCAAAAGAAGAAATTGCCAAAAATTTAGAAAATAATTTGCCCTATGTTATTCGTCTTAAAATTCCTGACAACCAAACAATTATTGTCGAAGACCTAATTCGTGGTCGAATAAAATTTAATACTAATGAAGTTGATGATCAAGTCCTGGTAAAAAGTAACGGAATTCCTACCTATCATTTTGCTGCAGCTGTTGACGATCATTTAATGAAGATTTCTCATATTCTTCGTGGAGACGAATGGATTTCATCAATTCCCAAAATGTATACGATCTATAAATATTTTGGTTGGGAGTTGCCAAAGCTAGCCCATCTTCCGGTTTTTTTAGATCCAAGCGGCCACGGTAAAATGAGTAAACGTAAGGGTACAGTATCAGCTCGAAGTTTTCTTGATGACGGTTATCTTCCAGAAGCTTTATTAAATTTTTTAATGTTGCTTGGCTGGAATCCGGGTACTGAAAAAGAACTTTTTACTCTTGATGAATTTATTGCTGAATTTAATATCGCTCATTTACATGTCAAACAACCAATTTTCGACCGTAAAAAACTTGATTACTTCAATGGTCTTTATATTCGTAAGATGGATAATGATCAACTTTTTCCTTATTTTAAAAATTTTTTACCCCAGGCCACTGATGAACAAATAAATACTCTTATTCCAATTCTAAAAGATCGTCTGGTTAAATTTAGTGATCTACCCAATCAGGTTAAATTTTTATTTGAAGATGTTGATTACGATAAAGAACTATTGTTGAAAAAGGGGACTAGCCCGGAATTAGCTATTGATATGTTAAAAAAATCAAAAGAAATACTGGCTGATTTTTCCGACTTACAGAATAAATTTATGGAATTAATCAATAAAAATCAGTGGAATGTCGGTGAATTCTTTATGGTCTTTCGAGTAGCTATCTGTGGATCTGCTTTTACACCGCCCGTAATTGATTGTCTTCCTTGTTTGGGCAAAGACGGTGTTCTAAGAAAAATTGATCTAGCTATCTCCAAATTATAGAAGTAAGATTTGTTACACTAAATTGTGTTATCAATAATAAAGTTATTTTTGATATTACCTGTAATTGCCCAAACAGCCACAGTTTCTGCTACTATTATTCCGACAGTAATAACTCCAACAAACATTCCTCCAACCATAACCCCTCAACCAACGCCCTTACCTCTAACCATAACTAACATACCTTCACAGGTCACCAAGGGTCAAGAATTTTCCCTTAATCTTAATCTACATACCAAAGCCAATCAAAGTTATCAGCTTAAAGTTTATGGTGGCGTTAATGGTGACAACTATTCTATTGAAGTTCAAAATGATACAAATTGGATTAATGGTTACAATGGTTCCTGGGATTCTCTTCCCCAAGTTATTACCGATAATGATGGTAATAGTAATTTTCCTTTAAAACTTCGTTTTAAAATAGATAAAACTTCTGGTACTTCTCAATTGATTGCCAAAATTAAAGAAACAACTAAAAATTCCTACATCCTCAGTTCTACTTACAATTTAGAAGTCATTGATCCTCCACCACCAACTTCAACTCCAACCGATATACCACCGACTCCTACCAACACACCAATGCCTACCTCTATTCCGCCGACAATTCCTCCCACTCCAACCATTACTTCAATTCCAACCATTACCATTGCTCCAACCATCGAACCAATTGTTAGTCAGATTATTCCTTCAACGACGATTTTGCCAAAAATTACTCTAGCTCCGCCTGCTTCAACATCAACAACAACTAAAACTGATTTTCTTCCTCATATTCTTGTCGGCGCTGGAAGTTTACTTTTGCTTGTTCCCTTATTGATTGCTAAACTAGGCAAATGATAAAACGTTTTTTGCCATCATTTCTTTGGATGGTTGTAATATTTTATTTTTCTTCAAGGTCTACTGTAAATTTTGTTTCCGATCAACCAACCCTTCGTTTTTTTTTACTCAAATCTTTTCATGTTATTGAGTATTCTGTTCTGACTTTTTTACTTTATTTTGGATTCAAAAAATTTAAGTACACCATTATCTTTGCTTATTTATACGCCATTTCAGATGAAATTCACCAGTATTTTGTTCCTGGTCGTTCCAGTCGTTTTGTCGATACTCTAATTGATCTTGGTGGTATTTTGATTGGATCCTTACTATTTAAAATCATGTTAAACTGGATTGGTGAAACTAAAATTAAGTCATTTTTTTATTCCTCAAGAAGACAATAATTATCGGGCGATTTTACTTCAGCCTTCTTTTTTAGGTATCTTTATTGCCATTTATTTATTGAATCAATCTCTAATTAAATCATTAACTATTAGCAAACCTGGAGTTTTAGGCTATTCTTCTGAAATTACTGCTCAAAAAGTTTATCAACAAACCAATCAACAACGTTTGAAACTAAATCTATCCCTTCTTCATTACAACCAAAAATTATCAGATTCAGCCGTTAAAAAAGCCGAAGATATGTTTAAAAACAATTACTGGGCTCACAATTCTCCTAGTGGGACTACACCTTGGGATTTTCTAAAAGCTGAAGAATACGAATATTCTATTGCTGGAGAAAATTTAGCCAAGGATTTTTATGACACCGATAGTATGATAAAAGCCTGGATGAATTCTCCGACTCATCGTGATAATATTGTTAACTCCAAATTTCAGGAGATCGGAATTGGTGTTGTTAATGGGATTTTAAATGGTGTTAAAACTACTATTGTAGTTCAACATTTTGGTACTCCAATTGATGCCTCAGTTGTAGTTAAAAACAGCCCTCAGGAAAAAGAATTTTTAGCCAGTCAAAACGTTTTATCAGAAGTTAGTACTAAAAGACTAATAAGCCCATTAGATATTAGTAAAATTGTCGGTTCAATCATGTTTACTATTATTATCGTGGCCTTAATCATTGATGGAGTTATTACTCTTCGAAATGGTACTCGTCGTTTTACTGGTTCTTCTGCTGGTCATATTGGTTTTCTAGCAATTATCTTTATGCTATTAATTTTTTCCCATAATGGGACTATATTTTAAATATGAGCATTTTTAAAGAAATTGAACAAAAGCCAATTGAATATATTTCATTAGCCATTTTTCTTTTAATCGGTGGTCTAATTTATATTTTTACCCCCAACCACGATTTTGCTCTTTTCATAATTGGCGGATCATACTTTATTTGGAGTCTATATCACCATTATCATCGTGGTGATCTTCAGTTATCTATTGTAATAGAGTATTTGCTTTTTATTCTCTTAGCTCTGATTATTTTAATGTACCATTTTTAGATACTTCTTTTTTGCCATTCTTTAATTTTTCTTGGGTCTCCACTCAATAGTTCTTCTGGCACCGACCAGCCATTATATTCCTGCGGTCTGGTGTACTGAGGATATTCAATTTGTCTATCTGGACCAGAAAAACTTTCTATTTTAGAAGATTCATCTTTACCCAAAACGCCTGGTAATAATCTAGTTACCGCGTCAATCATTACCATGGTTGGTATTTCCCCTCCAGTTAGTACATAATCACCAATTGAAATTTCTTCATCAATTAAATTATCAGCCACTCTTTGATCAACTCCTTCATAACGACCACAGATAAAAATTAAGTTTTTAAGCTTAGACCACTCTTCAGCTTTCGTTTGAGTAAACTTATTTCCTCTAGCTGAAGTTAAAATCACTCTCGATCCGTCTGTTTTAATCTCTTTAAGCGCTTTATCGATAACATCGACTCTAATCAACATTCCTACATCACCACCAAATGGTTTGTCATCCACTGCTTTATAACTATTCCAAGCCCATTGTCGCATATCATGATAATTTAGTTGAATTATTTTTTTGTCTATAGCCCTTTTAATCATGGCTTCATTAAAAGGTGATTCAAACATTTTAGGAAACAATGTAATTACATCTATTTTCATAACCCTATTATACGTTATAATTTATCTATGAAAATTGAAAAACAAATCGCAGTTATTGTTATTCCTACCTACAACGAAGCCGATAATATCGGCAAAATGATTGATTATCTTAATACAAAAACCTTTCCTTCATTAGATGAAAAGTGGCAGATGAAAATTTTAGTTGTCGACGATAATTCACCTGATGGTACTGGAGCAATTGTTACTAAAAAAACTAAACAATATCCTCAAACTACTTTTTTATTAGCTCGAACTGCTAAAACTGGATTAGGTAGTGCCTATGCCGATGGTTTCAAATATGCCATGGAGAAATTAAAAGCCGATTTTGTGTTTGAATTCGATGCTGATTTTCAACATCCACCGGAAACCATTCCCAGTATGCTACAAGCCATGGATGATGGTTATGACTATGTCATTGGTTCCAGAAAAATTAAAGGTGGTGCCGAGCCTGAAGGTCGCGACTTTATGCGGACGATTATGACTGAAGGTGGTGGTTTTATTGCCCGTTTTATCCTTTTCTTTCCTTTTAAGCATTTTTGGGATGTCACCGATCCAACTACTGGATTAAAAGTTACCCGAGTCAAGGGCTTTGTCGATAAAATGGATTTGTCACCGGATCATTTTTATAGCCGAAAATTCGGCTATAAAGTTCAATGGTTAGCCGAAACACTAAACATGGGTGCTAAATTTAAAGAAGTTCCCCTAAAATTTGCTAATCGAACCGAAGGTGCTTCAAAATTTGAATCAGATACCACCAGCGAAATATTAATTTCTTGCGTTAAAACCCGCTGGTTCGATCCTTTTATTCAGAAATTTCTCAAATTCGGTATCGTCGGTGGGTTTGGTTTCTTGGTTAATATTTTTGGTGCAAAATTATTTAAATCGCTTTTAATTAACCCTCAGTCAAATATTAGCTTATTAAATAGTATTTCTAATGCTTTAGCTGCAGAATTGGCAATTATCTCAAATTTTATTTGGAATAATGTCTGGACATTTGCTACAGAAAAGATAACTTCAGTGAATCAGATTATTACCAAGTTTATTACTTTTAATTTATCATCACTAATTACAGGTGTAGTGATTCCCTCGGTAATTATTGGTCTTTTAACATTTCTTTTTGGCGATAAACTTTTCTTATATCAAGTTATTGCTATCTTTGGTCTAACTATTCCTCTCAACTGGTTTGTCTACAACAAATTTATTTGGAAAAAGAAATAGTTTTGTATTATTAGTATAATAGTTTGTTATCCCTTAAATTATCGTTTAATGTCACAATCACCGGAAAAAACAGTTTTTGGACTTGAGAAACAATATGGTCATGAAATTAATGCTTTACCGGAATTAAAGTGTTTTCCTAATGCCGTTCGTGCCTCTTTTCATATTTATAATATTACAAATGGTGAGATTTTACCCCGAGTTTGGAGAGTTGTAATTCCAGAAATAAAAGATAGTCATGCTTATCTGCAAATTGGTAATGAGATTTATAATCAGGGAGTCACTTGGCCAGATGATAAATATCCAAACTTTAATCTTTCAGAAATTAAGAAGCATGGGTTAGACGTTACTACCACAGCTCTCACTCAAACTTATTTAGAGTGGACTAATAAAAATAGTAAGATAATGGGTTTTAAAGAAGCAATTTCATCTTTGGGATATTCAGACCCAACATTGGTAACAAAAATTCTTGATAAAATGATTGCCAAATCAGTAAAGGAAGAAAAAATATAATTAAGTACTATAAATTTATCCCATCAACAAACACTTAATATTTTTCACATAAAATACAACCAAATCATGTTAAAAGAATTTTTTAGAAGAGACAAAGAAAAATCGCAACCAATAATGAAGTCCATTGTTAGTGATTTACTTATTGGTAATGAAACATCTCAAATTTAGAAAAAATAGTGAATCAGGATGGTACTTCGATAAATCTTGGGAAAGATATTTAAAATCCCCAAAATCTAATCAGTTATAATAATAAATAGTTTCGATTAATTGTTTCCGCTTTGGCGGTTTAAAATATTAATTATGAAAGGTATTGTTTTAGCCGGTGGTCGAGCCACCCGTCTCCGTCCTCTTACCCTAGTTACTAGTAAACAACTCCTACCGGTCTATGATAAGCCTATGGTTTATTATCCAGTTAATACCCTAATAAAGGCCGGTATCAAGGATATTTTAATTATTATTGCTCCGGAATATTCCGGCCATTATCTCAATTATCTTGGCACCGGTGAAGATTTTGGCGCTCACTTTAGCTATATTGTTCAAAAGGAACCTCGGGGATTAGCCGATGCTTTTATTTTAGGTAAGAATTTTATTGGCAATGATAATGTCACTATGATTTTAGGTGACAATATTTTTGATCAGGATTTTTCTTCAGAAATAAATTTATTTACCTCCGGAGCCATGGTATTTGCTAAAAAGGTTTCAAATCCTGAATCGTTTGGAGTAGTTGAATTTGATCAAAACAAACAAGTTGTCTCCATTGAAGAAAAACCTCAACAACCAAAAAGTAATTATGCCGTTGTTGGTCTTTATACTTATGATTCCTCAGTAATTCAAAAAGCCGAAAATCTCCAGCCATCAGCTCGGGGTGAAATTGAAATAACCGATTTAAATAATCTTTATCTAAAAGAAGGTAAATTAAAGGTCAATATTTTTGATTCAATTTGGGAAGACGCTGGCTCATTTGACGGTTTACTTCGCGTTGGTAACTATATGGCCAATAAAATAAAATTGACAGATACCAAATAAATGTTTAAATATAATTAATGAAAAATAATAAAAAATCCACCAAAACAACTGATACTAGTTTTTCACTTAAAAAATTAGAAGATATTCTTGATCTTTATCTTGTTAAAAAAGCTCCTGGAATTCCGGAAAATATCAAAGAAATTATCGTTAAGTTTTCACCCTACATTATTATAGTTGCTTTATTATTTTCTCTACCAGCGCTTTTTGCTAGTTTAGGTCTAGCAACACTTTTCTCTCCAATGGTCTTTATGTCGGCTGTCAGATATGGTTTTTCTTTTTCTGGTATTTTTTTGATTGCTTCCTTGGTTCTGGAAATAATTGCTCTTCCTGGTCTTTTTAATCGTAAACAAAATGGTTGGAAATATCTTTATTATGCTTCATTAATCAATGCTGTTTATGCTTTGCTTCGTTTTGATTTAGGTAGTTTAATAATTGGCACAGCCATTTCTCTTTATATTCTTTTTCAAGTCAAAAGCTACTACAAAAACTAAGCTTTTACCATTGATATATTGTTAATTGATCCGGATTTTAACCAATTAGAACCGTGAATTACAATTAGGTTGTCATTGGTTTTAATAAGTTTTTGTTCCTTAATTTCAGTAAATACCGGATCTTCATTTTCAAATTTTAATTGACTGAATTTCTTAAAAAAAGGAATAACTCCATATGATAAAGATAATCCGGATAAAACTACTTCATCATCACTAATGGCAATTACCGGGACCGATAATCGATAGCTACTTAATATTTTGGCGGTTTTTCCAGATTTTGTAAACACAATTACTGCTTTAATTGGCCATTTATCACTGGTTTGAACTATTTCAGTCGTTACCAAGATTAATTTTTCTGCCAGACTGTCAGCTACAATATTTATTTTTCTTAGTTCCCCTGTCTTCTCACAAAATTCGGCGATTTTAGTCATAGTTTTAACGGCTTCTACTGGATTATGTCCTATAGCGGTTTCTTCCGACAACATCAAAGCATCAGTCCCGTCAAAAACAGCATTAGACACATCTGTTGCCTCGGCTCGAGTTGGCGTCAAACTGTTTGTCATTGACAACAACATTTGAGTGGCCACAATCACTGGTTTGTGTTGTTGGCGACAAACGTCAATTATTTTTTTTTGAAAAAATGCTAATTCTTCAATTGGTGTTTCCTTACCCAAATCACCTCTGGCCACCATTACGGCGTCAGACACAGAAACAATTGATTCTAGATTTTTAATTGCCGTTCCGTTTTCAATTTTAGCAATCACACTTGGATTCATTTTTTTTCTTTTTAATCTATCCTTAAGATCCAATACTTCATCAGCAGTTTTTAGATAAGATAAAGCCAAGTAGTCATAGTCCTTAATATCGGTAACATAATCAAAACGGGGGATGTCGACAATAACTCCGACTCTTTTCCCCATTTTTTGGGCTAATTTTCTGATTACACTTATTTTATTTAAATGCCATTCCAGTGGACTGTATTTTCGATTAAATCTAAAAAAATCCGCTCCATTACTAATCAGTTGTTCGATAGTATCGACTTTTTCTGTGGCTGGACCGATAGTGGCAATTATTTTACTATTTTTCATAACCAATTATGACACTGATTTAGTTATTTTTTTCTTTTATGATATCCTTAAACATTCTATGTCACGATATATCATCAATGGCGGTAAACCGCTAACTGGGGAGGTTTCAATTCGTGGTGCCAAAAATGCCAGCTTTAAACAGATTATTGCTTCAATGCTTTCCGAAGAAACTACCCACCTTCTTAATGTTCCCGATATTTCCGATGTTCATATCACTATCAGTATCGCAGAAAGTATGGGATCAAAAATTACCTACACCGGTACTCACAGTATGGAAATCACTACTCCGGAGATAAATAATCCAGTTGTCCCCCATGGTACCGGTGAGAAATCACGGACATCCTTTATGTTTGTTGCCCCCTTATTAGTTCGTTGTGGACAAGCCACCGTCCCCATGCCTGGTGGAGACAAACTCGGTGCTCGTCCTCTTGATCGTCTTTTTGATTGTTATCGTCAAATGAATATCAATGTCGAAGAATTCGATGACCACATTCATTTCACTACCACCGGTATCAAGGCTGTTGATTTTGAATTTAATAAACCTTCACACACAGTTACTGAGGTAATAATTATGACATGTTCCCTAGCTAGGGGAGAAAGTATTATCCGTAATGCCGCTCTTGAGCCAGAAATTGATGACTTGATTGAGATGCTCAACGACATGGGCGCCAAAATTAAACGTAATGAGTCTGATCCAAAAATTATTAATATCAAAGGTGTTCCATTTCTAAATGGTACCAATCATCAAGTAATTGCTGATCGTAATGAGTTGGTTACTTTTGCTTGCGCCGCTTTGGCAACTAAAGGTTCAATTAATATTTTAAGAATAAACCCAGCAATAGTTACTACATTTTTAAACACTATCGAAAAGATGGGTGCTCGGATTAATCGCGGTGATGATGAAGTTGAAATTACCTGGGTAAATCCATTAAAAGCTATCGACATTGAAACCGAACCTGAACCCGGATTTATGACTGATTGGCAAGCAATTTTTTCTCTGGTTTTAACTCAAGCCGTAGGATCAAGTACTATTATTGAACGAATTTTTCCTTCTCGTTTTCAACATATATCCACTCTTAATGAAATGGGTGCTACTACTAAATTTTTTAATCCAGAAGTCGCTGACTACGACAATTATTACCATTTTAACCGTCAATCTGATAAACCAGAATATTTTCACGGTGTTAAAATTTGTGGTCCAACTAAACTAAAGCCAACTAATATTGAAATAAATGATCTTCGTACCGGTGCTATGGCTACTTTAGCCGCCTTAACTGCTAATGGTCAATCAACTATTACCGGAGTTGAGTTTATTGAACGTGGTTATGAAAAGCTAGCTGAACGTCTTAGATCACTTGGAGCCGATATAGACTATATTAAAACCTAAACCGGTTATGTTTCGCAAGAATTTTATTTATATTTTAATAATTTTAATTTCTGTATCGGTTATATTAACGGTTTTCTATAAGCTTCTGACTTCTCGTTACCAACGGATGGTAGTTTATACTAATCAAAACAGTTCTTCAGAAATCATCCCGACAATTATTCCAACTCCAGATCCGGATAAGCCAATTTCTATTTTACTATTGGGATATGGTGGAGCCGGACACGATGGTGGTAGTTTAACTGATTCCATTATGTTGGCAGAGATCATTCCTCATCAGTCACAAATTAACTTAATATCTATTCCTCGTGATCTATGGGTAGAAATACCTATAGGTACTTCGGAGCCTCATTTTGGAAAAGTAAACTCGGCTTATGCTATCGGTTTAGATGATCGAAAGTATGATCAAAAACCAATTGAATTTACTGGCCCGGCCGGTGGTGGTCAAATAGCTAAGTCAATTATTGGTCAAGTTGTCGGCAAAAATATTGATTATTTTATTTCTTTGGATTTTCAAGGTTTTGTTAAAGTTGTTGATAAACTTGGTGGAATTGATGTCAAAGTTCAAAAAACTTTTGATGATTTTTTATATCCCCTTGACTTAGGAACTACAATCAATAATTGTGGTAAAAGTGATGAAGAAATAAAGGCTCTGACTGCCACCATGTCAGGAGAAAGATTGGAATCTCAGTTTCCTTGTCGTTATGAAACTCTTCATTTTGATAAAGGTGTAGTCCACATGGATGGAAATACTGCTCTTAAATATTCTCGCTCTCGTCATTCTTCAACTGATGGTGGAGATTTCAATCGGGCTGCTCGCCAACGTCAGGTAATCTTAGCTTTTCGTGACCGGGTTATTAGTCTTAATTTTTTTACCAAAGCAGTTTCGGTTCTCGATCAATTATCATCTCATGTTAAAACTGATATTGATCTAAAAAGTCTGGAAAAACTAATTTCCCGAGCACCGGAATTTGCCAAATATCAGGTTAAACATGTTGCTATTACCGATCAGAATGTTTTAAAACAAGATCGCAGTCTTGATCATCAGGACATTTTAATTCCAATTTCCGGATTAAATGATTATTCAGCCATTCAAAACTATATAAGCAGTCTTGAAGCTTCTTCTAGTGCTCAGCAATAATCCTTACTGTTGAAAATTGATCGTAAATAGCATATCTTTAAATTATAAAATGTCATTAAAATTAAGGATTTACTGTATTTTTGGGATTCTATTATCGGTTTTTTTCTGTTCTTCTGTTGTTTATGCTGCTCCTACCAATGTTAAAGATGTTATTAGCAACCCTCAATTATCTTTTTTTGCTCGTATGGGTGTTGGAATAAATCCCGGTGATTCTGTAATTAAAATCAATCCAAGTTCTGATGCACCGTCAATAACTACTAATAATCTTTTTATTGGCGATACTATTGCCATTGGTGATGACGCAGTCAATGGCCCTTTAACACTTTATAGTATTAACGGTATAGGGAATACCACTAGTTTACTTTTAAACGCCGGAGTTGGTCAAAGCAATGCTGTTTCTGGAGCCGCAATT
This sequence comes from uncultured Gammaproteobacteria bacterium, assembly GCA_964434595.1. Classification (GTDB taxonomy): domain Bacteria; phylum Patescibacteriota; class Microgenomatia; order UBA12405; family UBA12405; genus CAYSVP01. Next base: position 6,112 of record CAYSVP010000006.1, on the reverse strand, counting down.
ATTTCCACCCGTTCGGCTATCCACACTTTTAGTTTTACTCCCGATGTTACTACCTCTGGTGGTTTTTGGCAGTTTTTAATCAAAGCCACTTCTCGATCAGGTGAAGTCAATGATGATGGCATTCCCGATCAGCAAGGTTTTGATCTTGGTCAGGATGTTGATAGTATGACCACTGGCCTAGGTACCCGACTTAAAATAACCGATGTTGAATGCCCTAATTGGGGTGTTGGCATTACCACTGCTTACAGTATTGGATCAACCCAGATGCCCGATGGTAGTCTTTATCATGTTATTACTTGCTATCTTGGAATAGGAGGAACCAATCAAATTGGGGTTGGTTACTCAGCTATTATTGGTCGTGATCTTTCCGTTGGTAGTCAGTTAATTAATCCTTCGTCTAGTAGTAACGCTCGCATAGAAGGAACTGCTGATGTTTATACTACTTATCTTCGCCAACTTAACAGTTCAAACAATATCATCTCCAGTATTAAGGGAAAAATTGTTGTAGTAGAAGCCGTTAGAGTCACTGCTGATATTGACCCGACATTAACTTTTAGTATTGGAATAACTAATGTTGGTGCTGGCGGTACTCCTTGTGGAGTGACCCTTGGTGGTAATGCGGCTAATACCACTCCAGATTCAGTTGCTTATGGCTCAATTTCTCTTTCGACTGCCAATGATTTAGCTCATCAACTTAATTGTGTTACCAATGCCAGTGGTGGTTATGTGGTTACTGTTTATGAACAAAATCCTATGGTTAATATTGCTACCGGTTCAACTATTCCCGACACAGATTGTGATGGTTTTGGCTGTACCACCGCTTTGCCGGCTGTTTGGAACAGTTTTACTAAATCAGGTTGGGGTTATACTCTCCAAAACATCAATGTTGGTGATTCTATATTTAATTTTCAACAAGGTTATCGTCCTTTTGGTGTTGGTCCGAGCGGAGCTCAACAGATTATGAGTAATCACGCTACTCCAATTACCAATGAACAAGCTTATATTTGTTATCGACTATCTGCGTCACCTGTTCAAGAAGCTGGTAGTTATGAAAACAAACTAGTTTATACTGCCACCGCTACCTTCTGAAGAGGTAAAATGGATTCATGGCACTAGTCGAAAAAACCCATAATTTATCAATCGATATTTTAAGAATTGTTTCAATTCTGGCTGTCGTTTTAATTCATACTACTACTCGTACTTTGGAAATAACTCATTTTAATTTACTCACCACTCAAACAACTCTTTTCTTAAATCAAATCTCTCGTTTTGCAGTCCCATTATTTTTTATGATTTCCGGTTTTGTTTTAGAGTTAAACTATCCATTTCACTCAAATTCTATTGCTTTTCTTCGTCGGAGAATTTCTCGTATTTTTATACCTTATTTATTTTGGAGCGCTTTTTATATTATTTTTATTTATCCCCAGCCTTTAGTAAATTATTTTTCCATTTTACCCAATGGTGGTGCTTCCCATCAACTTTATTTTTTACCCACCTTAATGGTTTTTTATCTGTTATTTCCATTAATAAATCGTTTTTATAGTTTCTGGTCACAAAAAAAAATAATTATTATTCTAGCAGTTATTCAAATATCTCTTCTGTCAGCTGATTATTATTTTCATTCAATTCACATTTTTTATCCACTGGCTATTGCCTTATTTAACTTCTTTCCCTTTATGTTAGGAATAGTTATTTCTCACCATCAACAATCGCTTTATACATTTGTTAATCGTTATAAATACATAATTACTATTACTACTTGTTTATTGGGTATATTTGTCTTTTGGGAAGGTGGTAGTCGCTATCTTCAGACTAAAAACTACCTATCTTTTTATTCCCAGTGGCGACCCAGTGTTCTTCTGTTTACTCTTTGTTTTGCCAGTCTTTTCTATTATTTATTTAATCGTGTCACTATTCCAGAAAAACCAATAAAACTATTGTCACGTTTATCATTTTTTGTTTTTTTTATTCACTTGGCAGTCATGGAAGTACTCTGGAATAATATTTTTATTCACCTTTTTCCTACTTCCTTATTTAATTTGATTTGGTTTGACCAAATATTTTTTATTGTTGTTGCCGTAATTTCTTTTTTAATCACCTTTATCTGTTACAAAATTCCTAAAATTTCTTATTTAACTGGTTAAATATTTTTAAAGTCTGTTTTCGTCTAAATAGTTTAGCAGCTCATTTAAACTAATCGTCGCCACTCCAATTGCCTGATCAGCACCACCATAATAAACATATAAAGTGTCATTAACTACTGTCGCGCCACAAGGAAAAACAACATTATTTACCAAACCAATTCTTTCAAATTCTTCGGTTGGTTCCAATATTGGATATTTAGTTCTGGCCAATATTTTAATCGGATCATTTAAATCCAACAACATTGCTCCAACCCGATAATGTCTATCAATATCGGATACTCCGTGATATATCACTAACCAACCTCTTTCGGTTTTAATTGGTGTACAACCAACTCCAATCTTTTCACCCTCCCAACTGTTATCTATTTTGTTGTAAGTTCCTTCTGTCTCTAGCCAGTTAGTATCGCTAAATTGGTCCAAATCCGTTAACCAATCAATGGCAATATTTTTTCCGTCCGCCCGATGAAGCATTAAATACTTACCATTTATTTTTTCTGGAAATAAACAAGCATCTTTATTATCTAAATCAGGTGGTGAAATAATTACTGGACTACTCCACAACCAATCCTGATTTAGAAAATCCACTATTTTAATCCAACTCATGGCTACTCTTGGAGAATTAACTCCGTTATAAGTTGTATAGAAAATATAAAATTTATCATCAATTTTTACTATTCTTGGATCTTCGCAACCGGAGTAATTATCGTTTTTCATTTTTCTTTCAAATCTAGTTCGGGCTATATATATCGGAGTCGGAAATCTATAATTAAAATTCACTCCATCGTCGCTACTAGCATAACCAATAGACGATACCAAATCTTCAGACAATGCTCGATAAAGTACATGAAACTTACCTTGTTCGTATACTACTGTAGGATTAAATACTGCTCTTTTTTCCCATTCATTATTCTCTATAGTTTTAAGAATAGGATTATGACTACTTTTTTCCAACTTCAAAGCTTTTTTAATTTTATTTTTCTCTAAAATACCCCATAAATCATTTTTATTTATTTCCGCTACTGCTCCAAAATTATCAGTTGCTCCATAATAAATTCTAAAAAATTCATTTTCTTCAATCGCTCCACTAGGGAAAATAACATTTTTAATTTTTCCTAAAATTTCATAATTTTCAGTTGGAACCATTAATGGTTCATCTGTTCTTAAAAGTATCTCTTTTGGTTCGTCCAATTTTGTTAATACCGCCTCTATTCCAAAAATTGTTTTATCGGAAATTCCATAGTTTCTAATATGGCAGTAAAACCACAACCATCCTTTATCGGTCTTAATTGGTACTGAACCAATTTCAACTTGGTCAGTACTTATTCGATTTAACTTAACTTCGTTTTGAATTAAATGTAAATACCATTCATTCCAAAAATCATTATTTCCAAAATCATTAGTATTGTCAAAAAAAGCTAATGCTATTCGTGAAGGTCTCAAATCAGTATTCGCAGTCAGGGCAATTACGTATTTATTACCTATTTTATCAGGAAAAAGACAGGCCGCTTTAGCATTAAAAGGTGTGATTAATTTTTTTTCTTTAATTGTTGTTAAATCATCACTAATTACCAAGGCCACCTTAATAGAATTTGCACTGGCAGGGGACTCAGAAATTGCCGTATAAAAAATAAAATATTGATTATCAATAAAAGTTATTCTTGGATCTTCACAACCAAATTTATCAAAATCAGTATCCGGTGTAATTAAAATTCTTTTATTTTGCCATTCAATACCATCATTGCTATCAGCTATAGCTATATGGGAAATTCCTTTATCATCAATTGCCCGATAAGCCATTTTATAAATATCATCAGACACTTTGATTACGTTCGGATTAAAAGCTCCGCCAACTTCCCAAACTTCCTCTGGAATCAAAATCGGATTAGACTGAACTCTTTGTATCATTTTATAATTCCTAAAACAGTACCTTCTAGTTTACACTGTCCACCGCATTTTAGTTTATCCAAAAAGTTATCTAAATTAGTAGTTGCAACACAGACGTATTTATCTGCTCCACCATAATATACAAATAGTTGATTATTAATTATTACCGCTCCGCAGGGATAAACCACTCCAGCCTTGAAGCCATTATTTTCATACCATTCATCTGGTTCCATAATTGGGTATTGACTTCGATATAATTCCACCTGAGGTTCATCGGCTTTTAACATCATGGCTCCAACTTTATAATGTCCAGCATTTTTATCATCAACCGCTTGATATATTAATAGCCATCCATCTTTGGTCAGTATCGGTGGAGCAGCCACTCCAATCTTTCGACTATCCCACCACATTGGACTTCTTGGGGAAATTTTATATTTACCTTGTAAATACCGACCATTATTAAAGTCTAAATTATCAACATAGTCAATCAATATGTTTGGAAAAATACGGTGAAAAATTACGTATTTGCCGTTAATTTTTTTAGGTAAAATACAGGCACTTTTATCAATCACTCCCGGAGGAGATATCAACACTGGTCTACTCCACAACCATCTTTTCTTCAGAAAATTAGTTAATTTTATCGAGGATAAGGCAATTCGCGGGGGATTGTAACCGTCAAATGCCACATAAGTCATATAAATTTTATTGTCAATACAGACAATTCTAGGATCTTCGCAACCATCATAACCCCCACCCGACATAAATTCCTTAACAACTTTTTTGTCTATATCCCTTTTTTCAAAAGGTTTCCGTGGTAAATAAGCTGGTTGGTCAAGTCTTTCTTCAATCATAATTCCATCCGAACTGTTGGCATAACCTAAAACAGATCGATAATCAAAACCCTGAGCTCGGTATAAAATATGAACTTTATCAGCCAAATAAATAGCTGCCGGATTAAAAGTAGTGAATGCTTCCCAGTCATTTTTTTCGATTGGACTAAGTAATGGGTTGTTTTCACTTCGTTCCAATCGCCAGCCATTTTTAATTTTAATTTTTTGATTAACTTTAAAATCAGGATAAGAAACTACGATGATTCCTAAATCTTTTACTTGCCAATAGGCCAAGATTTTTCTATTAAATTTAAAAAATCCAACTAATTTAGTTTCTTTTCCTATCCATTTTTTAGGGCTTTTCCATACTGGTTCCATTCCCCACCATAATATTTTGGTTAAGTTCTTATTATCTAAGACCACCACTCCAGCTTCAATTATTCCCAGCTCTTTTTGATAATCAAAAAAAACTTTAGTCTTTGTTTTTCCCTTAACTATTCCTTCAATTCTTAGGTTACTACTATTAATTTTTTCTCCTTCTATCGACAAACTACTACGAAAAATTTCCGATTCTATTAATCTTTTTCTTTTAATTACCCGCCAAACTTCATTAATTTTGTCTATTTCTTTTGAAGTTTCTTGAAAACTAAAACCGTCCTGACTGATCCCATATGTATACTTACTATTATTTTTTCCAATTACATATACCTTTTTATTAAAAGCAAAAAAACATAACTCACTATTCTTTTTATTTAAAAATCGGCTAAACAAATTCATTCTCACATAATAGTAAATACACTAACATTAAAAACAGCTGAAACATGAGTATTTCAACACATTATAACTATACCAAAATAATCACAATATTGTAATCATTTTTTTATCACCAATACCTGTGCACAACTCCATTTTTTACATTTTTCACATTTTAAATACTTACGATTAATTAAATTAAGTGACAGAAATTCCTTCCCAATACTAATTTGTTGTTTGTGTCCGCATTTTACACATTCATAACCAAAATAATGGCAATGCCAATTAACGATCCATATAATCAATCCAAATAAAATTAACAACCACCAAAACGTTTTTTCCAACTCTACAAAATAAATAGCTGTAACAATTTCTATTGTTATCAATACTAATAATCTCCAAAATACTGCTAAAAAGTCATTAGTTTTTACTTTGCGATATTGCATATTACAATCATATATCCAATAACTAAATTAGTACCTTGCAACACAAAGTACTAGG
>CAYSVP010000005.1:0-29119 GCA_964434595.1 uncultured Gammaproteobacteria bacterium | reverse complement strand
CAAATACATCCGATACTGCGGCTTATTACCAACTCCAAGTTGGTAATGATGACGATTGGACTACTGCCGAAATTTGGGATAGTACTAAAACTGCCGTCAGTGGTACTTGTAGTGAAAACTCCCGATGCTCAGATATTATTTATGGTGGTACAGCTTTAGTTGATGGATCAACTTATTATTGGCGAATTAAATTTTGGGATAATTCCGGAGCTGAGGGCGACTGGTCGAGTACACAACAATTTTCAATGAACAATTCTCCGCTTGTTTCCAATGTTGTCGTTAATGGAAATAGTAGTATTACTCTGACAGAGAACTCAACCACTACTATTTCTTGGACAGGTACCGTCACGGATAGTGACGGATACCAGAACTTGTCTTCAGCTATCGGTAAACTTTATCGTTCCGATCTTGGTTCCAGTTGTAGTTCCAGCAATAATAATTGTTATTCTGATTCAGAATGTAATTTTACCGAGTGTAATGGTAATACTTGTTTAGCAAATTGCAGTGCCGATATCTATTTTTTTGCCGATCCCACTGACGATGGAGATTATGTCGATGAAAATTGGGAAGGCTTTATAAAAGTTACCGATAACTACTCCGAAATTGGTTCTACAACTAGTAGTTCAACTTTAACCGATATGAATTCACTCAAAGCTTTTAGTGTTGGTTCCTCTATTGTTTATGGTGAAGTTTTTGCCGGTAGTGACACTGGTTCCAGTAATACTGTCACTACTATTACCAATACCGGCAACACTTTAATTAATTTGGAAATTAATGGTGACTATATGTGTACTAATTATCCCGATTGTGACGGGCAAAGTATTGAGCCAGAATATCAGGAATATAATTTATCCAGTTTTACCTATGGTACCGGGACTACTCTTAGTATTTCTCCAGCAGTGGTAAACATTGGCCTTTCCCAACCAACTGTCTATCCTTCAAATTCCTTTAGAAATATATATTGGGGAATTGGTATTCCCAATTCGAAAGAACCTGGTAGCTATCAAGGTGCTACTACTATCCTCGTTTATTGATAAAATTAATAAAATTGTATAAATTTAAACATATAAACTTTTAAAAAAAGTGATTCATAAAATTATTAAAAATTACATTATTTTAGTAACTCTTTTTTTTCTGTTTATTATTTGGCCAACTAAAAAAGTTTTTGCCGAAAGTGTAACAACTTCAGTAATTGTTGGTAACTCAGCCCCCAGTTTTTCTGTTGCTCCTCATGAAGTTACTGCCAGCACCACCACTTCACCCTCTAATGTTGGGACAAGTATTACTTTTGCCGCTACTGGTACTGATGGCAATGCCGACAATTATTATTTAGCTATTTGTAAAACAAACGAAATATCCGCCAATAATCAAAACGTTCCTACTTGTGTTGGTGGAAATTGGTGTATATCTTCATCTACTACCAGTGGCTCAGAGGCAGTTTGTGATTACACCACTATTAATGATAATTCAGAATCCAATAATTGGTTTGCTTTTGTCTGTGACTATTCATCTTCTTCTACATGCTCAGAATATTCCCAAGGATCGGGTGATAGTGGCTCCCCGTTTGAAGTAAACCATGCTCCTTCTTTTCCCACTATCGAAAACAACAGTCCACTTGACCCTGGTAGTACCATGACTTGGTCTACTGCAATAGGTGTGTCTGACGCCGACACTAACGATACAGTTAAATTAGTTATTTGTAAAACCACTGGGGTAACAAATGCAAGCTGTGATGGTGGTGCTTCAGATACTTGGTGTAGTAGCAACTTAAGTAGTTCCAGTCCAACCTGTGATATTGGTATAAGTATCCCTACCGCCGACAATTCTTATAATGCCTATGCCTACGTTTTTGATATGCATAATTTTGCTTCTGGTGATGTCAATCAAGGTGTTGGTACTAGCTATGTTGTCAACAACACCACTCCAGTCATCAGTGCTATTAGCGTAAATGGAGGTAGCGCTATTACTTTAAACGAAGGCGATACTGCCCCGGTTGTTCTTGGTGCTACCATTACTGATAACAATGGCTGTGGTGATCTTTCTACTGTCACTAGTAGTCTTTATCGTTCAGCCATCGGCTATGGAACTTGTGATTCTGTTGGAGAAGCTAACAACAATAATTGTTATCCTACTTTAACTTGTTCTGTTGCTGGTGGTAATACTTGCGATGGTGCTACTGATCCCTCCGCTTCGTATCAATGTACTGCCAAGCTTAAATATTATGCCGATCCTACTGACTCAAACACCCCATATGATGGCCAAACTTGGAAGAACACTTTTTCTGCCGTTGACGACGACAATGCTAATGACAATTTAGAAATTGGTACCGGAGTAGTTTTAAACAGTCTTTTAGCTATGGATATTGGTAGTTCCTTAGCTTATGGAAACGTTTCTGCTGGCCAAAAAAATGATCCCTTGGATAAACTTACAGTTATCACTGCCACTGGTAATGTTGGTCTAGATCAGGAGCTTAGTGGTACCGATATGGATGATGATAATGAACACTATATTGCTGTCGGTAATCAAAAATATTCCTTAACTGCCTCAACTGCTTATGCAGTTGGTACCACTTTAACCACTTCTCCAGCCGAAGCTGAATTAAATTGTAATAAAACTACCACTGAAACCGCTGCTACGAAATCAACTTATTGGGGAATCAGTATTCCTCAGGGAACATTCGCTGGAAGCTATAGCGGTGTGAACACTATCACTGCAGTTAAAGGAGAATACGCCCAGTGGTAAAATCAATTAATAGTCAGATGATTAAAAAATTAAAATTATTATTAATCTTATTTTTCTTTTATATATTCACTACTCCGGCCTTAGCTGGTTTTGGTGTTTCTCCAGCCGATATTAGTAATAATCACCTTAAACCAGGAGATAATTTTGAAAAAGAAATAACTCTCTCTCGTTCCGACATTAACGAAGATTTAAAGGTAACCATTGAGACTGATTTAAAAGAAGCTGAAGATTGGTTTCAATTTGAACCAGGTAAAGAATTTATCTTTCCCACCGGACAAGCCCGCCAAATCCTAAAAATAAAAGTCAACGTTCCAAACAACGCTGAATTAAAAACTTATCAAGGTATTATCCGTATTAAAGCTTCGTCTGTTGATAGCAAAAACTCCGGAGTTTCGATAGTTAAAGGTGCCCGTATGGAGGTGAACCTCGTCACCACTTCTTTTGATATTAACACTTTGGTAGTAAAGGGCATGTCCATACTTGAGATTAACAACAACGACCCTATCAAGTTATTATTGAATATTGAAAATAAGGGCAATACTCAAATTGCTCCTTCAAAAGTTACTATTGAAATTCAGGATTTAACTCAAAAAACTATTGGAATTCTTGAAGATACTAATCTGGAGAAAATAGATCCAAATACCAGCAAGGAAATTATTGCTGAATTTAAAAACAGCCTTAAAAAAGGGGAATATTTTGGTCTAATTAAAGTCTACCTTGATAATAAAGTAATTCATTCTGATCGTTTAGTTTTTAAAGTCAACGAGACTTCTTCTGTTAATAATCAGCAAAAAACTTCTGTTAATAATAATGCGATTATCTTCAAATATATCGGTTATAGTTTAGTTTTACTACTGCCAGTAATTTTTATTATTATTCTCTGGAAGAAAACTAATAATAAAAAACTCAAGAAAATATATTTGTTTTTAATTATTCTTTACCCTATTATTTATGCCATATTTGGCTATCTTTATTATCAGAAACTAAAAGCTGACATGGCTAAACCCGGAGATACTGGTTCTGTTCAAGGGGACAGCATTGTTGCTCCAACTTCCACTCCAACTCCTGTAACTCAGGTAAACTCAGCTTTAAAAGTTGATCAGGATAATACCAACGGTTATCCTGTCTATCGTACTCCAGATGTAAACTCGTTTATTTTATACAGAGCCCAGGAAGATGAAGAACTCCAAGTAATCGATGAACAAGATGGTTGGTATCAAGTTTCCACTGGTGATGGAATAAAAGGTTGGCTTCAAAAAACTAGTGTAAAATCCTCTCAATAACAAATGTCAGCCAAAAAAATAAACAGTCCCCAAAAATACTCTAAAATAAAAAAAAATTCTCTTCTAAAAAAAGTATTTAAACAGACCGGATTTATTGGCTTAATTTTAATTTTAATTGCCTTGGCAATTCCTCTGAAAACATTTTCCCCAGTAATAAAATCTGAAATAAAATATCGGATAAATCCTCCTAAAATAGATACAGATATAATTCCGGTTGATCAAAATTTTTCTTTGGTTATTCCCAAAATCAACGCTAATACTCGGGTTATTGTCAATGTTGATCCTTTTTCCTCTCAAATTTATCAACAAGCTCTAACTTTGGGAGTCGCCCATGCTTCTACTTCCGACACTCCTGATAAATCAGGTAATGTGTTCATATTTGCCCATTCTGCTGGTAATTGGTATCAAGCTAACCAATACAATGCCGTCTTTTATCTTTTAAATAAATTAAAACGAGACGATAAAATATTTGTTTATTATAAAAACAAAAAATATTCCTATTCAGTTACTGAAGTTAAAACCGTTAATTCCCAACAAACCGATTATCTCGATCGAGACTTTGGTAACCAACAATTAACTCTTATGACTTGCTGGCCACCAGGAACAACTCTTAAACGTTTGTTGGTAACCGCCACTCTCGAAAAAAACTAGTCTTTCATTTCTATATCAAAACATATAATTTATGTTAAAATTGCCTGTGTTTAGACATGAAAAATGTCCTGTAACCGAATTTACTGATAGAAATAACTTATATATTAATGGCGACTTTATTTATCCAAGATCTGTTTCTCATCCTGATTTTTTCTTTCGACAACCAATTACCCCAGATGGCCAGCATTTTCGCTATATTGAACAACCTCTAAATCCAAAAAAGGCCGAACTTTTATCTACTCCCAGTTTTCTCAATAACTATTTTAATGATCGAGGCTTTAATATTAGCCTTCCCACTCCACTTATAAATCAAAAAGGTACCACTCTGTTTGTCTGTGCAGGAGTTCAGGTTCTTGATAATATTATTCACCAGGAAGCACCTGTTCCGTTAAAACCTTTATTTGTTGCTCAACCAGTTCTTCGTACTCAGTTTATCGATAATATCTGTGAGGGTACTTCGACTAGTTTTATCAACGTCTCAACTTGTCATCTTAATGGTAGTCAGGAACAACATTACCAGTATTTACAAACCTGGTTGGATTTATTTGTTCAGCTTGGTTTAAATAAAGATGATTTTTCTTTCAAAAATAAACCATATCAACAACAGTGGGGGGATAAAATAATTAACAGTCAGAAAATGTTTATTATCTATGATGGTCTGGAAATTGGTGATGCTTCATATATTCAGGATCTTCCTCAGAAAACCAGACCAAACTTAACTCTCAGTGATATTGGTTTTGGTTTAGAGAGGATTAAATGGATTTTACAAGGAGGTTCCTATTTTGATATTTTAGGTGATGGTCGGGTTTCTCATGAAATAACCGGTGACGTTGCCGCCTGTTCTCATACCCTTTCTTTACTGGCTGGCGAAGGCTTAAAACCATCCAATAAAGAGCACGGTTATCGTTTTAGATTATTTTCCAAAAAATTAGTTAACAATGCCCTGGGAGAACATTTAATCAGTCAGGAACAAGCCAAGAAATATTATAATTACTGGGAAAAATGGACTAAACTTGTGTCTCCATTAAATCAGTCAATCGAATCTTTAGCTCAGGAAAATACGCGAAATTTTAATCGTCTATTGTTAGATAAACTGTCTACTCATTGTCCAGATGTTGAGCTTAATATTAATCAACCCACCGACATGTTGATCAAACAACTAAAAGGCACTAGTGTCAAATCTGATTATTTAACAGTGGTTCTTGGTGAACTAAAATATTCTCATGATTAGTAAAGGTAAACTGTTTCTTGGTGGTGGTGGGGGATCAGCCGATAGTCTTCATCTTGACAAAAAATTTCTATCACAACTGCCAACTAAAAAAATTATTTATATCCCTATTGCCCTAGGGCCCAAAGAAAATGGCTATGAAAGTTGTTTTGATTGGATCACCTCAACTCTAACCAAAGCCTCAGACGATTTTACTGAAATTAGTATGTGGACAGATTTAAAAAACAAAACAATTAAAGATTTGGAAAAGTTTAGTGGTATTTATATTGGTGGTGGTAATACCTATAAACTCCTCGATCATATTATTAAAACTGGGTTTAATAATCTTTTACTCGAGTTTTATAACCAAGGTGGTTTAATTTATGGTGGTAGTGCTGGCGCTATTATTATGGGAAAAACTATATCTACCGTATCAGAGGAAAATGATGCTAATTACTCATACGATAATGGATTAAATCTTCTTAATAACAGATCAGTTCTTTGTCATTTTACTTCGGAAAAAATTAATTCAGTTGACAATTTTATTAATCAACAAAAAGGTGATTTAGTTGCCTTAACCGAACGGTCAGGTTTAATAATATCCAAAGATTTAATAGCTGAATCAGTGGGTTTTGATCCGGTCAATATTTATTCACTCTCTGGTGCGACCAAAAGTATTTTTCCTGGAGAAAAAATACAATTCTAATTTAGAAAAATCCTTTAATTAGGATAAATTTGGTTCGTAAATCTTGATCTGTCCATCGATAATTTGTTGAGTTACTTCCCAATGTCGTCTTAAATTTTTTTCTACAATCTTTTCAATTTTTTTCTTCAGATCAATATTAATATCGTTTTTATATCCATCTAGTGCCACCGTAACCTGCCATGGATCATTCATATCCCGACCCATTTGGGAAGTTAAATAAATCGTATTCTCTACTCCTAATTTTTTATATATTTCCTCGGCCACAATATCACCAATAACAGTAAAAATTTTTCCGGTATGATATACCGGATTTTTTCCACAAGGTGCTTCAGTACTCATATTTCTGGTAAATGGAATTACTCCATTAGTTCTATTTCCCCGTCCTACTGCCCCTTCGTCACCGCTTTCAACTGCACTACCAATTGCCGTTAAATAAATATCCTGATTATTAAAATTATCCCGGGTGTTTAAAAAAATATCTACTAAATATAATGGAAATTCTTTTTTAATTTTATCGATTAATAACTGTTTTAATTCTCCTAATTTTTGAATATAAAAATTTTGGTCAGGTGTATAGTCAGCAATAAACGGCACACATAAAGTTAATTCAATATTTTTATTAATTCTTTTTCCCATCACTTTTATATCACTGCCGACATATAAATGATTTTGTTTAAAATCTGAACAATTTAGCCAATTTTCTGACAGAATTACTATTTTTTCTAGATCTGATAGAGGTGCATAACTAACCGTAGTCGAGGTATCATTTGACCGGAATCCATTGCAATGATGTTTTGCAAAATTATCGTCAGATACGCAAAAAAATTGACTTCTTTCATTTTTTGTTGTCCCGTCTTGACTGTATACTACTCCGGGTCCTTGGGTAAAGTGGGTATTATCAACAATTTTTAACCATTTTTCGGTATCTAATAACGGAAAAATATTTTTAAAATGATTTTTAATAACTCGATTAGTAATATCTAAATAATCAATCTTTTCCTCTTTAAATTGATGAGTAAATCTACCATTAAGTAATAGTCGTATTGGCGCTGTCATTTCCCCGTGTCCAAAACTGACCTTAGATGATCCCCCTAATATGGCTACTTTATCCACCATATGACGCAGTACTATACCGTATTTTTTAAAACAGTGCTGTGAATATTCAACCGAGATTTTTTCAGCAATGGCATCGCATAAATTATCCGGATGTCCAACACCCTTTCTCTCCACTACTTCGAATTTACTGTCATTAATTTTTTGTTTGTCAGATTTAAAAACCGTCAAGTTTTTAAGCATATATTCACGATTATAAGCCAGATATTATTTTTAGTAAATCTGCCTAATTTTTCAGTATACATTACAATTTCAGATTATTTTCAGTCTAGCGCTATAATCTATCACCATGAGAATTTTAGTTGTCGAGGACGAACATCGTATTGCTAATTCGATTAAAAAAGGTCTCGAGCTCGAACGTTATGCTGTTGATGTTGCTTACAATGGTCTTGATGGTTACGATTTAGCCAGTACCGAAGATTACGATCTAATTATATTAGATCTAATGTTACCGGGCATGGATGGTCTAAAAATATGCCAACAATTACGCCAAAAAGGTAATCATGTGCCGATTTTAATTCTAACTGCCCGCGGTCAGACAGAGGATAAAGTAAAAGGTCTTGACATGGGAGCCGACGATTATTTAGTCAAACCATTTTCTTTTGAAGAATTATTGGCTCGTATCCGAGCTTTATCTCGTCGTCCCCACAATTCTTTTGGCGACATCATTACTCTTGAGGATTTAACCTTAAATACGAGAACCTTTGAAGTCAATCGCGCTGGCCGTCGAATAACTTTGTCCAGTAAAGAATTTTCTTTGTTGGAATATCTAATCCGACATTCTCACCAAATTATCAATAAAAACCAAATAATTTCTCATGTTTGGAACTATGATGCCAATATTCTCACCAACACAGTCGAAGTCTATATAAAAAATTTGCGCAGCAAAATTGATACTCCTTTCACCAATAAAAAGCCTCTAATCAACACCATTCGTGGTTTCGGTTATAAACTTGGTGAATAAAGTGAATGTTTATTTTATTTTTAAAATTTAGACTTTAAAATTTTATGTTCAATAATGCCCGTCTAAAACTTACCGCCTGGTATTTGGTCATCATTATGGTTATTAGCTTTGTTTTTAGCTTTATTATCTATCAGTTGGTATCCAATGAAATAAATCGTTTTGCCATGTCCCAGAGAATCAGAATCGAACGACGGATAAATAACAACAATGACAATTATTTTCTTCCACCTCCGCCTACTATCGATGACGAATTAATCGAAGAAACAAAAAACCGACTATTATTAAATTTGCTAATTGTTAATCTTGGCATTATCTCTATCTCTGGCGCCTTAAGCTTTTTTCTAGCCGGAAAAACCTTAAAACCTATTGCCAAAATGGTTGAAGAACAGAATCGTTTTATTTCCGATTCATCCCATGAACTTCGAACTCCCATTACTGCTCTCAAGAGTTCTCTTGAAGTTAGTCTTCGTGATCCGAAATTTACTATTCAGGAATCAAAAAAATTAATCAAAGACAATCTCGAAGAAGTCAATCATCTTCAGAATTTATCGGATGGTCTAATTAAGTTAATTCAATCTCCGACATCCAATCAAAAAATTATTAAAACCAAAAACTCACTAGCCGAAATCATTGATCGGGTTTTAATTCGTACTCGTCCATTAGCTTTGAAAAAAAATATTACCATCATCAATCGGACTAAAAAATTAGATTTTGATTGTGATCAATCTTCCGTGGTTGATTTATTGGTAATTCTTATCGACAATGCCATTAAATACAGTCCAAAAAATCAGAAAATAATTCTTCGCTCGGAAATTAAAAATAATCATCTCTATTTGTCTGTTAAAGATCATGGCATTGGTATTGATGATAAAGACATACCCCACATCTTTGATCGCTTTTATCGGGCTGACCAGTCTCGTTCCAAAGTCGATGTTGGAGGTTATGGCCTGGGCCTTTCCATCGCCAAAAAAATTATTGATCAACATCATGGTCATATAACCGTCAGAAGTATTCCCAACAAAGGTGCAATATTTACAGTTATTTTTCAGATATAGCCATTAAAATTTTTCCATGAAAAAAAAGACAACCATAATTATTGGTATTATTGCTCTTATCGGAGCAGGGTATTTTGCTTATACAAAAATATTTGCGTCTAAAAAAACTCAAATTAATTATCAAACTAGCACTGCTGAAAAAGGTATTCTAATTAATTCTATTTCTGCCTCGGGAACAATAACTTCTGGCAATGTTACTTATATCACTACCGGAGCTAGTGGTACAGTTAAAAAAGTTTATGTAAAAAATGGAGACACTGTCAAAAAAGATCAGAAACTAGCCGAACTCACTCTGGATGATATTGGTAGTGAAACCCAAACCACTGCCTGGGCGAATTATCAAAATGCTGTTGAAAATCAGAAAACTGCCGAAGCCAATCGCTTGTCCGCCGATATTCAAATGTGGAAAGATCGTCAAACAGTTTTAGATGCTACAGAAGAATATAACAATATGTACGCCGGTGGCTGGAATCCAAAAACTAAAGCCGAGTATACCTATAATGAAAAAGCTATCGTTGAAAAGACCTTAGAATTGGCAAAAAAAACTTTTACTGCCGATGAACTTATATATAATAATTCCGCTGTAGATATTACTTTGGCCAAATCAAAAGTTCAAGCGGCCTGGAGAAATTATCAAAAAGTTTCCGGAGTAATTTATGCTCCTGCTTCGGGTGTAGTCAACAACCTAATTTTGGCTGAGGGTGTAGTTATTAGTGACAGTTCAAACTCTTCAATCACTGTTAGTACTGGCACTGATTCTTCTAGTGATTCAATCTCTGTCAGTTCTCAGAAAATCGGGGCAATAAAAAATCCTCAAGGTAAATATCAAGCTACTTTAAGTCTTACTGAAGTTGATGTTACCAAAATTCAATCCGGTCAAAAAGTTACCCTTACCATGGATGCTTTTCCTGATATTACTTTAACCGGATCAATTTTAGCTGTTAATACCAGTGGTAGTGTCAATTCCAATGTCACTTCCTACACCGCTACTGTTTTACTCGATGAAACTACTTTGGATATTTACACCAACATGGCCGTTTCCGCTACTATTATCACTTCGACAAAATCAGATGTTATTTTGATTCCTTCTACTGCAGTTAAAACCTTTAATGGTCAATCCACAATCCAAATAATGAAGGATAATCAACCAACTACGATAACCGTTGAAATCGGTGATAGCAATGATACTCAAATTGAAATTATTTCCGGTATTAATGAAGGCGACGTGGTTATAACTTCCAGTATTAATACTTCCGGTAGTAAAACTACCAATACTAAATCATCCAGTTCTTCCGGTTCTTCACTCTTTGGCGGCAATAATATGGGTGGCATGGGTGGCATGGGTGCCCCTCTCAGAAATTAAATATCATAAAAATATGAGTGATACTACCATTATTAAAGTTTCTCATTTATCAAAAATTTACAAAACTGATGTTCTGGAAACTGTCGCTCTTGACGACATCTCTTTTGAAATTAAAAAAGGTGAATTTGTTGCCATTATGGGGCCTTCCGGCTCCGGAAAATCAACTTTAATGCATATTCTCGGGGCTTTGGATAAGCCGACAAAAGGAGAATATATTCTTGGCGGTAAGAATGTCGAAAAATTATCAGATGACGAATTATCAGAAATCCGTAATCGTAAAATCGGTTTTATCTTTCAGGCTTTTAATCTTCTATCTCGAACCACTACCTTAAAAAATGTCATGATTCCCATGGTCTATGGTGGTGTTCCCAAAGAAGAAAGGATTACTACTGCTGAAAAATACCTCAAAATGGTTGGTCTTGGCAACCGTCTCCAACACACCAGCAATCAAATTTCCGGAGGTCAACAACAACGGGTAGCTATTGCCCGATCCCTGGTAATGGATCCCGATATGATTCTTGCTGATGAACCAACCGGTAATATTGCCTCTGATCAAGCCGAAGAAGTAATGGCAATATTCCAACAATTAAATAATGATGGCCGGACTATTGTTATGATTACTCACGAACCGGATATTGCCGAACATGCCAAAAGAATTATTACTATTAGAGATGGAAAAATCCAACAGGATTGCATCAACAAAACTCGAAAAATTATTAAATAAAAAAATTATGACCGAATTATGGGAACTATTTATTGAAAGTATCAGTACTCTTCGTCTCAATAAAATGAGAACTGGTTTGGCTATGCTAGGAATTATAATCGGTATTGGTTCTGTCATTGCTCTGGTTTCATTGGGTCAATCCAGTCAAAAAGCAGTTCAGTCTCAAATTCAATCACTCGGTTCTAATCTTTTAACTATTTCACCAAATTTTCAACGATCTGGAATGGTAAGGGGAATCTCTAATACCACCACTTTAACTAAAAAAGATGCCGACGCTATTCTCTCTTCCGATAGTGTTACTACTGTTAAAAGTGTTTCACCTGAATATTCTTCCCGATCCCAAATTGTTACCGGTGAAAATAATACTAATACTACCGTTATGGGTGCTACTTCAGACTATCTGGAAGTTCACAACATTGAAATTGCCTCTGGCAGTTTTATTACTCAACATGATATTGATTCAATGACTCGAGTAGTAGTTTTGGGCCCAACAGTGGTCGAAGACCTTTTTGATGATTCCAATTATGATCCAGTTGGTGAAACCATTAGAATTGGCGGTCAAAATTTTACTGTTATTGGTGTGACTGTTGCCAAGGGTAGTACTGGCATGGAAAGTCAGGATGATCGGGTATATGTCCCTCTTACAACCGCTCAAAAACAATTATTTGGAGTCAATCATCTTAGTTCTATTTCTGTTGTCGCTAATAGCTCTGATGTCATGGATCAAGCAGTTAACGAAATCGGTTATCTACTAATGGCTCGTCATAAAATCACTGATACTTCTAAAGTTGATTTTCGAATTATGAATCAAGAAGATATTTTAAGTACCGCCACTGAAGTTTCGGGGACATTCACAACACTTTTATCCGGTGTTGCCGCTATTTCTCTTGTTGTTGGTGGTATCGGTATTATGAATATCATGTTAGTCACTGTTACCGAGAGAACTCGGGAAATTGGTCTTCGTAAAGCTTTGGGAGCCAAAAAAAAGACTATCATTTATCAATTCTTAATGGAATCAGCTTTGCTAACTTTTGTCGGCGGTATTATTGGTATCATTATTGGAATTTTAGTTTCTTACGTTTATGCTCTGGCTAACGCTTCAATTTTTACCGTTTCTCTTGGTTCAATAGTTTTAGCCTTTGTTGTTTCCGTTGCCATTGGTATTATTTTTGGCTGGTATCCTGCTCGTCGGGCCTCTAATCTTCAACCAATCGAAGCCCTCCGTTACGAATAAAATATCAGTTAATCTTCAGTTGTTAAAATTAAACTAGTATCAAATAAAATTAATTATTAAACAAAAAATGTCAAAATTTTTCCAGTCAAACAAACATCTCCTAGTTACTATTATTATCGCCATTATATTTACTGCTATTGGCTTTTTTGCTGGTAGTAAAATCAGTCAAAACAAAGGTCGTCGTAATATGATGATGGGCAATCCACCGGGTCAAATGGAATTTGGTGGTAATAATTTAAAAAATGGTAGTGGTAATCGATCTAATATGGGTGGCAACGTTATGGGTGAAATTTCCAGTAATGACAGCAATTCGATTACTGTTAAGATGGCCAATGGTAGCAGTAAAATTGTTCTTTTTACCGAAAAAACATCAATTAATAAAGCCACTCAAGCCGTTTTTAGTGATCTCAAAGTTGGCGAAAGAGTAATGATTTTTGGTTCAACTAATACTGATGGTAGTGTTACTGCTCAAAATGTCCAACTCAATCCTATTCAGAATCAACCCAAAAACTAATATATTTAAAATTAAAAATTTTTTGACAAATCGTAATGTCATCATCGTTTTTTTATAGTGTTAGAATAAGAAGATGTCTTTAAAAACTTATTCAATAAAAATTGCTGGTCCGGCCGGTGCCGGTATCAAATCCAGTGGTTTACTCCTCTCAAAAATATTAATTGCCCATGGCTACAATATACGGGATTATTCGGAATATCCTTCTCTTATCCGTGGTGGCCACAACACCTATCAGGTTAGTTTTTCTCAAGACCAAATATTCACTATTCACCAAAAAATCGATGTTTTCTTTTCTTTAGCTTCCGGTCATTGGCAACAACACAAAGATGAGTTTGAGAAGGATACTATTGTCTGCGGTGAAGATGCTAAAAATCTACTCCCTATCCAAGAATTGTCCAACAAAGCTGGTGGTAATATTTTTGCCAACACAATTTGTCTTGGAGTCGCCGCCTACATTTTCAATCTCAATTCTCAAATTTGTCAAAAAATTATTCAGCAAACATTTTTCAAAGATAATCGCAATATTGATGCTTTTTGCCTTGGTTATGAATTTGCCAAAGATAATAAATTTAAGCAATTTAAACTAGACAAAGTTGCTCAGCCTAAATCTGGTACCTGTGTTTATGATGGTAATGAAGCCTTTGGTTGGGGATATTTAAAAGGTGGTGGTAATTTTTATACCGCTTATCCAATGACTCCAGCCACTGGCACTCTGCACTTTTTAGCCGCAAAACAGGTCGAACAAAAAATTAAAGTTGTTCATCCCGAAGATGAAATTGCTGCCGCTTCCTTAGCCGCTGGTGCCGCCTTTGCTGGAGCCAGAGCCGCCACTGGAACTAGTGGTGGTGGTTTTGCTCTAATGGTCGAGACAGTTAGTCTTTGTGGTGCCACTAATCTCGGAGTTTTGTTTTACTTAGTCTCTCGACCCGGGCCCGCTACCGGTCTACCTACTTGGACTTCTCAGGGTGATTTATTATTTGCAATCAATGCCGGACATGGTGAATTCAATAAAATTGTTCTTGCCCCCGGCGATCAACAGGAATCATTCGAACTTGGTGCCGAATCATTGAATCTAGCCGCCAAATTTAATATCCCGGTTATTTTGGTTTCTGATAAATATATCTCTGAATCCGGTGCTTCACTTCCCGACCTTTCTCTTAAAAAAGTCAAAATTATCACTTCTCAAAATCCTATTCCTGGAACTGCCGACAAAGAGTATTTAGCCAATAGTTATGAACATGATGACGCTGGTTTTTCTACTGAAGATCCGGTAGTAATAAATAAAATGGTTAATCTTCGGTTGGCTCAAGTCAGTAAAATTATCAAAGCCGCTCCAAAGCCGGTTTTCTACGGTAATCAATCAGCTAAAAAACTAATCATCGGCTGGGGATCAACCAAATCGACTATTCTGGAAACCCTAAAAATGCGGGGCAAACAAGATTATGCCTATCTTCAGATTAAAACCATGTGGCCAATCGATGCCAATCTTCAACTTTTAATTAAACCATTTAAAGATATTACTGTAATTGAAAACAACGCCACTGCCCAATTAGTTACTCTTTTAAAATCTCAATTCGATTTTAATCCAACCAAAGTTTTATTAAAATTTGATGGCCGACCATTCTTTCCCGAAGAATTGTCTAAATTACTATGATTCAAAATCTAAAATCCAATATTACTCCTACTTTTTGTCCTGGTTGTAATAACTTTGTCCTCTACGCTGCTATTCAACAAGCCATTACTCAATTACAAATTCCCAAAAAAGATGTCGTTTTAGTTTTTGATATTGGTTGTGTTGGTAATATGGCTGACTTTTTTAGTACTTACGGTATTCACTCTCTCCATGGTCGCAGCATTGCGACTGCTATGGGAGTAAAAATGGCTAATCCAAAATTAACAGTAATTGCTATTGGTGGTGACGGTGGAGTTTACGGAGAAGGCTTTAATCATCTTTTTTCTGCGGCTCGTTATAACTTAGATATCACTGTTTTAGTTGCCAATAACCAGCTCTACAGCTTAACTACCGGGCAGACTAGTCCTACTACTCCTCAAGGTTCCAAGACTAAATCTACCCCTCTAGGTGCGCCCAGTTTTGCTCTTAATCCAGTCAAAGTTCTTCAGTCAGTAAATCCCAAAATTGATGTTAAATCAGTTGATGGTACAGAGCTTCCAGAAATTACCTCGGCTATCAAATCAGCTATTACCAATCCTGAGTTTTCTTTAATCGATATTCGTCAAACGTGTGTTACTTTTGGTAAACAACTCAAGTCATAAACATTTCGGTTGATAAGTTCCAGCAGAATTTTGTTCGACAATTCCCGACCAGGTAAAATCTTTTTGGTTAAATGCTCTGATTCGTAACTTTGCACAATTATCAATTTTGTTTAATTCAAATTTGGCGCTCATTACACAAATCAAAACTAAAATTACAAACCAGGCTCCGACAATAATGATTTTGTGTTTTGTCTTTAGCATAGAATCATTTTACCATTGCTAAAATTGCCATGAATAAGGGAATTTCTTTTCTGGCTTTATTTTCAATTTTTGCCATACTACCTTCAGATTTTTTGTCCGAAATCCACTCCTCAATTTTTTCTATTACCAAACCGTTATCAAATAACATCTGACTAATCATTGATAGGGGATAATGAAAAGAATAAGTAGTTTGATTGTCGACCTTATCAAATGGACGGCTTTCAATTGGAATTTCTAAAGGTGACATATAATTATCGACCATTCGGAATTGTCGCCAGTTTTTTACTATCCAATCACTGTGTTTTGGTACCCGGAATGCCGGATGGTTAATAACCAGCAACAGCTTTCCTCTGTCTGTCAAATTCTCTCTGATATTTTTTATTACCATTGCTGGATTATTTAAATTTTGAAAAGCTAATATTATTATCGCCTCATCAAACTTTTCTTCTAATTTTAATTTTTTAGTAACATCTCCTATCTGATATTTATGTTGATTGTTTTTATCCCTTAGTCTCGCTTCAGCAATCAAATTACTCGCCACATCAATTCCCAAATACTTATTTCCCGGCCATTCCCTGCCCAAAACTCCCTGACCACAGGCTAAATCTAATAGCGATTTCGAACTATCCCAATCAATTATTTTTTTAATTCCCGGAATAATTACATGTTCATGATAATAATGGCCTTTATCTCCGACTTGTTTGTCATACCACCGACTAACTTTATTCCAAGATGTTCGATTTTGCATTTCCACCATTATATCTGATCTTTACTCAATTTTTTCTTTTTTCTCCGGCCAAACCTGTACTGTAATTATCAAAGCTAATAAACCAATTGTGATGAATAAAAACCATTTTGATAAATCGTTTTCCGATTGTGTTTCCACAATTTTATCTGGAACTGTTGGTTCTATTGAGATTGCAGTTGTTGGTGATAAAGTTACTATCTCTTCAGCTTCTTTTGTCGGTGTTAAGGCCCAGGCACTTTTTCCAAAAACCAAACTTGCTAAAACTAAGACCAAAAACATCTTGGTCAGCTTCATTAATCCCAATATACTCCTTATTGCCAATTTAGTCAAAAAAGACGATAATCAGCCCAGTGATAATTATAAAGAATACCGAGCAAATCAATGGAATTCGTCGTTCCAGTCGTTTGGCCGCTCAATCTATTAAACATTTGGAAAATTACATTAAGCCGGGTATTAACACTGAATCTCTCAATCAAATTGCTCATCAGTATATTATCTCCCATGGGGCAATTCCCGCCTCTCTAAACTACGAAGGTTTTCCTAAAAGTATTTGTACCTCCATTAATAATGTTGTCTGTCACGGAATCCCTTCCAAAAAAGAAATCCTTAAAGAAGGGGATATTGTAAATATCGATATTACCACCATTCTTGATGGTTATTATGGTGACACTTCAGTCACTTTTCCGGTCGGCAAAATATCTCCGAGTACCTCCTTATTAATTGATCGAACAAAAAAATCACTTGAATTAGCTATTAAATCTCTAAAACCCGGTAAGAGTATGAACGAGTGTGTCGGCCAGGTTATTGAAAAATATATTACTCCCTTTGGTTATTCTTCAGTTCGTGATTGTGGTGGCCACGGTGTCGGTTTAGATTTCCACGAAGATCCTTTTGTTTTTCATCATCAGACCAAACGAAACGACGTAATTCTCAAACCAGGAATGATTTTTACTATCGAGCCAATGATCAATGCCTCTCCCGACTGGCAGATTACTGTCGATCGTCGTGATGGTTGGACTATTCGTACTCACGATGGTAGTTTATCTTGTCAATTTGAACACACAATATTGATTACATCTAATGGTTCAGAAATATTAACCCTTCCATGATTTCTCTTGACGGTAAAATACTATCAGAACAAATTCTTTCTGACATTAAATCAGAAATTACTACTCGTCAATCGACAATTAATTTACATGTTATTTTAGTTGGCAACGACCCCTCTAGTCTAAAATATGTTTCTCTCAAAGAAAAAAAGTGTCAACAGGTCGGTATTAATTTTACATTTCATCATTTATCAGAAAATACGACTGAATCAGAATTACAATTATTAATTAACCAACTTAATCTCGACCAAAATGTCACCGGTTTTTTTATCCAACTACCACTACCAGCACACATAAATCCCAATATTCTGGAGCAAATTGATCCACGGAAAGATGTTGATGGTCTTACCAGTCAGTCTTCTTTTGTTCCAGCGGTTGACATTGGGGTTATGGCTCT
The DNA here is from genome assembly GCA_964434595.1 of uncultured Gammaproteobacteria bacterium. Lineage (GTDB taxonomy): Bacteria > Patescibacteriota > Microgenomatia > UBA12405 > UBA12405 > CAYSVP01. The sequence goes on along the minus strand of CAYSVP010000005.1, from coordinate 10,837 downwards.
CCTAAAATCCACCAAAGTTAATCTATCAGGTAAAAATGCGGTAATTATTAATTCCAGTAATCTAATCGGTATTCCTCTTCAAAAATTGTTAATTGATCAACATCTAAATGTTGTTATATGTGATAAATCTACTCAAAATTTATTAGAAATTAGTAGGGGAGCTGACTTGTTAATTTCTGCCACTGGTCAAAAAGGACTAGTTACCAGTGAATATATCAAACCTGGTGCTATAGTTGTTGATATTGGTGGAGGAGATGTAGATTATGAGGATGTTAAGGATAAATGTAGTTTTATAACTCCGCCCTTTGGTTCAGTTGGGCCAATGACTATCGCTTGTTTGCTGAAAAACTTAACAATGGTAAAATAGACCATGCGAATTCAACTTTATGATCGCGGTTTACCACCTGGTAAAAAGTTATTTGCTGATTTAGATGCTGTTTGCCAAAGACTTCAACTTGATTGTTCCCCGGAGTATTTTAAAGATATGAATCGGGTTTATTCTATGGGTTACCAGGGTAATACTGTTTTATTGATTAATGGTGAAGTGACTTTTATTGATAAATATCCCGGTCAAAAAGAATTAGAGAATATTATTTCTGATTTTATAAAATAAGATCTAAATTCTAAATAATTTCTTGGCATTTTCATCAATTATTTTTTCTGTCTGTTCAAAACTCATCTGCCAAATGTCTGATACCTTTTGATATATATATCGAATATACTCCGGACAATTTTTTTCTCCACGATGGGGGATCGGTGTCAAAAAAGGTGAATCAGTCTCCAAAATCAGCCTATCTTTAGGGATTGACATTACAACTTGTTCCAATCCAACTTCATAAGTCAGATTACCATCGATACCAATATACCAGTTGTCGGATATTCCCAGATATTTATCAATTCGTTTTTTCCCTCCGGTATAACAATGAATTACCCCTCTTAAGTTTTGATAATTTCTTAATATCTCTAATGTTTCATCACTAGCTTTTCGGCTGTGAACAATCAATGGTTTATCATATTTTTTCGCCATCTCTATTTGGCGTTTAAAAACAGTAATTTGTTTTTCTTTATCCGTTCCCTCGTTAAATTCCAAACCACATTCACCTATAGCAAAAACGTTAGGACTCATTAATTCTTCTAGTTTGTCAGGATTATCTTCAATATTTTGCGGATGAATCCCGATTGCTGGTAATAACTTTTTATTGGTTTTTGCAATGTTCAAATTATCAATTGAATCCGCGAGACAGCTTGCCGACAATATCACCGACGATAATCCATCAATTTTTATATCCCCTCTAAATTCAGCAGATAAATGGGCATGAGTATCTATCATGCAATTCTTGGAAACAAACTCTTTTGCAATGGTTTGTATTCTTCGGTAAATAAATTGATTATATTTTCACAAGATTCGGGCATAATTGATTTTAAGTGATAGGCCGCCGTCACAATATCTGAGATACATTTAGTGATAATTTCTTGTCTTTTTGGATCATCAACCGTCAATTTCCATGGAGTCTGTTGATTTAAAAATAAATTAGCTTTATCGATATATTTTTTAAATACATAATCTACTGCCATCTCAAGTTTCAAATCATCTATTAATTCTCTAAATTCTAAATCAAGTTTTAAATTTGGTTTTGCCAATTTAATCTTTGATTCCTCATTCAGTTTATTAATCCTCGATACCAGATTACCAAAATTATTAGCCAAATCGGCATTATATTTTTCTTTGAATCTGGGTATTCCAACATCAACATCGCCGTTATAGGGAAATGATCGAACAATTAGATATCTAGCCGCATCACATCCAAATAATTCAACCATATCTTTTGGGGGTATCGTGTTGCCCAATGATTTACTCATCTTTTGTCCGTCAATTGTATAAAAATCATGGACATAAGTTTTTTTCGGTAGAGGAATATCGGCTGACAACAACATAGCTTGCCAAATTACGGTGTGAAACCATAAAATTTCCTTACCCAATAGATGAACATCTGCCGGCCAGAAATCTTTCTTATTTTCTAAAAATAACGTTGCGCTATAGTAATTAATTAAGGCATCAATCCACACATAAATTGTATGATCCGAATCCCATGGTATTGGAATCCCCCATTTCACTTTTTCCCTCGAGATTGACACATCATTAACTCCCGACTTAAGTTTTGCCAGTATTTCCAATCTTTTGCTCTCAGGGAAAATGTAATTAGTGTTGGGATCTTCAATTAATTCTATAATTTTCGGGATGTATTTTGACAATTTAAAAAACCAATTTTCTTCTGATTTCAAGACTGTTTTTTCCGGTGGGTGAAGTGGACAATGACCGTCTTCCAATTCTTTTTCAGTTTTAAAAGCTTCGCAACCAGTACAATACCAGCCCTCATATTTATCTTTATAGACATCCCCAGCTTGATACATTTTATTCAAAAATTCACTAGCCACCTTTTCGTGTCGAATATCGGTTGTTCTGATAAAAAAATCATTATGAATATTCAGTAACTTCCAGGCTTCCTTAAACATTGGAGCAATTTGGTTACAAAAATCTATTGGTAATAATCCAGCTTTTTCAGCAGTTTCACAAACCTTTTCTCCATGTTCGTCAGTTCCAGTTAACATAAACACTTCTTCACCTAATTGTCGATGCAATCTAGCCACCACATCAGCCGCCACAGTTGTACAGGCCGAGCCAATACTTGGCTCAGCGTTAATATAATAAATCGGAGTTGTAATATAAAATCTTTTCATAAAAATGTCTAAATAATTAAGCAATTATACCTAATTATTTTGACATTTTTTCCTTAGCAGTTCTCTTGACAGTTATTTTTTTAGAAAAATTCGATTTTAATCTGGCTACTTTATTTTTGTGAACTAAATGTTTTTTAATTCCTTTATCCAGAACAGAATCAACTTCCGACAAACCCTTTTCAGTTGGTTTGGCCAAAAAATTTTTGATAGTTAATTTGATTTTATTTTTTAAAACTAAATTAACATCGTGATTTTTGACTGTTTTACGCAGTGTTTTTTTTGCAGATCTTCCAATTGGCATAGTCGATATTCTATCTTATCCAAAAACTAATTACAAGATAATATAATAATAGATCATGTCACTTAAAGATAAAATTGCCAACATTGGGATCAGAAGACAAAAAAGTATTTTGTCAGCAAGCATAGTATTAGCGGTAACATTCGGCATATCTGCTATTTTAGGTCTTTTTCGGAGTAAATCACTCTACGCTCATTTTTACAATTGCTGTGTTTTTGACCTTGATGCTTATAATGCCGCCTTTAGATTACCTGACTTAATTTTTAAACTTTTAGTAACTGGAGCTCTATCTGCTTCTTTTATTCCTGTATTTACCGGATTTATTCACAAGAACAAGAAGAAAGCCTACGAAATGTCTTCAGTGGTTATTACCCTTCTTTTGATTGTTTTTAGTTTTGCTTCTCTGGTTATCTTAATTTTTACTAACCAATTTTCCCGCTTAATTGCCCCTGGTTTTACTGATTATCAAATTGGATTAATGTCCAACCTTACTCGTATTTTACTTATCGCCCAGATATTCTTTCTAATTAGTAATTTTTTTACCGGTATACTTCAGGTTCATCAAGTCTTTTTAATTCCAGCCCTTTCCCCCATTGTCTATAACATTTTTATTATTTTAGGTATCTTTTGTCTAGCACCTACATTTGGAATTTATGGAGTCGTTTATGGTGCTGTTTTTGGAGCTTTCTTTCATTTGGCTATTCAGTTTCCCTTATTAAAAAAACTAGGGTTTCGTTATCGTTTTTCTCTTAAATATAAAACTGATGGTGTTAATGAAGTTATCCGTCTAATGCTTCCTCGTAGTCTCTCTTTAGGACTTGGGGAAATCGGTAGTACTGTCACCCTTTTTTTTGCTAGCACTTTAACTGCCGGGTCATTGTCGTTATTAAATTTAGCTATGCAACTAATATATCTACCCAGTCGAATTTTTAGTACTACGGTTGGTCAGGCTTCTCTACCGATTCTTTCAAAAAATGTTGCTCGTAATGAAATGAATCTATTTCGTAATACCGTTCGTCGGACTATTACCCAAGGATTATTTATCGCTATTCCGATTACTGCCCTAGTTTTGGTTCATCGTTTTGCTCTTGTTCGTATTGCTTTTGGTGCCAAACAATTTCCTTGGTCTGCTACCATTATCACTGCTAGAACATTAGCCTATCTAACACCAGTAATTATCTGTCAATCAATTATTCAAATTTTAATTCGATCTTTTTATGCCCTTCATGATACCAAGACTCCTCTTCGTTTATCAGTTATTTCCCTTAGCTGTAGTATTTTAGCCTGTTATTTATTAGTAAATTACACTAATATTGGTATTATTGGTTTGGCTATTAGTGACACTATTGGTAATTTTATCCAATGTATAGGTCTATTTTATGCCTTTATTATTCGGGTTGATGGCGATGGTTGGGACAAGACCTTGGTCCACATTATAAAAATTATTATTGCTTCACTACTATTAGCTTTCTCTTCCTGGTCAACTCTCCGGTTCATTGATCTTTTTGTTTTTGATACCACTAGAACAGTTTTTTTGATTCTTACTACAGTAGTTGCCGCTCTGGTGGGAGTAATTATTTTCTTTATTTCTGCTAAATTGTTGAAAATTGAGGAATACAATAGCTATCGGCATTATTATCTAAAAGCTACAAATTTTCTCACCAAACACTAATATTTTTATTTCTTCAAATTTTTCTATATACTGTTATTTGATATGGCAGTTAAAAAGGAAATTTCATTTCTTCCCGATTCGGAAAACATCAACTCGTTTTCTGCCAGACTTCTAAATTGGTTAACCACTATTGGGCGCTTCGTTATTGTTCTAACTGAGCTGGTGGTTATTAGTGCTTTTGTTTCCCGTTTTTGGTTGGATCGTAAAAATTCAGATCTTTCCGAAGTAATCCGTCAAAGAAAAGCTATTATTGAAAGTACTCAAGATTTTCAAGACGAATATGTTCTCCTTCAACAACGATTAAAATATATTGATAAATTTTATAAAAACCAGCCGGAATATCCGGCAAAAATTGAATCACTTGTCGCCAGTACTCCCACCGATATATCTTTCAGCAAACTTGAAATCTCCCAGAATCCCGAAAATCAGGACCTTTCTGCCTCGATATTGATTATATCCAACAAAGAGTCATCAATAGTTGATTATATTTCCAATCTTAGTGTTAATCCCGATATTAAATCAGTCAATGTTGTCAGTATTGAAAAGAAACCTAAAGAATCCACCTATACTGTTTCGATTACCTTAGTTTTTAATAATAAAAAACCATGAAACCATTCCAATATACTTCCGATGGGGCTCAAAAACTATCCGATTTCCTTAAAAAACAACAAGAGAATAAAAAATTTATGCTTCGTTTCGAGATAGCTATCACTTTTCTTCTGATTTCCTTCTTTTTGTTTTTTGCTATCAAACCGACCGCCCAAACTATTTTTTCCCTAATCGGCGAAATAAAGTCAAAAGAAATAACCAACAATCAAATGAAAGATAAAATTAATAGTCTGATGCTAGCCCAGGAAAGCTATTCTTTAGCCCAGGGTCGCTATCAGATTATCGAATCCAGCCTTCCCAGTAGACCAAATTTTTACCAATCCTTCAATCAAATAAAAGAAACACTCAATAAATACGGTACCTCATTCAACTTCGGTAGTTTTGATCTAAATGATCTGGATGAAGAAGTTAAAAAAGATTCCAATATCAATAATTACGATATCTCTCTGGATATAAAAAATCCTTTTATCGATAGTGTCAAAATTGTCGCTGATTTATTAAATAATCGCCGGCTAATTAATATTTCTAAAATTACCTTTAATAATGATACTGATAACCAAGAAAATGATGGGCAAAATCCTCTGGTTACCAATTTCACTACCACATTTTCTTATTGGCAAAAAACAAATGAAAAAAAGTAAAATAAACAACTACTTTCTGATAATTAGTATTCTGACATTTATTACCATCTTTGTTTTTGTCGTCCAAGAAAGCTATATTAATTTAATGAAACCAATTAATAATGCTCAAAATAATAATCTCCTAGATCCGATTGATCCTAATCTGGACACCAGTCTTCTCGATCAGATTGAAAAACGTGATAATTATTTTTCCTCAATTGAAGAGGCCAGTTCCAGTAGTGTTTCTTCGGTCCCGATTATCGATGAATCATTAATGAACAATCAAATACCATCCAATAATGAATAAAGAAAAAAAGATACCTACTATTTTTGGTTTGTTATTGTTAACACTAACTGTTTTTGTTGGAGTTTTTGCTACCCGTCAAAAAATCAATACCAATATAAAAGCTAGTGGCAATTGCCAACCAGTTAATCCACAAATTACCAATATTACCGACAAATCAGCTGCAATTTCTTTTTCAACCATCGATACTTGTTTAGTATCTTTGATGATTAATAATCAAACACTAGATGATTTTCAAGATCAAGGAAAGTTACATTATTTTCAAATATATAATCTTCCTTCGAATACAAGTATTCCTTATACTGTTATCAGTAACGGTCAGAAAATTACCAAACCGGATTATATCGTCAAGACAGGTAGTCAACCTAGTACTATTGCTGTAGAGGCCAAATTAGCTTGGGGACGGGTTATTACTGTTGACAAAAATCCAGCTAAAAATGTTATTGTTTATTTGAATATTCCCGGAGCTTCGCCATTATCAGCTTTTACCACTTCCGATGGAAACTGGAATATTCCTCTAGCCAATAGTTTTAATGAATCAAAAACCGATTGGTACTCACCAACAAATTCTTCAGCCAGTGAAGATTTGATCGTAATTTCTGAAAATGGCATAGTTACTCAATTAGTTAATACTACTGATCGTAATAATCCAGTACCAGACATTACTATTGGTCAGGATTATTTCACTAACGTTCCAGTTGCGGTTCCAACTACCACTACTTCGGATTTTACACCTGTAATTACAAATCAATTATCACCCACTCTTTCGAAGAATATCGATATTTTAAATCCCAAGGAAAATGAAAATATTAATACAGGTTTACCTGATTTTTTTGGTGTTGCTCCGGCGAACAGTCAAATTATTATTACTGTCAATTCTTCAAATGAGATTTCCAGTCAATCACAATCAGATAGTACTGGTTCATGGCATTGGTCACCAACTTCAGAACTAGAACCAGGAAATCATACTATTACCGCCAAGGTTTTGGATCCAATTTCTGGAGTTTATCAAACAATTACTCGTAATTTTGTTGTTCAGGCAGCTGAGAATTCTACAATGGCTTTTACCGCTTCAGCTTCAGCTACTTTAGCTCCGACTCCTACCCCAACCTTAGTGCCGACAGTTAGAGTTGCTTATCCTAGTACTGATTCTGCCGTCCCCGAATCAGGTATTTCTCTACCAACCATTCTAATAATTGTCCTTGCTTGTGGTCTATTTCTTATATCTTTTAGTTTTCTAAGATAATCCATTTGGTTTTTACTTTGTTCTTAATTTTGGTATTATTGTGATGTCATGAATAAATTACACAATGCCTTGTCAATTTTTGAAGCTTTTCGACCCGCCCAATGGATAAAGAATTTTGCCGTTTTTTCTGCAGCTATTTTGACCGGTCAATTATTTAATCCAAGTTCTTTAACTTATTCTATTTTAGCTTTTATTAGTTTTTGTGCCCTTTCTTCTTCCTCATATTTGGTTAATGATGTTTTGGATGTTGAAAACGACCGCCGTCATCCCGTTAAAAAAAACCGTCCCATTGCCCGTGGTGATATCTCTATTAGTCAGGCTTTATTTTTTTCTGTTCTTCTCTTTTTTTTAGGATTATCGGTTGCTATCTCAGTAAATTTTAATTTTTTCTTAATTTGTTTGTTGTTTATTGTTCTTCAGTATTCCTATTCTGCTTTTCTCAAGAAGAAGGCTGTTCTTGATATTATTGGTATTTCTTTTTTCTTTATTCTTCGAGCATTTGCCGGAGAGATCGCTACTGGCTATCATCTACCGATTTGGATTATGCTTACCGTCATTTTTTTATCACTTTTTATTGCCAGTGGTAAACGTCGTAGTGAACTCTATAATGTTGGCACCAAGACTCGTAGTGCCTTAAGTGGCTACGGAAAGAGCTTGCTCAATTTTTATACCACTATGTTTGCCGTCTGTACCTTAATTACCTATTCCATGTATACTTTTTTTGAAGAAAAAATAAAATTTCAAGGTTTAATTCATCATTTTCTTGTCGATAATTTTCCTACCGCTCTTGATCGTAAATGGTATATGGTTACAATTATTCCGGTAATTTATGGCATTATGCGCTATGGTCAAATAATATTTGAAATGCAAGAAGGGGAACGACCAGAACGGATTATTGCTACTGATATTCCCCTCTTAATGTCTGTGGTCGCCTGGGGGCTGGCGATAATTACTATCATCTATGTCCTCTAAGCATTTTTTGATTTATCTTTTTGTTTTAGCTGTCATCACTCGGTTTATCAAGCTTGATTGGGGTTCGTCATATTTTTTCCATCCCGACGAAAATAATATGGCCACAGCTCTTTCCCAATTATCCTGGCAAAATTTGAATCCTCATTTTTTTGCCTATGGACAGTTTCCCCTATATTTAGGTTTTATTATACTTAAAATATTTTTTACTCCTATCAACTTTGTAAACGCGGTTCTGGTTCTTCGAAGTATTTCAGCAATCTGTTCAGTTATCTATCTTTTTGTTCTTTATCGTTTGTCTTTTTATTTTTTTAATTTGGAAAAACATCGTTTATTTTTTCTGACCCTTTTAATCTTTACTCCTGGCTTAATTCAACTCTCTCATTTCGGTACCACTGAAAGTATTCTCAACTTAATTTTTGCTTTGGAATTGTTATTGGCCTTTCGTATCAATCAAAAACCAACACTTAAAATTAATTATTTTTTAACAGCCTTTTTTTTAGGCATCGGTTTAGCTACTAAAGTTTCAGCGATTATTTTTATTATTCCTTTCCTAATTGTCAATCGAAACATTTTAAATTTCATTTTGGTCCCCATAACAGCTTTTTTAACTTCAATCATTTTTTCCCCATACAATTTTCTAGTATTAACAGATTTTTTATCTTCAATGAAATATGAAACCGGAGTAGCCACTGGAAAGCTGTCAGTTTTTTATACTCAACAGTTTGTTGGCTCTATTGCTTATATTTTTCAGTTAAACAGAGTATTCCCTTATTCGTCAGGCTTGCTAATGTTTATTTTCGGCTTAATTGGCTTACTCTTTATCAAAATCAATAAAAAAAATCTCATTATTATTATTCCCTGCTTAGTCTATTTTGCCTATTTCGGACAGGTTTTTGTTAAATGGTCACGTTTTATGGCTCCGTTGTTTTTTGTTTTTCCTCTTTTGACCACAGTGTTGATTAGTAAAATAAAGAATTCTTTTATAAGTAAACTGTTTTTAATTACCTCTATTGTTCCCGGAATTTTCTTTTTAAGACTTTATCTTCAACCGGATATTAGAATCCAAGCCTCTGATTGGATTAATAATCAAATTCCTGCCCATTCAACAGTATTATCTGAGTCGGGTAATGTTATTAATTTACCCGTTAATAACATTAGTTTAGATATTAATAATTTTGATTTTTATAATTACCAACCGACAGACTTAGTTGATCAGATTAATTATTCCGACTATATTTTTATTCCTTCACGTCGGGTATTTAAAAATAATTTTGCCCCAGACTATTATCAGAATTTATTCAGTGGTAATCTAAACTTTTCTGAAATAAAAAAATTTGTTCCCAATTATGATCTTTTTCTCGATTCCGAAAACGCCGAAGAGACTTGGTCAGTATTTGATCATCCTACTATTAGAATTTATCAAAAAAATGTCAATTAAAAAAATATTTTATATTTTCTTTTTATTTTTACTAGCTCTTCTCCTAAGGGTTTATGGTATTAATTGGGATCAATTTCAACATCTTCATCCTGATGAACGTTATTTAACCATGGTTGGAGTAGACATTAAACTTCCCGATTCATTAACACAGTATTTTGATACGTCAATTTCACCTCTCAATCCCTATAACTATCCTCAATATGAATTTTTTGTCTACGGTACATTTCCTCTATTTATAACCAAGACTATTTCCTATCTTTTTCACCAGGACACTTATGATAATTTTTTCCTTTGGGGCCGGGGATTATCGGCTTTATTTGATTCCCTAAACATAATTCTTTTATTTTTAATATCTCGGAAAGTCTTTAAATCAAAAAGTCGCTTCATTTATCTGCCTTCTATACTGTACACTTTCTGTGTTTTACCTCTTCAATTATCCCATTTTTTTACAGTCGATACATTTTTAAACTTTTTTTTAGTCGCCACTTTTACTGCTCTGGTATACAATTATTTGCCATTATCGGCAATATTTTTTGGATTAGCGTTATCATCTAAAGTAACCGCTTTGTATTTTTCTCCGGTTGTATTTCTATTTTTACTAAGGAAAAAGAAGCTCAAAAATATTTTATTTTACGGTTTTTGTTTCTTAATAATTTCATTATTAATATTTCGTATTTTTCAACCATATTCATTTATTAATCTTTTTCACCTTAATCCTCAGTTTATAATTAGTCTTAAATCACTCAGTTCTTTTAATGACCGGCAGGCTTGGTATCCTCCCGGAGTTCAATGGCTAAGCAAAACTTTATTCTTGTTTTCTTTTAAAAATTTATTTTTCTGGGGTGTTGGTATAAGTTTGAGTTGTTTATTTTTTATTTCCTTCATTAAGACTAATTTAAAAAAACTTCCTTCAATAATTTTATTTGCCTTATTTTGGGT
>CAYSVP010000004.1:0-29640 GCA_964434595.1 uncultured Gammaproteobacteria bacterium | reverse complement strand
ACTTGGAATACTGCCAAAATTACCAAAAAATGTGTTCAAACCATCAATAAATTTTTAGATAATCCGGAAATTATTATTGTTGATAACGCTTCTAAAGATAACACAGTCGATCTTCTTGCAAAAGAAAAAAACGTTAAAATAATTAAAAATAAAGAAAATTTAGGCTTCTCCAAAGCCAATAATATTGGTCTCAAACAAGCTACTAATGAACTTATAATTTTTATGAATTCCGACATTGAGTTAATCGACAATTCCATTATAGATTTAATTAATTATTTTAATAGCAATAAAAATGTCGGTATTATTGGCCCTAAATTTTTAAATCCAGATTTAACCCCTCAAGCATCTATTTTCCCCAAACAATCTGCATTAAATGCTTTTAAAGAATTTTTTCTTAACCAAAAAAATTCTTACACAAAATATATTCCCAACACAGAAAATCCCATAAAAGTTTGGGCAGTTTCTGGTGGTTGCATTCTTACTTGTAAATCTTTTTTTGAATCAATTGGCGGATGGAATGAAAAATATTACTTCTATTATGAAGATTTAGATCTTTGTCGAAAAATTAATAGAATTGGCAAAGATGTTGTATTTTTTCCAAAATGTCAAATCATTCATCGTCATGGTGCTAGTGGTTCCAAGTTATCAGATCCTCAAAATCAATGGCATCGTCTTGTTCCCAGTAGTAAAATATATTATGGAAAATTCAATCATTATCTAATTAATACCATAATATGGTCTGGTCAAAAATGGCAAAAATATGTTCAAAAATAAAAAATATTTAATAAAAATATTGATCTTTATTTTATTTGCCGTCTCCCTTTGCTTATTTTTTTCCTATCGTCTTTTAGAAGTTCCTATGGGTTTAACTAGTGATGAAACTGCTCTTGGCTACAATGCTGTTTTATTATCTCGTACCGCTCGAGATGAAAATGGTCGTTTTATGCCTTTTTTTGTTTTATCAAACGAAGGTCGCGATTGGAAGCAACCATTAACTCAATATTATTTAGTTTTCCTGTTTAAAATTTTCCAACCTTCTGTATTTTTACTGCGTTTCAGTTCAATTTTAATCACATTATTTTCATCACTATTATTATTTGATTTTTGTCAAAAAAAGTTTAATAAAAAATATGCCATTATTGCTTTAATAATCTTTTTGACCACACCTTTAATTATGATTCAAAGTCATATGGGGTTGGACAATATTATGCCAATTCCTTTTGCAATAATATGGATCTATTTTCTTGATAAATATCAAACTAATAAAAACTTAAAATATCTTATTATTTCAGCTCTTTCACTGGGGATAAATTTTTACAGTTATAAAGGTATGCGGGCAGTTTTTCCAATTTGGTATGTTCTATCACTATTATATATTTTTAAAAAACCAATTTTTAAAAATATTCATCAATATTTAGTATTTAGTCTTTTTTCTTTACCATTTTTTCTAGTTTCTCCTATCTTAGATCATTATTACCCAAATTCAATATTTGGTGGATCTGAACCAAAAACTGATAATCTTTATAATTTTCTTTATCCTTATTTTTCCAGCTTCGATCCGTCTTTTCTTTTTATAAAAGGGGATGATCTTTTATTTCACTCCACTGGTTATCATGGTTTTTTTCTTCTGGCTTCGATGCCTTTATTTTTACTAGGGATCTATAAATCAATAAAAACCAATCGATTTTCTCGTTTTATTTTAATAATCTTTTTCACGACTCCATTGTTATACGGAATGGTAAACTCAGTTCATCGGGCTAGTCGTTTAATGTGTTTAATTCCATTTTTTTCCATAATTTGTATTTATGGTTTTCAACAAATAGAAAATTTAGAACATAAATATAGAAAAATAATTATTTATTTCTTAATCTTCACTTTTTCCTTAAACTACTATGATTTTATCCATTATTATTGGTTTGATTATGCCAAATTAACTCAAAATTTTGTTGGTGATTTAAAATATTATCTTTCCTATAAAGAATTAAAAGAACAATCGATAAAGCTAAATTTAACGCCTTATATCGCCTCTGATTCATCCAATAAATTTTTTGATTCCATTTATTTTAAAAATCCTAATTACATTCATCAGGATTTAATTCCACCACCAGGTTCTATTCTATTGACCAACCGTCAACATATTCCAGAAATGACTAATTTAAATCTCAATATGAAATATTATTATCTACAGGTTCGTAATTAATTCTTACTTACCAAATAAAATAAAGGTTCTCCAAGTGGATTTCTAACCGTCTCCAAAACTTTAATTCCTTCCGGCGGGTTTTTACCCCAATCCCAATCCCCACCTACATTTTTTTCCTGAGAAATTAAATACATAACATTATTTTTTATATTCTCTATTTTTAAGTTACCATTAAAATCAACCAAACAAACTTTTTTATCAACATAAAAACCATTATAACCATCAATTTTTTCCTCCATTTTGTCTTTTATATTGAATACCTCTTTAGGGTCAATTTTATTCCAGAATAGATATCTAATTAATGCTGGTTCATAAGTATTATCAATCATTACTCTTTCATAATTATTTTTATTATCAAAAACAAACTGCATAGCCTGTTTATAGCCACTATGCCACCATCGCCATGATTCATTTTTATAAAAATTCCAATAATAATACTGATAAAAACCAAATTGGAAAATTAATACTAGAATTACTAACAAGGACAAATAACGATTTATATAATTCCATCCTAAGGCTATAAAATATGATAATGGAAACACTAATAAAAATAGTCTTGAAGCATGATTGTAACCGTCAATTGTTAGACTTGAGGCTATCGGAGCAATTAATAATAACAACAGCAACCACCAATCATTTTTTTTCTTATTTTTTATAAAAATTACTAACCCCCATATAAGCAGTGGTAATTCTATCCAGAAAAAATTTCCCACCTGATGTAAAGAATGGCGGAAAGTAACATCTCCTTCTTTAAATAAAAAATTTACACCTAAAGCGTTGCCATAATTAAAAAAAATCTTTTTTCCAGCTACAGTAATTTTATTATAAAAAACTTTTGATAAAAAACTATTACTACTAGCATTACGATAACTTTCAATCTCAGCCACTACATCTTTATGATTAAAAATAGATACTGTTCCAAATCGATCTGCGGCATGACCAAAAATAATTTGATAAATAATTGGTAAACAAAAAATAATCCCATAGACAAGTAATTTAACTACAATATTTTTTTTTGATTTAAAAATAAAAAGAGTCCCCAATGCTAATAACGGTACAAAAATATTTGCTGTATTGTATATATATATTGCTCCACAATAAAAAATACTACTTAATAAAATTAAGTAATTTTTATTCTGTTTAATGGCTTTAATCAATATTAATGTTCCTAAAAACAAAAACGTCGTCAATAAAGTTAATTCAAATCCTGCCCGACTATATTGAATATGCCAAGGCGAGATAGCCAATAAAAAAATAGTTAAATTAGCAACTACTTCTTTAACACCAATTTCTTTTAACAACCAATAAAATACCAAAATACTCATTACTCCAAAAAAAGCAGGACAAAAACGAACTCCCCATTCATTTAGACCAAATATTTTTATAAAAGGAATCATCGCATACATTAAGCCCGGCGCTCGCCATTCAGAAAAACTCTGAGCATAAACTGGAAACCAGTGACCTTTATAATCCTTTCCGGTCTGTAACAGTGAATAAGATTGATATCCGGCATCCAATTCATCACCAAACAATTCCAAATAATCTAATCTAAAAAATCTCAAAAAAATGGCTAACAATAAAATTACTATCAACCATTTATTTTTTTTATAAAAACTTACCATAAAAAAACTGCCCACAGTAACATTGGTAAAATCAAAACTATAGTTTGTTGTTTAATAATATTGCTCAATTCTGCAATACTTGCTTCAAAAGCCTCAGAAATACTTTTACTTTCACCATAATACTGAATAAAATTAATCTTATCATTTTTAATTCCTACCGACAATTTTCCGTCAACTAATTTAGTATTTCTTACTTCTAATCTAAAATATTTATCCTTAGAATCGATTAATTTTGGAAAATCAATCCTGGCATGTGAAGTATCACCAAAGTTAAAACCACTGTATATATTTTTAAATACTACTTCCTTTTCTTTAGATAACTCTATTTCAATTTCATCACGGCTTTCCAAATTAGGATTTTTAAATAACACATCAATTCTTTTCAAATTATTTTCTTCGGCTTTAAAATTAGTTACCAAATCTTTTTCAAAAACCTTTTTAAATAAAGTCGGTGAATGATAATCATTTTCTTTAGTTATAGAAGAAGGAATATATTTAACCACCGTTATCCCACCAAGTAATATTCCCAGTAATAATATTTCTCCTAAAATTACTCTAATAAATTTATTTTTCATTTCTAGTTCCAATTAGCCACAACCAATAAATAGCCACTCCACCAACTACTGAATGACATAAATTACTTATTAAAGCCACATCAACATTTCGCGACTTTAAAGATTGATAGATATCGGGTAGATTAATTAAATTATGATTAACTGGTGTTAACAAACCCCAGCAAAGATATTTATCACCAAATAACAAAATAATTATCACAATTGAAACTACTAGTGACCAAAACCACCACTTATTTTTCGACAACGCTAAAACAAATGACCCAAAGGGCATTATCCATAAAAACCATTGTGGATGAAAATGAGTAAAACCTAATACTGATAAAGTCACTGTCAATAAAACCATCATTTGACTCTCAAAAGTATCTCCCAATTTCTTTTTTATTCCAATCAGTGTTATTAAAACCAATAATGTTGGAACAATTAATAATTGTTCGCCAAAACCGATCTCTATGGCACTTTCAAACATTCTGATCGATAAACCTGAATAAATCACTTCCTGTCGAAAATAATTTTCACTAATATATGGACTCATGGTTATTAAATAAACCATCAAGGCGGTTCCGGTTAATAATATTTTTTTAAACCAATTTCCTTTCGGGTAAATTAATCCCAATACTATTGCCCAAATAAGGGGATAGCTTTTTATAGCTCCACCGACACCGAAAAACAAAAAAGCCAAAAATGGCAAATTATTATAATAATATAGTCCAATTAAAAACGGAAAAATTGCTAGAATATCATTTTGTCCCATAATTACGGACGAATACAATGTTAAAGGATTTAATAGCCAAATTAGTGCTGCTCTTTTCGATACCTTTTTATTCCAGCCGTTTTTTAAACCAATTTTATAAATCAACCAACCACTAGTCAAAACTAAAATCAACAGAGGAAATTTGGTTGCCAGATTATATAAATATATCTTTGGATCGTTAAAAGCAACATTACCACCTATTTTTAGCCAGTTCTCAATACCTTTACCACCTATTAATTTAATCACTGGCCATTCTGCCTTTAATACCAAAAAATGAAGTGGGGGATAATGAAATTTAGGTGCGTCATCCTTATTATTCTCTAAATATTTATAAATATTCCAGACTTTTCCTCTATTCAAGGTTGGATAATATACCGCTAATTTTGTATCCGGATGATAAGTAAAAGGAGCGATTAAAAAATAAACTACTGAGACTAATAAAATAATCTTCTTCATACTATTCTGTCGTAATTATATCAGCAGTATGATAAAGCGAATTAAAAACTTTTAATTGAATTTTTGCTCCATCAATACTATCTACTTCAGAATCAGTTATCTCGGGACTTGTCCAAAACACAGTCTTTTTTAAACTATTGTCTTTTGGCCAGTCAATTTTTCGGAAAACAAATTTATCAAAATTAAAATCAAGATTACCCTCTGTTCCTGGTTTAGGCCTAATATCGGCATATTTCTGTACCAAATTCGGATCCATCGCTTGATAAAAAAATAAAAAAATAAAATTTTGAGCATGAGGGCTATCAATAATCACCTGTTCATAATTATCCTGGATACTTTTTAAGTAAGGCATACCTTCTTTAAATCCTCCCGGTTGATATTCACCATTATTTTCATAAGCGCTATATAATAATTCGTTATTAATTGTAAAAATAATTGTTGTAAACAATATTCCAACAATAACAAAATTACTAATAATTTTTAGAATTTCATTTTTAATAATTTTATTTTTATATTTAAACAAGTTAATAAAACCCAAAGCTACAATAACTTCCATTGCCGGATAAATATTAAGCGATCTTAGTGGATGAAACCAAGTCCAGGTAGCTGCTGCTGGAGCAATTCCAGCGATTATCCAATAAACTAAAAATCGATATTTTTCTAATTTAAAAATATTTTTAATAACTGTTAATAAACCAAAAATAAATACAATTCCTTCAATCCAGCCCAACATTCCCATTCCTGGAATAAATTGTGGTGACATTTTAACCCACTTAAATATTCGAAAATTTAAATTTATTGGGGAAATATTAGAAAAAATGTGGCCACTGATAATTCCTAAAAAATAATATAAACTGCTAATAGGATTAACGAATTCTCTTGGTGCATAGGGATAAAAACGATTAAAAACATTTTCCTGATGAAAACGAGTTAATAGTAAAGACCCACTATTTGCCATAAAAATCGGTACTGATAACCCAACCACACCAACTAATACTAATAATTTTTTCCAATTTTTATTCCACTGTATTCTAATTGCTTTACCTACATCGTATTTAAACAGCAAATTTATTGGATCAATAATCCATAAACAAACTAACATTGGTGCAGCCACACGAGCTGAGTGGTAACTATAAAGCGATAAACTTAAAAATATTACGGCTCCGATCAGATATTTAATTTTCTTTTTTGACTTCAGTAAAAACCACGCTCCAATACAAAATAATGTAGTTGATAAATGGGTTTCAAAAGCATTTCGGGAAAAATGTAACCTCCATGGTTCAAAAGAAAGAATAAAAAATAATCCTGTCAACCAAAACTTACTTTTAATAAATTCTTTCAACAATAAATACAAAAAAATTAGTGATACAGTTCCTGCCAATGCCGAAGTCATTCTGATACTGGCATCATTTAGTCCAAAAAATTTTATAAATGGAATTGTCAAATAAGCATATAAAGCCGGTTTATAATCATTAAACGACCTTAATGACAATGGCAAAAAGTTGCCATATTCATCCTTCCCTGTTTTCAAGATAGAATAGGCATTATATCCCAAAGCAGCCTCATCAAATCCCAACGACGGTGGCGATTTATCCAGTGCATAAAACCGCAAAAAAGCTCCCCATAGAATTATTAATACAATCAATATATTAATTATTTTAATTTTCATTTACTGTTTAATTGCTACCGCTACACTATCACCATATTGATTGGCAATTGAGTCGTGTAAATCCTTAACTGCCTTTATTTCCATTCCTTTTGATTTTATTATTTCCTGCCAGTTATCCTCAATTTCGTTTTTAAAATTAGGACCAACAAATTCACCAGCAAATCCAGCATAAATTGTATTTGGTTCAGTCTTATTATCTTTTAAATTAAAACTATTAAAAGAAAATATATTACTGTCTAAACATTGTTTTCCCAAATAATACAAACAGTATTCTTTAGAATTTCCCACCAATGAAGATACGTAGACTTTTTGATAGTTATTCTTGTCAATCTTAATTATATTTTTATACCAAAATTCAAACGTTAATGGCCGATTATCCAACCAATATTCTTTTCTGATTACCAAATCATAACTATTAAAACACCAGGCAATTAGCAATAAACTAACTCCAAGTATTAAGGTAGCTCTCGCTTGCCAATAACCTTTATATAGATATTCCACCAAACCATCTAAACCGATAGCTAAAATTATTGAAGTTGGCCACATTACCAACAATAATCGCCATTCAAAAGATCCTTCGGAAAACACAAAATTAACTATTGCTAAAATCAAACCCGTTATAACAATTTGTCGAAGTTTTTTATTACCTTTTTTAAGTAAAAAAAAGCAACCAATTAAAAATAAATAAAATTCAGGCCAATACCACATTACAATTGATTTCTGACCAGTTGGAGTTACTTCCTGAAAAAATATTGTCTCCAGGTCAAAAAAAGGCAAAAATTCTGCCACAACCTGTTTATAAGCAAAAAAATATTTATTGTAACCAATCCGTCGCCACCACAATGGCCAGGTTACTTTGGTAAGTAAACTATCCTCGGCAGTAAATCTGGCTGTTACTTCGTTCTTAGCATCTTTCAAAAACAATTTATTAAAAACTGCTGGATGATTATTCAAAATAGAATAATTAAAAATAATTACTGATATTAAAGATAGTCCACCGACTAAACATTTGTTTCTATTTCTCCCAATATAAAATATACCTGCAACCATTAATAATTTTAGTAAGGTCAATGGGAATTGCATCCATATCATTAAACTAATCGGTGATAATAACCATAGAATTACCAGCCATCGAAATATTTTTAGCTCTATATATTTCTTACATATCAAAATCAATCCTATTACTCCGAGCAAAGTTATCAACCTAAGTAACCACAAGGACAGTTCTCCACCTAAACCCACTCTGTTTAAAATCTGCAATTGTTGCCATGTCGGTGGATAATTAATCAATAATGCTATTGTAATTTGAACAGCTAAGATCACTGCTGTCACCACCCAATACCATTTTTTCATTAGCTTAGTATAAAATAACTTAGTGTTTAAAAGAATAAGTATATTGTTTGTTTTACTTTTGGCTTTATTTTTACGTACCTACCATTTGAATACTTTGCCTCCATCCCTATTCTCTGATGAAGTTGATGCCGGTTATCAAGCTTTAGTTTTTAATCAAAATCACACCGATTATTACGGTAATAAGTATCCGATTCATTTTCATTCTTTTGCTGATTATAGAACTTCGCTCTATATATACTCGATTTCTTTTTTTAATTCGATTATTAACAATCCAGAACTTGCAGTGAGGCTTCCTTCAGCCATATTTAGTCTTGTTTCTGTTTATCTTTTTTATCTTTTAACCGGATCAGTTTTAGCTGCCTTTCTTTTAGCCATCAATCCTTGGTCTATTCATTATGGTCGTACCGGTTTTGAAGTTTCCGGTATGCTAATGGTTATTTTGGCCGGTTTGTATTTTTTGAAAAAATTTTTCCGTCGTCAACAGTGGATTTATCTATTTCTGACCGTTTTCTTTTTTTGCTTATCACCCTATTTTTACAGTACCGCTAAATTATTTTTACTTTTAATTGGTTTGGCAATATTACTAATCTGGTATAAAAACATCTTTAAAATGGGTTTTATTAAAATTTTTATTACTCTAATATTTTGTGGTCTATTACTATTACCCATGACCATTGATACTCTCCATGGCCGGGCTGGTTTTCGTTTTTCTTATATTGGTATTTTTACCGAACCTCATCGTGAACAAATTACTGATAACCTTCGTTATCAGGATGCCCGAACTGATCATCCCGGAGAAATTGGCGTCGCCACTTCTTTTACCTCCCAAATTTTCCACAATAAATATCAATTGGTTGCGCAACGTTTTATAAACAACTATGTTTCTACCTTTTCATCACAATTTTTATTTCTTAATGGTGACAATAATCTTCGTCATGGTTTTGGTGGTTTTGGTTTACTTTACCTAATCGATGGTGTTTTTATAATTCTTGGATTGTTTTCAATCAAAGATAAATTTTCTTTATTCTTTTTACTCTGGCTATTTTTATCACCCATTCCAGCCTCTCTCACCCGCGACAGTCTTGGTCCACACGCCACTAGATTAATATTAATGTTACCCTCATTAATTTACTTTGCTTTTTTGGGTATCAAGCGATTAAAATCTCCCAGTTTAAAAACTGCCATTATTTTTCTCTATTGTTTTTTTCTAATTACCTTTTGCCACTATTATTACTATCATTATCCTCAAGATTCGGCTTTAGTTTGGCATACTGGCATGAAAGAAGCTGTTTTAGCTACCAAAAACATTACTCATCAAAATATTATTTTCTCCGACAGTACCGAGCCTTTTCTACCTTTCTTCCTTTTTTATTATCCCTATTATCTATCCGCCAATAATTCTCTGGCTAATCATCTTAGTTCACTATCAAACGATTCGTTTTCTGGTCAGGTGTTGGATAATCAATATTATTTTGGTCATTTAAATTGGTCTAATCTTGATAAATTACCTCCTCACACTCTTATCGTCGTTCCTAAATCTGAATACGAATCAATGAAATTATCATTTTCAATAACCAAAAAAATTTCTAAAACTTATATTAATCAGGAAGAATTTTATATTATCCAATTTCCATGAAAAAAATAATTATTACTATTATTTTGTTTCTCGGTTTGGTCGGTTCATATCGTCTACTCCGTCCAGGGTTTTTCTCCATGCAGGATGATATGCATATTTTTCGCCTCCAACAATTCGATCAATGTTTTCATGATGGTCAGATTCCTTGCCGTTACATTGCTGATGGGGGAATGGGTTATGGTTATCCCTTGTTTAATTTTTATTCACCTTTTCCCTATATTATTGGTGAAATTTTTCATCTCATTGGTTTTTCTTATATTAATAGTATCAAGGCTGTTTTTGTCATCACTTCTTTTATCCGTCCTTTGGGTATTTATTTATTATCTTCATTCTTTTTCGGAACTACAGGCGGTCTAGTTTCAGCCATAATATTTTCTTTAGCTCCATATCAAGCAATAAATAGTTTTGTTCGTGGTGCTATTGCCGAAAACCTAGCCTTAGCTCTTTTGCCATTTATTTTTTGGAGTCTATTTAGAAAAAAATACTTTTTGTTTACTATATTAATTACGTCTTTGGCTCTAACTCACAATTTAACCTTATTCTATTCTCTGCCATTAATTTTATTTACTATAATTTTTCAGCATAAAAAATGGCGTCAGTTAATTATTCATCTATTGATAGGTCTGGGTATTGCCGCTTTTTTTATCATTCCCGCATTTATAGAAAAAAAATATACCACCGTCAACACTATGACGCAGGGCTATTTTGATTATATTGTTCACTTCGTTACTGTCCCTCAGTTATTTATTAACCATAATGATTGGGGTTTCGGAGCATCTTTGTGGGGTCCAAAAGATGATATGTCATTTCAGGTCGGCTATCTGCAATGGATTCTCCCAGTAATTTCTACTGTTTTGGCTTTTATTTTTAAAAACAAACATAGAATTTTATTACTATCAACATTTTTATCCGGTATATTGGCATTATTTATGACTCACAACAAGTCAACTTTTATCTGGCAACACTTTCCATTTTTACCATTTTTTCAATTTCCTTGGCGTTTTCTTGGTCCAGCAATCTTAATATTTTCGCTTCTTTCAGGATTTTTTATTACGCAAAAACCTTTCAAAAAAATTCCATCTTTTGTTATAACTATAATTTTAGTTCTTGAATTGACTTTAAATTTTAATTTTTTTAAGGAAGACATCTGGTTTCCAAATTTAACCGATCAACAAAAATTATCAGGTGAAAATTTAATTGCCCAAAGTGGGGCTGGATTAAAAGATTATTGGCCAAATTTTGGACAAACATTTCCCACTACTTATGCTCCGAATCAGCCTATAGTTACTAACAACGCAAACATTATTAACTATCATAAAAACAGTCGACAAATTACCGCCGATATTAAAGTAATTTCCGACGATTCATTAATTACTTTTCCAGTGGTTTATTTTCCCAGCTTTGAAGTAAAAGACAATAATTCTATTACTCCATATTTTGTCGATCACGATCTCGGTCTAATCAATGTTTATTTGTCTACTGGTGATCATCACCTAACAATCAATTTCACTAATACTTTAATTCGCTTTACTGCCAATGTAATCTCAATTGTTTCCTTAATTATTTTTGGTTTATTCTATAGATATCGTGAAAAATAAAATTATTTTTTTATTAATAATCGTCATTGCCTTTATTTTGCGTTTTTATCAGCTTGGTTCTTTACCAGCGTCTTTAAATTGGGATGAAATTTCTCATGGTTACAATGCCTATTCTCTTCTTCAAACCGGTCAAGATCAATGGGGAGTTTCATGGCCGAAATTTAATTTTCGGGCCTATGGTGACTATCCTACTGTAGCGAATCTTTACGTAACTTTGCCTTTTATTTCTTTTTTTGGTCTAAACTCATTTGCTATCCGTCTACCCCATGCCATTTTCAGTTTAATCTTTGTTATTTTAATTTACTTTTTAGTTTTGGAAATTACCAAAGATCGCTTTACCGCTTTCTTTACCATGTTTTTAGCTGCCATTTCTCCCTGGACAGTTTTTCCATCGCGTGGAGTTTTTCAATCTAATCTTTCCCTGACTTTTTTTACCGCTGGTTTATTATTCATTTTAAAATCACTTAAAAAACCCACACTCCTACCTATCTCTCTTATTCTTTTTGGTACTTCTCTGTATTCCTACCACAATACCCGGATTATTGTGCCGATAATTCTGGTATTAATTTTTATTATTTTCTTTAAAAAATTTAAAAAAATATTTTTCCATTACCGAATCACTTTTATTTTTAGTTTGTTAATTTTTCTAATTTTGTATATACCCAACTTATTGAATTTGTTTTCTTCTGAATCAGCCGCTCGTAATCGTTGGGTGGGAATTATTAACCCCACTAGTATTAATCAAATAAATGAATCACGCCATGCTTTTTCCGGTCCACCAATATTCAATCGTTTAATTAATAATAAAGTTGTTTATTTTTCAAAAACCTTAGCCAAAAATTATCTTCAACTATTCAACCCCTTACCTTTATTTTTTCAGGGTTCTCAAGACTATCAGTTTAATCCGCCTCGCACTGGTCTAATTTTTCTCATATTTTTACCATTTTTTTATCACGGTCTTTTTTTGCTAATTAAAAATTATCCTTTTTACTTTTCATTATTTTTAATCAGCTTACTTCCGGCTGCTATTACTGTGGGTAATTTTCCCTCAATTCGGGCTACTTGTGCCTTACCGTTTTATTTTTTAACCATTTCACTAAGTCTAAAATTTTTTCATCGTCGTCTAAAAATAATTACTCCTCTAATATGTCTTGGCGCTTTAATCCAGCTTGGTTTTTACATAAATACTTATTATCAATATAATCGGGAATATTCCTCCACGTGGCAATATGGTTACGAGCAGGTTGTCGAATTTATCAAACCTCTATACTCAGATTATTCTCGGATTATTATTACCAAAAAATATGGTGAACCTCATGAATTTGTATTATTTTATTGGCCATGGGATCCACAACAATATCAAACTGATATTCATAAGAAATGGGATTTTCATGCTGATTGGTATTGGGTTGATGCTTTTGATAAATTTCAATTTGTTAATGATTGGGAAATAAAAGATTTACAACCATTAACATCAACCCTTTTAATAACTAGTCCGAATAATTATCCAACAAAAGACGCTAAACTTATTAACACCATTAATTTTCTTAATGGTCAGCCCGCCTTTGAAATAATTTCTTATGAATAAAAAAATAATTTTACTTTTAATCACTTTAATTGCCTTTTTTGTTCGCTTTTACCAAATAAATTACCCTCCTTTATTGTGGGATGAAGCTTCTCTTGGATACAATGCTTACTCAATACTAAAAACCGGACGTGATGAATATGGCCAATTCTTACCATTAATTTTTAAATCATTTGGTGACTATAAACCCGGTTTTTATGTTTATCTAACAGTACCTTTTGTGGCTTTATTTGGTCTAAATGTTACTGCTGTTCGTTTACCATCAATTATTTTAGGTTCTTTATTACCTCTTTTCGTATATTTACTAATCACTGCTATCAAGCCTGATCAAAAAAAACTTGGCTTGATTACTGCCTTGTTAATTGCTTTTAACCCTTGGAATATCCATTTTTCCCGTGGTGCCTGGGAAACCAATATCCTTACTTTTCAACTAGTTTTGGCAAGTTATTTTTTCTTTCGAAAAAAACATTTTTTATCGGCATTAGTTTTTGGTCTTACCCTTTATACCTACCAGGGTGCCAAAATGATTAGCTTAATTTTAATTTTAATTTTATTTATTACCAATTTTCCCCAAATTAAATTTAAAAAATTTTGTTTTTCTTTTGTTCTACCTTTATTTATTCTGACTACCCCCATACTTTTTGGTATGGTATTCAATCCTGATGCCAATCGCCTCCAGGTTATTAGTTTGCTATCCTATCCCCGAGAGTCATCCGAAACCACTCAGATTATCCGCGAATCCAGTTTCTTAGATTATCAAGTTTTTCATCAATCAACTGTTTTTTTTATCCGTAATTTTTTAACACGCTATTTTAATCATTTTTCTCCAGAATTTTTATTTTCTATCGGTGATTGGACCAATGGGCGTCAGAGTGCTCCTTATATCGGTGTAATTTTATATCCATCATTATTATTCCTATTAATCGGTTTATTTTTCTCAAATAAAATCAAAGATCCTCTTTTTAAATTTTTTCTTTGCTGGTTATTAGTTGCCCCACTGCCTTCTGCTTTAACCCGTGATCAAATCCAACCGGTTCGGTCCATGTCTATGACTATTCCACTAATGTTTTTTACCAGTCTTGGTTTAGTTACCATTCTTAAAATAATTCCTCGATATTTATATCTTTTAATTATTGCAGTTTATGGTTTGTCATTCATCTACTACAGTGATTTATATCTTAACCACATGGTTAAAACTTCTCCATACGACTGGCTATATGGCTATACCCCGGCAATGGAATACGTTATTAAACATCAACAGAATAAAAACGTAATTTTTACCAGCTATTACGGTCAACCCTATATTTATTACCTTTTTTATTCCCAATACGACCCTGCTAAATACCAACAACAAGCTAAATTAATTTCTTCAGGTTTCGATACCGGTCGAATCGAACAAATTGATAAAATTAAATTCGATAGTGTTCAGTATGATTTTATTAAAAATTTACCCCAGACATTATCTATTTTTTCTCTCGAAGAAACCTATCGACAGGGGATTGATCTTAATAAATTAATACCTCTTAGCCCGATAAATAATATTTCCACTTTTTACGCTTATGAAACTGATTAAGAATAATTTAATTTATCTAATATTGATTTTAGCCGTTTTTCTCCGCTTCTTTAATATTAATAACCTACCCTCACTTAATCCTGATGAAGCCGCTCTTGGCTATAATGCTTATTCCTTACTCCATACTGGTCGTGACGAACATGGGATTGCCTGGCCACTTCACTTTAAATCATTTGGCGACTACAAACCCGGTGGCTATGTTTATCTAGCTCTGCCTTTTATAAAATTTTTTGGTTTAACTCCCTTGGCTGTTCGTCTACCCAATTTAATTCTTTCCGTTCTGACTATTTATTTACTATATAAATTGATTTTTCTGTTAACCGAATCTAGATCTCTTTCGCTTTTAAGCGCTCTAGTTTTGTGTCTTTCTCCTTGGCATCTCCATTTTTCCCGAGGGGCTTGGGAATCATCAATGTCATTATTCTTCCTGTTATTAGGTATTTATTGGTTTTACTCATATATTAAAAAAAATAAATTAATTTACTTGTTTTTATTTCCCTTATCTCTAGTTGCAACTCTTTATATTTATCATTCCGCTCGAATTGTCGCCCCAGTTCTTATTCTTATTTTATTAATTAGTAATTGGAAATTATTTGTTAATAATTTTAAGAAATTTATTCTACCGTTTACTATTGCCGTTTTACTGACTATTCCTGTTTTTTATTCATTTATAAATAATGGCGGAACTACCCGTTTTGGCGGTGTTGGTTTAACCGCCGACCAAGGTCCTATCAATCGCTCCGAAGAATTACTAAATCAACATAATAACGTTCAGATAATTAATCGGATAATGCACAACAAACGTTTTTTATACCTTCTTTCCTGGTCACAAAAATATTTATCTCATTACAATCTTAATTTTCTCTTCATTAATGGCGATGAAGTACCTCGATCAAAAGTTCCCGAAATGGGTCAACTCTATTTAATCGAGTTACCTTTCCTTATTTTAGGCATAATTAATATTATTAAATCCAAAAATAAACATCTTAAAACTCTCACTTTTTCTTGGTTTTTTGTTGCTCCACTAGCCTCATCATTAACTTTTCAAGCTCCGTCAGCACTACGCTCTCTTTCTCTGGTTATTCCTTTATCAATTTTTATTGCTTCGGGTCTTAAATGTTTTTTAAGTATAATCCATTATTCCTTGCCTCTAATTTTTGTATTATTTATTGTTTATATTTATTCTATTTTTTATTATCTTGATGCTTATTATGTTCATGCTCCTATGCGTTATCCTTTTGCTTGGAATACCGGATTTAATCAGGTTATTCCCTATCTCGAATCACAAAAAAATCAATTTAACAACATTTATTTCACTACCAAATACGATCAACCCTACATTCTTTATCTTTTTTATTCACAATATGATCCGACCAAAATTCAATCACAAATTAAACTAACTCCACCGGATCAGTTTGGTTTTTCTACCGTTAAAAAAATTGACAATATCCATTTTGGCATTGATGATTATTCCCAAATAGAGGCAAATTCACTAATAATTTCTGCTGACGAAAGTATTCCTCTTGATCCTATTAAAACACTCAATTTCCCAAATGGCGATCCAGGCTTTAAAATATACATAAACGAATGAAATTATCCATTGCTATTGCTACTTACAACGAGGAACTTTATATTAAGCGTTGTCTTGACTCTGTCACAGATATTGCTGATGAAATAATTGTCGTTGATGGTCAATCAAGTGACAATACTATTAAGGTATTAAAACAATATTCCCATTTAAAAGTAATTAGTACCACCAACAAACCGATTTTTCATATTAATAAACAAATGGCTATTGAAGCTTGTCACGGAGATTGGATCCTTCAGCTTGATGCTGACGAAGTTGTCACTCCGGAATTAAAAAAAGAAATTCTAGCCACTATTGAACAGCCTACTGCTGATGGTTATTGGATTAATCGTCGTAATTATTTCTTAGGTCATTTTCTTACCAAAGGTGGAGTTTATCCTGATCCAACTATTAGATTTTATAAAAATGGTCATGGCCGTTTACCTTGTCAAAATGTCCACGAACAAGCTGTTGTCAAAGGTACAGTTGGACATTTACACTCCGACCTACTTCATTATGCCGATCCAACTTTTTCCCGCTATCTTTTACGAAACGATCGATACACTACTTTAATTGCCCAAGATTTAAAACAATCAAAGGTTACCAATAACCCTTTTAACTTTATTAAATATTTTATTTTTAAACCTATCCATTGGTTTTTTCTTACTTTCTTTCGACATCGTGGTTATGTTGATGGCTTCCCTGGATTTGTTTTTTCGTGGTATTCATCACTTCGTTTTCCCATCGCCTATATCAAGCTCTACGAGCTTAACCAAAAAAATGAAAAAAAATAAAATTGCAATTGATGTTTCTCCATTAAATGATGGCAACTCTCAACGTGGAGTTGGTTATTACACCCGCAATTTGGTTAATGCTCTTCAAAAAGAAACTAAAAACAATTCTCAATTTCAGATTGAATTAGTTACCGACAAATCAAAACTTAACACTAATTTTGATTTAATTCATTATCCGTTTTTTGATCCTTTTCGATTAACCCTTCCTCTACGAAAGAAAATTCCTATTATTGTTACGGTTCATGACTTGATTCCTATTCAATTTAAACCTCATTTTCCCGTCGGTTATAAAGGTGAACTCTATTGGCAAATACAAAAATATAAATTAAATCAGGTTGATCATATTATTACCGTTTCTGAATATTCACAGCAAATTATTCATAAGATTCTTCATATTCCTCAAAAGAATATTTCTGTCACTCTTGAAGCTGCTAATTCTACCTTTAAACTGGTTACTGACCCAAAAAAGCTTTCAGCCATCAAAAATAAATATCATTTACCACCAAAATTTGTCCTGTATGTCGGTGATATTAATTGGAATAAAAATATCCCGACTCTGGTTAAAGCCTGTCTTTATCAAAAGATTCCTCTGGTTATTGCTGGTTTAGCCGCTACCAAAACAGTTCCAATACACCCCTGGACAAAAGATATTCTTTGGTTACAAAAAACAGCCATGTCATTGCGAGCGAAGCGAAGCAATCTTTTAACACTTACTGGTTTTGTTCCCGATGAAGACATTTCTGCAATCTATTCTCTAGCTACAGTCTATTGCCAACCATCCTATGCTGAAGGTTTTGGTCTACCAATTCTCGAAGCCATGCAGTGTGGTTGTCCGGTAATTGCCAGCCGAGAAAGTAGCCTTGCTGAAGTTTCTGGTTCGGCCGCTATTCTTTTTAATCCTTATTCTCAAACAAATTTAGAAGCTCAACTCAAATTAATATTTTCCAATTCTCATCTTAGAAAAAAATATATTAAACTTGGTTCAATTCAGGCCAAAAAATATTCTTGGAAAAAAACTGCTCAAAGTACATTATCCGTCTATCAAAAAGTTCTTGATGAAAAACTTTAAGCATTTCTTATCAGTTATTGTTCCTATTTACCGTCAGGAAAAAACTATCGACCAGGATCTTCGTCGAATTATTAACACCTTGGAAAATATCCGCTATGATTATGAAATAATTGCCGTAGTTGACGGTAAAAAAGTTGATAAATCCTATCAGATAGCCAAAAATATTAAACATCCTAAATTAAAAGTCATTGGCTACAATCACAATCGCGGTAAAGGTTATGCCATTCGATTCGGTATGGCTCATACCAAAGGTGACTATATTGCTTTCATCGATGCTGGTATGGAAATTGATCCAAATGGCATCTCCATGTTGATTGAACATCTAGAATGGTATCAGGCTGATGTTATTGTTGCTTCCAAACGCCATCCAGCTTCTATGGTTAAATATCCTTTTAGTCGTCGGTTAATTAGTTTTGGTGCTCAAATTATTTCTCGCTATCTCCTAGGTATTAATGTTAAAGATACCCAGGCAGGATTAAAAATCTTTAAAAGCAAAGTTCTAAAAGTAGTTTTACCCCGATTGCTTATCAAGGGTTATGCTTTCGATCTGGAAATTTTAGCTGTTGCCAACCGTCTTGGTTATAAACGGATTTATGAAGCTCCAATAAAATTAACCTATTCTTTCGATAGTTTAACTCATGCCAATAACTGGAAAACTATTTATTATTGTTTAATTGACGCTCTGGCGGTTTTTTATCGTCTTCGTTTAGTTAAGTATTACGATGATAAAAATTATCGTCAATGGCGTTATGATCCTGAACTTAATATGCGTATTAATACCGGTAAATAATTATGAAATATATCGATTTTTCTATCATTATTCCGGTTCGAAAAAGCAATCCTTACCTAAAAGAAACTTTATTGCAATTAAAAAAACAATCCTTACAAAATTTTGAAGTTTTAGTTATTACCGATAAAATATCAGGATCTGCCAACCCTTCAGAAAAAAGAAATATTGGTGCCAAAATGTCAACCGGAAAATATTTAGTTTTTTTTGATGATGACTCCTATCCCAATAAAAATTATTTTAAAAAAGCATTTAGTTTAATTAAGAAACATCCGGATTTTTCTGCATTCTGTGGTCCATGTTTAACTCCACCTCAGGATAGTAATAATCAAAAAGCTTCTGGTTTAGTCTGGTCAAGTTGGCTAGGTAGTGGTGGAGCTGGTGTATACCGAAACAGTATTAAAAAATCTCGTTTTGTAGAGGATTATCCCTCAGTTAATTTGATAGTTAAAAAGAATGATTTTAATCTAGCCGGAGGTTTCAATACCTCTTATTGGCCGGGCGAAGATACTGTTTTATGTTTAAATTTAACTCAAAAATTACATAAAAAAATTTATTATCATCCATCTCTAATTGTTTTTCATCATCGCCGTTCAGTTATTATTCCTCATCTTCAGCAAATCACTCGCTATGCTATTCAGCGAGGACATTTTGCTAAAATATTTCCCCAAACCAGTCGAAAAATTGGCTACTTCATCCCATCAATTTTTGTTTTTTATTCAATATTATTAATTATTAATTATTTTGTTTTTAAATATTATTTCTTTTATCTTCCATTATATTTTTATTTATCCATATTATTTCTAACTTTAATTAAATTTATTTACCAAGGTAATAATCTTTTCACTTCAGTTCTTGCCATCATTACAATTCCTCTTACTCATCTTTACTACGGTATACTATTCCTGAATGGTTTTTTTAAAAAAGAAGTCAAATTCACAGCTCATGACATTGATCAAAAAACAGGTAAATACATTGGTGGTTAAATCTGTTTCTATTTCTTATCCACCTTTGAAATCTTCCAAGGGTACACCTTTTTTATCGCAAAATCGTCAATTCCAATGGACAAATACCGGCAATGTTATTTATCCAGTTATCCCTGCTTATGCCGCCACTTTATTAAAAAAACAACATATTAAAGTTTTTTGGGATGATGCTATTGTTCAAAACTTGACCTATCAACAATGGCTCGAACAAATTTTAGAAAATAAACCTCATCTAATTGCCATCGAAACTAAAACTCCAGTAATTAAACAACATTGGAAAATAATCAACGAATTAAAACAAAAAAGTTTAACCGTTTTAAATTGGCGACCAATTATAGTCCTAATGGGAGACCATGTTACTGCCTTATCAGAAGAATCAATTAAAAATTCTAAAGTCGATTACATATTAGTTGGTGGTGATTATGATTTTTTACTCGACGAATTAATTCAACTAATCAATTCCGGCAAAAAACCAAAAAATAAAATTTTTAAATCTAAAAATAATCATGACTTAAATACTCTGCCAATTATTGATCGGGAATTAACTCAGTGGCAACTTTATGCCTATAACAACACTAATTATAAATACAAACCAGGCGCCTATATTATGTCTGGTCGTGATTGTTGGTGGGGGAAGTGCACCTTTTGTAGCTGGACGACATTGTATCCCAGTAAATGTTATCGTTCTTTTTCAGTCAAACATACTCTTAATGAAATAAGTAACCTCGTCAACAATTTTGGTGTCAAAGAAATATTTGATGATAGTGGGACTCTACCCGTCGGGGCGTGGTTATCAGAACTTTGTCATCAATTAATTAACACCGGTTTAAATAAAAAAATTACTCTCGGTTGTAATATGAGATTTGGCGCCCTCAATCAGGACCAATATAATTTGATGAAACAGGCAGGTTTTCGCTTTATTCTCTATGGCTTGGAATCCGCCAATCAGTCAACCCTCGACAAAATTAATAAACATACGACGACTGCCGATGCTCGTAAAACTTTAATTATGGCCAAAAAAGCCGGTCTTGAACCTCATATTACTGTTATGATTGGCTACCCTTGGGAAAACATCAATGATGCAAATTGTACTCTTCAACAAGCTAAAACATTATTTCGTGATGGTCTAGTCGACAGTATGCAGGCCACATTAATTATTCCCTATCCCGGAACTCCGTTGTTTAATGAATGCCAGCAAAAGAATTTATTGTTAACAGAAAATTGGGATAATTATGACATGCGTCAACCGGTAATAAAATCATCTATTCCTCCAGAGCAAATTAATAAACTTATTAATAGCTTATTTAAAACTGCTCTTGAACCAAAATTTTTACTTCGAAAAATTTTTAGTATCCGATCCTACGATGATGTTAAATTTCTTAGTACCTATGCTTTAAAATTTATTAAAAAACTTAATGACTTTAATTAGTTTTATTATTCCTACTCTTAATTGTGCCAATTCTTTGTCAAAATGCCTTCAATCAATTAAAAAACAAACTCTTACTGATTATAAAATTTTAATTATTGACGGCGGATCAACCGATAACACTCTAAAAGTTGCCCAAGATTATAATTGTCAAATACTCAGTAATCCTTTAAAAACCGCTGAAGCCGGTAAAGCCATTGGAATTAAAAAAGTAACTTCAAAATTTACTGTTCTAATTGATTCTGATAATATTCTACCCACCAGCAAATGGTTGTCTAAAATGCTTCTACCATTTAAAGACGAGACTATTATTGGCAGTGAACCAATTGCTTTTACCTATCGTAAAAACGCTGGCTATATTGAACGCTACTCAGCTTTAATTGGTGCCAATGATCCATTTGCCTATATATCGGGCATTTCAGATCGTATTAATTATATTGATTACCATTGGACTCACCTTTGTCTTAATCAACAATCTTTTCCTTCATATATCAAAATTAAATTATCTTCTCCTTCAAATTTACCAACTATTGGTGCCAACGGTACCATATTCAGAACTGACTTTTTAAAAAAATATTTTTCCGGTAAATATTTCTTTGACATCGATCTTATTAGTAGTGTCCTAAATAAAACTCAACAACCTTTATTTTTTGCCAAAGTAAAATCCAGTATTATTCATACCTATTGTGAATCATCAATTAAAAAATTTATCCGTAAACAAAATCGACGTTTACGTGATTATTTTACCCATCAATCACAACGATCCTTTGATTACTCAACCAATTCCGGTTTTAAAATAATCCATTTTTCCCTCTATAGTCTTTTAATAATTCCTTCATTAATCGATTCGATTCGGGGTTATCTTCACAAGCCTGATGTCGCCTGGTTCTTTCACCCGTTAGCCTGTCTTATTACTTTCTGGATTTATTTTTATATCACCATTCTCCGTGTCTTTGGATTTAATATAACATTTAATCGCAATCAATGGCATCAATAAAAAAGAACATTCTCATTATCACTCCGTTTTTTTCACCAAACATTGGTGGTGTTGAATCACACCTTATTGATTTAATTAAGGAACTTAATCAACATAAAATTCACTCTACTGTTTTAACCTACTCCCCATTAACCACTAATTTACCCTACTTATTCAAAGAAAAAATTGGTTATTGCCGGATATATCGTTTTCGTTGGTTTGGTAAAAATCTTTTTCATACATTGGAAAAATTTCCTTTGTTTGACTTTCTTTATCTGACTCCCTATCTTCTACTTCGTAGTTTAATTTGGCTATCATGTAATCATAAACAAATTACTACCATTCATTCTCAGGGTATTAATGCCACTTTTATTGGCAATATCTTAGCCAAAATTTTTCACAAACGCCATATAACTTCTACCCATGCTGTTTACGATCACATCCACAATTTAAATCAAAAAATTGTTGTCGTCATTCTCAATCACACCGATAAAATTCTTTGTCTTTCTCAATCATCCCAAAAACAATTAATTTCTTGGGGAGTTAATCCACAGAAAATTTCATTATATCGTTATTGGATAGATTTAAAAAAATTTACTCCAGCAAAAGTCAAACCAAAAAAATTAACTTTTATTTTTGTTGGTCGTCTAATCAAAAAAAAGGGGATTATTTTATATTTAAAATTAGCTCAAAAATTTTCTCAATATAATTTTTTAGTTATCGGTACAGGACCGGAGAAAAATCTGGTTTTAAAATATTGTCAACAATTATCCAATTTAAAATATCTCGGTACTGATCCTATATATCAACAAGCTTCAGTTCTTCTTACTCCATCTCTGTATCAGGAGGGTTACGGTCGAGTTGTTATGGAAGCTGTTGCCTGTGGTCTGCCGGTAATTGCCAGCAACTATGGTGGTTTAACCGAAGCTCTAGATAACTCAGTTGCCATTTTAATTAAACCAACCTTTAAAAACTTTTCCCGAGCAATAGAAGAGATTTCTCAGCCATCAAAATATCAATCACTTCAAAAAAAATGCCGACATTACGCTCTTAATAAATTTTCTTCAAAAAATTTCGATTTAATTTCCCGCCACTATTAATCCCATCGTCATTGCCTAAATACGTCATTGCGAACGTAGCGAAGCAATCTCAAACCAGATTGCCACGTCGCCTCTGTATACTGGCTCCTCGCAATGACGTTTTACTCTATTGAATCTCAAAATACATACTAATATTTCGATGACCTTCATAATCAAGTTTATCAATATCCTCACATTTTCCCTGCCTAAATTCACATTTTTTAATTGTCTTAAAACCGGCAATTTTTAATATTTCTCTTAAACTTTTTTCATCATACATCCAATTATGTTCTCGAATAAATCTCCTAGCTAATCCATATTTTTTATCTTTATCAAATCCAAAAAATTCTTTACAAAAATTATCAGCTCCCTGATAATTACCAACCATCTTTTCTAAATCCGGCAACACCAATCTTAACCAACCGTTCTTTTTTAAGACTCTTTTAATTTCTTTTAAAATATCTAAAGTTTCATATTTTTCAAAATGTTCCAGAACATGAGAACAGTAAACATAATCAACACTCTTTCTTTTTAATGGTAATTTTTTTCTAATATCTACAAGCTCAAACTTCGGCCAATTGGTTTTATACTCTTTTGAAATAAATCCTAATTTTATAAAAATATCAATTAATCCTAGTTTATTAACTAAAGGCAATAAACCCCAATCGTAATTAATCCATCCATCAATCCCGTTTGGGCCGCATCCTAAATTAATTTTTATCATATTTATAAGCTAAAATAACTAAGTGAAACAAAAATTGTTAGTAATAGCTAATAATAACATCGGCTCAGGTCAAAGTGGCGGCGACACAATCTTTTTAGAATTTATAAAAAACTGGCAAAAACATCTAGATATTACTGTTTTTGGCAGTCAAGAAGCATTGAATCTTCTTCATCGCTACCATCTGACTACCAAATTTATCCTCACTGATAAAATTAATCATAATTGCCAACCGACTACAAAAAACCTTATTTTCCACACATTTCGTCGTCTATATCACGGTCTGATTTCTTATTTTTCTCATCTATCTGTTTTTAATCAAGCTGACTATTGCTACACCACCTCCGATTTTATTCCCGATCATTTTTTTGGTTGGCTATATAAAATTACTAAACGATCAGGTGTTTGGCTTTCGGGACATTATCTATTTGTCCCGCGTCCTGGTTCAAAATACGATCCCTATCGTCAACAACCACTCAAGGGTTGGTTTTACTATCAAATTCAAAAAATTACTCAATATATTTCCCAACATTTTGCTGATCAAATTTTAGTTACTTCCGATCCGGATTGTGGATATTTTCCCCACAAAAAGGTTATTGTTGTTCAAGGTGGAGTTGAACTAGTTAAGCAAAAGCAACTTCCTCCGATTTCCATAAGACGTTTTGATGCCGTCTTCCAAGGTCGTCTTCATCCTCAAAAAGGTGTTTTAGAATTAGTTGATATTTGGCATTTAGTTGTTAAAAAAATACCCTCAGCGAAATTAGCTATTATTGGTGATGGTCAACTTGAAAATCAACTTCGTCAAAAAATATTAAAATTAAAATTATCAAAAAATATCACTTTATTTGGATTTAAAACCGGACAAGAAAAAAATAATATTTTTAAAAATTCAAAAATTGTTGTCCACCCAGCTATTTACGATAGTGGGGGAATGTCTGCCGCCGAAGCCATGGCGTGGGGATTACCCGGCGTCTCTTTTGATCTTGAATCTCTAAAAAACTACTACCCCCAAGGCATGATAAAAACTTCACTAGGCAACTACCAACAGTTTGCCGACAATATTATTGCCTTATTATCCAATATAAAACTATATCAAAAAACTTCTGTGGAAGCATTAACTTTAATTAAAAACGTCTGGGATTGGCACCATCGATCTCAAATATTATATAAACAAATTTTTCTTGTTTAAATATAAAAAGATTCTCTTTTCCCAGTTTCTATTCTCCATCTAATATATTGTTCAACCGATTCTTCCACTGAATAATTTTGTCTCCAACCCAAAGCTTTTATTTTACTATTATCAGCTCGATGTCTTAGTGATTCGTGAGATAAAATTTCTTTATAATTAATTTTGGGTTTTTTATCTAGTTTTTTGTAAATCATCAAAGCAATCTCTTCAACTGTAATTTCTTTATCCGAACCAATATTATAAATATCAAAAGCATGACAATTTTCCATTAACAAAATTAGTCCGTCAATCGTATCGTAAACATTAGTATATCCGGCAGCACAGGAAATAAATTTCTTTTGTTCATCAAATATTCCATGAACAAAAATTTCTTTGTCTTCTAAAATACTTTCAGTAAAAATTGAAATTTCTCGATCCGGCTGAGTTCGTGGCCCGATCACATGAAACAATCTAGCCACATTTACTTTTAATCCATAGTACTCATGATACAACTGGCACCACTGTTCAGCATTATATTTAGCCATACCATAAGGGCCACAAGGCATTGGTAACATCGTTTCTATAAACGGAGGTTGATGTTTACCGTATACTTTATTAGATGAAGTAAATACTAATAAAGGTTTATTTTGTGACATCCGAATTGCTTCTAAAACATTAACTACCCCCATAACATCAACTTTTGCGTAAGCCATTGGATCTTCTAATGCTCTCCTATGACTTGGCAATGCCGCCAAATGAAAAACCATTTCCACTTCATTAACTACATCCGACAAATCACTAAAATTTAAAATGTCTTTGGTAATTAATTGACAATTTTTATTATATTTCAAATTTATGTCTTTAATATTCTTCCTCGATTCCTCGTTTCGCATCAAATTATCATAAATAATTACTGTGTTTCCATTTTCACATAGTTTTTCTACTAGAGTACTTCCGATACAACCGGCTCCACCTGTTACTAGAATATTTCGATTAGTTAACATTTTCTAAATTATATACTTTTTACAAAGTAAATAAATGTAAAATACTGTTAATGACGACTACGGATATTGTTCTTATTTCTCCACCATCAAGGTCAGTTAATCATTTCCGTCCGCCGATGGCACTATTGTATCTGGCTGGCCACCTTCAAAAAAATCATCTTTCTGTTCGTATTATTGATATCACTCTAAAAGAAGTAATTAGGAATGAACAGTTTATCAATAAATTACCCCAGTTGTTGACCGATATTGAATCACAAATCATTGATCAAGTTAAAATACTTTCTCCCAAAATAGTTGGTATTACTTGCTACACTCCCGAATATCAGGAAGTTTTACAATTAGCCAAAAAAATTAAATCTCTTAATTCTAAAATAAAAATAGTCGTTGGTGGTATACATCCAACACTATATCCGAAAGATTTTTTATTAGAAAATAATTCTCCAATTGATTATGAAGTTATCGGTGAAGGTGAAGAAACTTTCCTGGAGTTATGTCAAAAAATTCTGTCTATTAATCACCATTCTTTTAAAAATATTTGTGGCCTTGCCTATTTAGACAATAAAGCAGTTTTCCAAACACCATTCCGATCATTAAATGATAATCTCGATAGTATTTCCCACCCAGCATATAACCAGATCGACATGAATTATTATACTCAAGCCTCACCATACGCCATCAGGGGTTGTTTTCTTCGATCATTTTATTTACTAGCCACTCGGGGTTGTCCATCTACTTGTACTTTTTGTGTTGCCAAAAAATTACGTCAATATAATGGTGGTGGTCGGTATACTCGTGTCCGATCAGCTGCTAGTTTGATCAAAGAAATTAAATATCTTCGTCATCATTTTCATATTGATAGCTTTTATTTTATTGATGATTTATTCACTATTAATCAAAATAATGTCTCTCAATTTTGTCAGCTTCTAAAAAAATCTAAACTAAATTTACTTTGGGGGTGTTCTGCCAAAGTATCTACTTTAAATGAGTCTTTAATTAAGTTAATGTCCGACGCCGGTTGTATTCAAATTGATTTTGGAGTTGAAAGGGGTAGCAATCAGGCTCTTTTGGCAGTTAAAAAGGGGATTAATCTTGAAATGATTAAAAACATTTTTAATATTTGTCACCAATATCATATCCGAACGTTTGCTAATTTCTTGGTTAATCTTCCTAATGAAACTAAACAAGATTTAACCGACATTATCAATTTAGCTACCGATCTAAAATCGGAAATCAATAGTTTTAATGTATTTTCTCCCTATCCTGGGACTGAAATTTATGATCAAATGAATTATCACTTTTCCAAAGATGAATATGGGCAACTATTCAATGCTTCCAATCTAATTCAATTCCAACCACATAAATATCGCTTTTCCAGGCATAAAATTGACATCCTCTCCTGGGCTAATCAACAAAATCACCAATTTAATCGAATCTGGCCAAATCTCAAATTTCATTTAAGTTATAAATACTTCTATACTTTTTTTTATTCATCACAAAAATATAATTATCTTCAACAATCTTTTAATTTAGTTAGAGAACTAATTAACCAAAAAAAATAAATTAATATGCTTTGTCCACTTTGCCATTCCCAAACATCAAGGTATATTTTTTTTTCGATTGATTTTCATGGTCGTCATCACTTTAGTTCCAAAAAAATTTCCTTCCGCCAATGTCTCACATGTAATTGTATCTTCCCTGATATCAAAATCACTTCTTCCTTTTTTCAAAAATACTATCCTCCTCAATATCATCAACAATCCTCGTTCTTGGAAAAGATTTGGCTAAGTTTTAATCTATATTTCAAAAATAAATTAATTCCGCCTAATTCTACTCTTCTTGATGTTGGTTGTGGCACTGGAGAATTTATAAAATCACTACCTCTTTCCATAAAAGCCACTGGTATCGATCTAAATCCAACCATAATTCAAAATAAATTAATTATTCAGGATGATTTTTTAAAACATAATTTTAATACCAAATATGACACTATCACATTTTGGCATTCTCTGGAACATTTTTCCAATCCTCAAATAATTATCAATAAATCTATTTCTCTATTAAATAAACATGGCAAAATTTTTATTACTCTACCTAATACAAATTCTTTGGCTTTTAAAATTAGCCAAAACACCTGGTTCCATCTCGATCCGCCCCGACATTTATTTTTACCCAACAATCAAAACATAAAACATATTTTTCCCAAAAACTATTCCTTAAAAATCTCTTATACACCTCTAGAATTCCCTTTAGATTTATTTTGGTCGCTAAAAAATAAACCATATCTTAGGCTGTTATACCCACTGTTAAAAATTCTTGATCGTCAAACCATGCTCCTATGTCTCACCAAAAAATAACCCGGGTTCTGGTTATCGAGCCTTGTTATAAAAATTTTGGCGGTTATTTTCGGGCAATAAATTTATCTCGATCCCTTTCCCGACACAAAATCCATGTCGATTTAATTTCTCCATCCATATCTAAATTTAATTTAAAAATTACTATTACCAATGAAAATCGTTATCTTCGGTTAATAGAATTACCCCGAGTAAATCTTAGTCTTTACTTCAACTTAAGAATACTCCGTGGATTAATTTCCACTTTTATTGGGCTAATTGGTCACTACGATATTATCCAAGCCTCTGTCCCTACCCAGCCAGAAACCTTAATTCCCGCTTTATTATTAAAATTATTTCACCAAAAAGTAATTATCGATTGGGATGATATTCTAGCTGACGGTGAAATTAAAAACTCCTTAATTAATAATTATATTTTATTTTTTGAAAAATATTGTCCAAAAATTTTCCCCAACTACATTGTCACTAGCCGACTTCTCAAAAAAATGGCCCAGCAACGTGGTGCTAAAAATGTTCATATCTTAATTAATGGTGTCGATACTTCCCAATTTCAGACTATCGACATCAACACTAGCCGTAAAAATTTAAAAATGGACTCTAACGGTAAGTATCTTATTTCTTTTGGCAACACCTACTCTCTAAAAAGAGTTTATCGTTTACTAAAAACATTTGAATATATTTATCATCAGGATCA
>CAYSVP010000003.1:18164-30850 GCA_964434595.1 uncultured Gammaproteobacteria bacterium | reverse complement strand
TAACTTTTGTTAAACTACTCTAGTGAAGAAAAATTTTTCTCTTTTGTTTTTAAATTATCTCCGTCTATTGGCCAAGCTTCAACTTTTTAAAGTTAAACTACTTAATCCAAAATTAAAAATAGTCGGGATTACCGGTTCTGCCGGTAAAACCTCTTGTCTTCTTGCTTGTGAAACCACTTTAAAGCCCTATTATAGAGTTAAAACAAACTATGGTGGCAACTCTGAATCCGGTATCCCCTTGTCTATTTTAAATATTAAAATCAGTGATTTTAAAACCCTCGATTGGCTAAAAGTCGCCCTATTAGCTCCCTTAAAAATTTTAATCGATTGGCAAGTTTATGATATTTTTCTGATTGAAATGGGGGTCGATTCTGTTACTGAGCCCAAAAATATGGGCTATCTTCTTAAAATTATTCGCCCTGAAATCGGCATTTTTCTCAATGTTAGTTCAGTTCATCAGCAAAATTTTTTTTCTCTTGATGCTATTGCTCAGGAAAAAGCCCGTTTAATCCAATCTCTGCCTCATACCGGGACTGCCATTATCAACATTAATGATCCTCTAGTATCAAAATATACCCAGGCCATCCTTGCTAAAAAAAATATTATTAAACCTATCAAAATCAAATCTCCAAAGTATGCTTTTCCCAAAGCTCAGGAATTGACCTTCGGAGCCGCTACTGCCCTCGCCGAAATATTAAATGTTGTTCCAAATTTTGACAACTACACTGCTCCCCCGTCCCGTTGCTCAATTTTTTCTGGTATTAAAAACACCACCATTATCGACAGTTCATACAACTCCTCTCCTTTAGCTACCACCGAAATGCTCAATGTTTTAAAATCTTATCCATCTCCTCGAATAGCCATTCTTGGTGACATGAGAGAACTAGGAATTGCTTCTCAAAAAGAACATCAGAATATTTATCAAATCGCTGTTAAATCAGCCGACACAATTATTTCTGTTGGTCCGGAAACTACTAAATATTTTGGGGATCAGACAATAAAATTTAACAACTTTTCTGAAGCTAATAAATATATCAAAAAACATCTTTCACCCAATTCAACTATTTTGATTAAAGGTTCTCAAAACAATATCTTTTTAGAAGAAATTGTTAAAGAATTATTGGCCGATAAAACTGACACAAAAAATATTTGCCGTCAATCTCCCTACTGGCATAAAGTTAAAAATAAATTTCTCAGTTCTTTTACCTCCCCCACCAAGTAATCCGGATTTGCTTGTCTCAAAGCTTTCTCACTATTGTAACCCCAGGTTACCGCCACTATTTTAATTCCAATCTTGTGACAAGCTTCTATATCTCTAATTTCATCTCCTACGTAAAGTATATCGGCGCTTTTCACCTTAATCAAGGCCTTTTCCTTTCCAAATAATGTTGACTCTGACCTGACCCAATCAACCATTATCAATTCTTTTTGCAACCATTTTTCAATATTTTTTTTACTATTAGAACTTAAAATCCCCACTTCTATTTTTTTCTCTCTTAGCTCTTCAATTAACTTTTTCATCCCTCTAAAAGCTACCGCTTTTTCAATCGTATCAAGTTGTTTATCCTTTATTAATCTCATCACTCTAAAAATTTCTCGAAGAGAAATTTTTAATTCACTTTTAACCTTTTTAGCCCCCAACTCTCGATACCTTTTTATTATTTTGTCACTTAAATCTGGCTTTACTTCCCTAATCAAATCAATCGTCTGTTGAAAAGTATCAGCCACTGTCCCGTCAAAATCAAAAACAACCTTCTTCAACATCAATCCTTAAACCCTTTATCTTTTTTCATCTCTCTTTCAATCAAATCCCTCAAAAACACTGATCGAGGAATATCTCTATTCCTTGATATCCAATTAAGATAGGTCAATATTTTTGAGGAAACAAAAAAATTAAACCGAATATCAATTGTTTTTTTGGCTTCCTCTATTGCTGAATCCAACACACTCCTAATATCTTTCTTGTCGTATTCAACCAGTCTGAATTTTGGATTATTAATAGTTTCCAAAAAAATCAATTTTGTTCCTTTCTTGCAAAGAGCTATTACTGGTTTAGAGAAATCTAGTGCTTTAGATATTAAATAACCCATTGAAGTACTATGACCGGACACTTCCATCATCACTATATCTGCTTTTTTAACTGCTTCAATCG
The DNA here is from genome assembly GCA_964434595.1 of uncultured Gammaproteobacteria bacterium. Classification (GTDB taxonomy): domain Bacteria; phylum Patescibacteriota; class Microgenomatia; order UBA12405; family UBA12405; genus CAYSVP01. Next base: position 28,698 of record CAYSVP010000003.1, on the reverse strand, counting down.
CTACTTTACAGCCCTCTGACACCTCTTTTGAACTTTCATCGTAAATTTCTTCTAATGTTTTCTTATTAGTCCACTCAATTAATTTATCACTTAACATTACATTCTTTTTGACTAAATAGCGATAAATATCCCTATACATTTCAGGATCTTTCACTACCAATCTCGGCGAAGCCACAAAATAAATTTTCATCATCAGTTTAACTTAACATAATATACATTATTTTTAATCAAAATTCCACCAAGCTTCACTTTCCTCAACCGCTCTACTCCAACTTTTAGAAAAATTATGATCGTCACCTTCAAATATTTTTAATTCAGATTTTTTCCCCAAGTTTTGTAAATCATTGACTACTTTTTCCTGCCATTCAACCTTACACCATTCATCAGTCGTTCCCTGTAATATCAATATCGGTGCCTTAATCCACTTGTAATAATTTTCAAATGCATAACGTCTACCATCATAATTTTTCAAGAATAAATTAATATAATCAATTGTTTTTTGTTTATCTTCACCTTCATCGGCGGTATCAATTAAGCTTTGAGGAAAAGCATTTGTCATTGGTGCCCACAGGACTGTTGGATAATTTGCCCCGGTTATTTCCAATACCGATAAGGCAATTTGGCCACCATTACTATGGGCCCAAATACCAATTTTATTTTTGTCCACCCACGGTAAAGCTTTAATTTCTTCAATCAAATCAATTACCTCTACTACTTTATGAAATCTTGCCTCCAATCCATCATTAGCCGCACTATCAGAATTTCCATAACCCAAAAAATCCAAACTAAAAGTAGTATAACCTTGTTTAGCTAGTTGATCAGCTACCCGCCAGCTACCATAACCGGGATAATAATTTATTCCGTCTGCATAACCCCTAATCATAATTATTACCGGACTTAGGGAACTTTTTTCTGGTCTGTAGTTCAACATTCCTGATATTTTTTTATCTCCACTTTGAAAACTAATTTCTCTGGTTGAAAAATCTACTTTATAGTTTCTTCTTTTTTCCACCTCTTCAATTGGCCCTAATATTTTAATTCCGTACGGGCGGAACCCTGTATCCGCCCTACTTTTTTTTAATGAATCAAAATCATATTTTTCTAATTCATGACTAATTAATTTTTTTTCACTACCAAGCGGACTAATCATTTTACATCCTGATAGAAGCACCATTATCAATACTAACCAACTTATCTTCTTCATTAACTAATTTTACGCCCTGTATGTGTTAATCTGTTCTATGTCAAGAAATTTAACTGGTCTTTTTCATCCTCATTCAATTACAATTATCGGTGCTTCTTTAACCCCTCAAAAGGTCGGAGCCGTCTGTTTAAAAAACATTATTGCTTCGGGATTTACCGGTAAAATTTATCCGATTAATCCTACCATTACCGAAACTGATGATCTAAAATTTTACCCTAATGTGGGCAGTTTACCAGAAACACCTGACTTGGCGATAATTGCTATTCCGGCGAAAGCTGTTATTGGTGTCCTTGAAGAATGTGGCACAGTTGGTATAAAAAATATTGTCATTTTTTCTGCTGGTTTCAAGGAAACCGGAAAAGATGGTCAGGAATTGGAAGAACAATTACTAGCTGTTGCTGATAAATATCAATTAAATATTCTCGGACCAAATTGTTTGGGTTTTGCCACCACCAATCCTCCACTCAACGCCACTTTTGGTGAAGTAGTAAAAAACCAAGGCAACCTTAGATTCATTACTCAATCAGGCGCAATTGCCGCTAGTCTTTTTGACTGGTGCCAATCAACTTCTCTAGGTTTTAATGATTTTGTCACTATTGGCAATAAATCTGTTATCAATGAAAACGATATACTACAACATTGGCTACCTCAACTTCGAACAGACACCGATGCCAATATTCCTATTGGCCTTTATCTTGAATCAATCATTTCTGGTCAGGAATTAACTAATATCATCAGAAAAATTACACCTAACCATCCTGTTTTTATTTTAAAACCTGGGAAATCAACTGCTTCTATTGCCGCCATGAGTTCTCACACTGGTTCCATTGCCGGTGAAGATCGAGTTTTTGAAGCTTCACTTACTGATGCTGGCGCTATCCGTTGTCAGGAATTAGGCGATTTTTTTGACCTAGCTCAAGCTTTTGCCTGGAAAAAAGCTCCTCTTGGCCCTCAAGTAGCCATTATTTCCAACGCTGGTGGCCCAGGCGTCCTAGCCTCTGATACTATTTCTGAATTTGGTTTGGAAATGGCCAAATTACCTTTCCCTAATCCTGTTGATGTTCTTGGCGACGCTCTATCCGATCGTTTTGCCCAAGCACTAGAAACCGTTTTACAAGAAAAATCAGCTCAATCAGTTTTAGTTATTCTGACTCCTCAATTAATGACTGAGGTTGAAAAAACAGCCCAAATTATTGGTCAGTTATCAATAAAATACGACCAACCGGTTTTTTGTTCTTTCATTGGCGGACATCGAACCGCCGAAGGTCATAAAATTCTTAATCAACATCACATTCCCAATTACCCTTTCCCTGAACGGGCCATAAAAACTATTGCCACAATGTGGCAATGGCAAAATTGGCGCCAAAATCAAACTTCCTTCACCAATATTTCCATTATTCCTCATCAACAATCTCAAATTGAAGAAATTCTTAAACAACCAGAAATAATCGGCGATCAATTATTATCAGCCGCTAATATTCCTATTCCACCAAGTAATATTATTAATAATATTACCGAAGCTAATGATTTTGTTAAAAAATATCATTGGCCGGTAGTTTTAAAACTATTAACTCCTAAATTACTTCACAAAGCTGATGTTGGTGGAGTGATTATCAACATCAAATCGGATTTAGAATTAACCACTGCTTTTAATCAGGCTAAGCAAAAAATTGCCGATCTCTCCAGTCAATACCCCGAACCAATCAAAATCCAGATTCAACAACAAGTCCATAGTGGTATCGAAGTAATTATTGGTATCAAACGTGATCCTTCCTTCGGTCCGATTATGTTATTTGGGGCCGGTGGTAGATTTGCCGAGATTTTTGACGATCATAATCTAGGCACGATACCTCTTTCTTTGGAGAAAGCCAAAAAATTAGTTAATCAGTCAAAAGTATCCAAATTACTTTCCGGTTTTCGGGATGACCCACCTTACAAATTGGACCAACTTTACGAAATCATGGCCAATCTAGCCCAACTAGCAATCGATCATCCCCAGATAAAAGAAATTGAAATTAATCCTTTGATTGTTACTCATCAGGGAATATGGGCAGTTGACCCCAAAATTATTGTTGATCATTCCCAAAATTAAACTGATCTGTTATAATCACATCTGTCTTACCGAAGACAGCCGGTTTAGCTATTTTAATTTTAACTAATAGCTTATAAATTCCTGCCGAGGTCAAAACTAGATTCTAGTATCTATCGCCTCGAATTTCGGGGCTTTTTTATTATTAAAAAATAATTTCTTATTCTTCATATGGCTAATAAACAAAAAATCGATCAAGTTGAGGATGTTGTTGTCAAATTGACCAACGCCAAATCAGCCGCTCTGGTTCAATATCAAGGTTTAACTGCCGACGATATTTCTTCACTTCGCTCCAAAATTAAGGAACAAGGCGGTTCCATGGAAGTTGTCAAAAACTCCCTTATTTTCCGAGCTTTACTCAAGATGGGTATCAATCTTCCCCAGGAATTACGTGGACCTACAGCTATTACTTACTGTAATTCCGACGAAATTGCCCCTCTCAAAGAAATTGATGCTGTTAATCAAAGTAAAGAAAAAACTGAATTTAAATATGGTATTTATAATCAAAAGCTGCTTTCTGTTGAAGAACTAAAAAAACTTCTTACTCTCCCATCCAAATCGCAAATTATTGCTCAATTTATCGGCGGTTTGAAAAATCCTCTTCTACGCTTAGTTTCGGCTATGCGTTACAACCAAACTAATTTAGTTTTAACTCTTAAAGCTATTGCAGATAAAAAATAAATTATTTTTATTATTTATTAAATTAAAAAAATATGGATAAAAAATTAGAAAAAATCCTAAATGACATTGCTGAATTGTCGGTTCTTGAATTATCCGACCTTGTCAAAGCTCTTGAAGAAAAATTCGATGTTAAAGCTGTTGCTATGGCTGCTACCTCACCCGCTGGCGCCCCGGCACAAACCGCTGGTCCAGCTGCTGAAGCTGAAGAAAAAACCGAATTTGAAGTTATTATCTCCAATTCCGGTGTTAATAAAATTGCCGTCATCAAAGCTGTCCGCGAATTTAAACCTGATTTAGGTTTGAAAGAAGCTAAAGATATGGTTGATGCCTGTCCAGCTAATCTCGGTACCATGAAAAAAGATGCTGCCAACGATGCAAAAGCTAAATTGGAAGCCGCGGGTGCTACCGTTGAATTAAAATAATTCTTTTCTGTTTTCCATGTACGGGCGGAATCCCATTTCCGCCCTTATTGGAATCCCATTTCCGCCCTCACAGCCTCTATAAATTTCACAAAAATCGGATGTGGGTCAAGCGGCCTCGATTTATATTCCGGATGAAATTGTGTTCCCACAAAAAATGGATGATCTTTTAATTCTATTGCCTCAACTAATTTTCCATCTGGACTTGTTCCTGAAATTACCACTTTAACCCCTTCTAAGGCCTCTCGATAGTCATTGTTAACCTCATACCTATGTCGGTGTCTTTCCTCAACTAAATCCTTTTTGTAAATCTCAAATAATTTACTTCCTTTTTTAATTTTACAAGGCCAATTACCCAATCTAATGGTTCCTCCATATTGATGTTTTTTTAGATACTCTTCTTGTTCTGCCATAAGATGAATTACCGGATATTTTGTTTTCGGATCAACTTCAATTGAATTTGCCCCTTTCAGTTTAAGAATATTCCGGGCAATTTCCACCACTGCCACCTGCATACCAAAACACAAACCTAAATATGGTATCTTGTTTTCCCGAGCAAAGCGAACCGCTTTGATAATTCCCTCAACTCCCCGACTACCCCATCCTTGAGGTATTACTACTCCCCGATATTTTTTCAGTTCCTCAATCTTTAAATCACTGGAATCAATCGCTTCAATTTTTACTTTAACTCCATTGGCTATTCCCGCCTGTTTTAATGCCTCCAAAACCGAAACATAAACATCTTTATGGTTTCCTTTTCCGCTTTTTACATATTTTCCCACCAAAGCAATCTTGACTATTTTTTTTGACTTTTCCATTTTTTTAACCATTATCTTCCATAATTTCAGATTAGTTGGATGTTTTTTTATTTTAAAATGTTTCCTAATTTTTCTCATCAAACCCTGTTTCTCCAGAATTAATGGCACTTCATATATCGAATCACAATTCGGATCATCAAAAATCGACTCATCATCAAGAAAACATCTTTTAGCTAAAGTTTCCCGACGAGGCAAATCCAGACCAGTTTCACTTCGAGTGATAACTATATCCGGAGCAATTCCAGTTGATCTTAGTTCCGACACTGCATGCTGGGTTGGCTTAGTTTTTAATTCTCCAACATTTTGTAAGTAAGGCACATAAGATACCATCACATACATAACCTCTCGCTCCCTTTTTACATCTCTGGCAGCATATAAAAACGGTAAATTTTCAATATCGCCGGTTGTTCCGCCTACCTCGACCACCACAAAATCATAACCCTTTTCCAATTCATAAAACCTTCTTTTAACCTCGTTGGGAACATCAGGAATCATCTCAACATCCCGACCTTCATATTTAAAAGCCCGTTCATCTTCAATAATTTTTTTATAAACTTTTCCAGAAGTAATGTTATTTTCTTTTGAAAAATCCTGATTTAAAAATCTTTCATAATTACCTAAATCTTGATCAATTTCTCCACCATCGGCTGTTACAAAAGTTTCTCCGTGCTCTGCTGGACGCATTGTTCCTGCATCAATATTTAAATAAGGATCAATTTTAATATGATTTACCTTAAAACCGGACGATTTTAATAACAACCCTATTGAGGCCGACACAACTCCTTTACCCAATCCACTTACCACTCCACCCATAACAAAAATATATTTCATACTCTCATTTTATAGTCACTGATCATCAACTCAATCCCTATCTATGTTTTTTCGATTATACTAAACTAGTTTCGTTTCCCCATTAGACTTTAATTTTTCGACCACTTCTCCTACTTTTCCAGTTAAATCTTTTCTACAGATTAACAAAGAATCATTTTTATCGACTACTACCAAATCTCTAACTCCAATTAATGCTACAGTTTTATTAGCCTTAATATAATTATTTTCACTATCTAACTCTATCGTTTTTATATCAGGAGTATACAAATTTTTTGCCACCAAATATTTAGCTAGTGATTCCCAAGTACCAAAATCAATCCACTCAAACGGTAATTCAACTACCATCGCTTCACCGGTAACATAAATCATTTTAGTTACTTCCTCAATTCCTGCTTTGGGCATTTTGGCATACTCAGTTGGCACATCCCCGCCTTCGATGATACTAATCAACGGCTCATACCACCCCATTCTATATTTCTTGTACATTTCCAATAAATTATTCGGAGTCATTGTTGTATGATTAGCATGGATTAGCAACTTATCTGTTCCCATATATTGATTAATTTTTTCTTCCTCACTTCGATCAATATAGTCCGCCACCCGATAAACCTTAACCCCATTTTCTTCTTTGACTAATTCTCCTTTAACCAAGTAATCAACTCCTCTCACAATACTATCCGGTTTTATTCCACCAGTAATGTAATCTTTAGATTCTATAGCTAATTGCCCGGCAACTTCCAACATTTCAATAAATTTTTCCTCAGGTTTTCTCAACACATCCGCCTGAACCAACATAAAAGCTTCATCTCCAAAACCTCTTTTAACTAATTGAGCTGCCGCAAATCCAGTAGCTGGACCTTGATTTCTCATTTCCGGTTCAATAAAAATATTTTCTGGCAAAATCTCTGCTACCAGCTTTTGAGCCATCTCTGCCTGTTGGGCATTAGTTTGCAAAAAAATTTCAGCCGGTGAAAACTTCAATCTTAGCGTTTCCCAATTTAATTGAAATAATGATTTCCCTTCAAACAAAGGTAAAAATTGTTTTGGTGAACTAGTGCGACTCTCTGGCCACATTTTAGTTCCTACCCCACCGCATATTATTACTGCTTTCATATTATTGTTTTTTATAATAATTTTTAATATTTTCTATCGTTGTTTTAATAATCCTTCCAATTGCTTCTTCGGTATTAGCCGCATTATGGGGAGTAAATACTACATCGTCCCGATCCCGAAGAAGATGATAACTCAATACACTTTGGAGATTGTTTTTAGTTGGTCTTTGACTCATCACAATTGACATACTTTCCAGCTTATCTTCTTCCTCAACTACATCCAAACCAGCCTTCCTTAAAATTCCCTTATTCAACGCCCAAATTACCGCTTCACTTTCCACGACTGCTCCCCGCGAAGTATTGATTAACATACTTTTTGGTTTCATTAATTTAATATTATTTCGATTTATTAGATGATAAGTTTCTGTTGTTGCTGGCACATGAAGCGTCACTACATCTGACTCTTTCAATAAGGTATCTAAATCGACCAATTTCACTTTATATTTATTAATAATTTTTTCATTTGGAAATTTATCAACTGCCAAAATTTTCATTCCCATACTCCGGGCTATTTTAGCGACATTTGAACCGATCCTTCCCAATCCGACAATTCCCAGTGTTTTGCCGTAAAGATCAATTCCTGTTAATCCTTTAGGGCTAAATTCATCATCTTCGACAGCCTGATGAGCTTCAACAATATTTTTTGCCGAAGCTAAAATTAAAGCAATCGTATATTCTGCAACTGTATTTGACCCATACAACGGCACATTTTCAACTACAATTTTTCTCTTTTGACATTCCTCCACATCAATATTATCAGTTCCTGTCGACCTGGCAGCAATCATTTTTAAGTTTGGTAATTTGTCCAATATTTCCTTTGTTAACTTGGAATAAATAAAAACAGATACAATATCGTATTTTTTTGCCAACTCCAAATTATCCTGCAATTCCTCATCAAAAATACCCACTCCAGTAGCATCCAAATTAATAATTTCTTTTTCAATAACCCCTCTCTCCCAACTCTTAACTCCAAAAAACGCCACTTTGTATTCCATAAACCATTTTACCAAATTTCCTTTTCCCCTACTTTTACTAATAACTAATAATTTTTCCTTATCAATAAAATCTTGATATATTGACCCACTAATATGTCTTATGTTTTAATGGTTTAGAGTTAATTATTAGAAAGACCTAAAAGGAGATACCAAATGACAGATCAAAATCTACCACAAGATAAACTTGTGGATCAAAAACCTACCCCAAAAAAAATTAATGGCGTTTCTATTGAAAATCTTCCCGACCTTTTAACTGTCGCCGAAGTCGCCGATTTATTACGTGTTTCCAAACTCACTATCAAACGCTGGGGTAAACGAGGCAAACTTCCCGCCATTCGTATTAATGCTCGTGGTGATCGACGTTATCGCAAGGAAGCTGTGTTATGGTTGCTTGGTATTCAAACAGAATAATACTATGAGCATCGAAATTATCGAAAACGGTAACACTATTACCGATCAATTTATTATCGGTAACATTCTTAATCCGATTCTAAAAAGAATATCTTATCAAAAACTCTTTTTAGAGATAACAGATAAACACGGTGCTCAAACTGGAAAGGGGTTTATGACAATTCCCGAGGCTAGAAAAATCGCTTCAGAAAATGCCAACAGACTCGATTTTCTAGAAGTACAATCAAAAGATAGTTAGATTAATTTCTAACTGTCTTTTTTGGTTATAAACCTCAATTATGTTACTTTAATATATGGAAACCGCTCCCAATAGTGACATTATCAAAAATGACATCAATATTAAAACACTGCCTCCAGAAACAACGGTCGGAACTAAAATAACTTTCAAAGACAATTTTACCTCAAACCCGGACGAATTCGATTTTTTTTATATGACTAAAATAGCTAAAATATACAACCTTGATTCACAAAAAGATTATGAAAAAATCCTTCAAATGTCCAAAGACCCCACAATTACTGCACCTATTAAAAATAACTTAGATCAAGAATCTATCACCTCTTTTGAGGTTACAGAAAAAATAATTTTAAACAATTCTAATGAACAAGATGAAAACAAAAATTACGACAAATCTTTTTTTGAAAGATTTAAATATCTAGAGAACAATGGTATGTTCGAGGTTAACCCAACAGAATTGTCTAACGTTCAAAAATTTTATATCGGTGGAAGTTTGGATACATCAGCAGCCAACAATATGTTTCAAAATTATTCTTATGGAGACTTAGATAAAAATCCTACATACTTTACCACAGATTACGAATTAGCCATGTCACATTTACCCGATAATAAACCAATTCTAATTGAAATTTCTTCTTCAAAACTATCATCCCTCAGAAAAATTTTTAGAGACCCGGAATCACTGTATATAGAATCAGAAAGTGGTAAAACGTTTATGTCCTTTCATGGAATACCTAACGAAGCTATTGAAAAAATCCTTGTTCTTAATAAAATTAATTGACCAAAATCCTTCCCCTTGGTGTTCTTTTAATCAACCCCTTTTTCATTAAAAACGGTTCGTAAACATCAGTAATTGTTCCGACATCTTCAGTCAAGGCCGCTGCAATATTCTCTACCCCCACTGGCCCACCACCATACTGATTTTTGACCACATCTAAATACCTCCTATCTGCATCATTTAAACCCATTTCATCGACTCCTAAATTCTCCAGAGCTATCTTGGCCTCGCCTACTGTTATTAATCCGTCATTATTTATCTGAGCATAATCCCTCACCCGTCGTAATAACCGGTTAGCAATTCTTGGCGTCCCTCTGGATCGCTTCGCAATCTCCACTGCCGCCTCCTTATCAATTTTAGTTTCCAATACTTTAGCTGTTCTGATCACAATTTCAGCTAAATTAGTTTCATCATAAAAATCAATTTGTTGAACAATTCCAAAACGGTCTCTCATTGGCCCGGAAATCAGACCAATTCTTGTTGTCGCCCCTACAATGGTAAATTTGGGTAACTTCAATCTAACCGACCGAGCTGATGGTCCTTTACCCAAAACAATATCCAAAGCAAAATCTTCCATCGCCCCATATAAAGTTTCTTCTACAATTTTATTTAATCGATGAACTTCATCAATAAATAAAATGTCACCTTTTTTTAGACCGGTTAAAATCGAAGCCAAATCTCCAGCTCTAGTTAATGCCGGGCCAGAAGTGATTCGAATATTAGAACCCATTTCTACCGATAACAACATTGCCAGAGTAGTTTTCCCCAAACCAGGCGGACCATAGAATAAAATGTGATCCAGTTGTTCATTCCGTTCCCTCGCCGCCCGAATAAAAATATCTAATTGATCTTTTAGTTTCTTTTGCCCAATAAATTCACTTAATTTTTTAGGCCGCAAGCTCAACTCTAGTTGTTTTTCATCGATTTTTAATTTTGGATCTAATGCTTCAGTTTTCATTTT
>CAYSVP010000003.1:5694-18064 GCA_964434595.1 uncultured Gammaproteobacteria bacterium | reverse complement strand
TTTTTCAAACACCATTCTAACTTCTCCTCGGTGGTTTTCAAATCATCCGGTAAACCTTTTACCATCTGCTCGATTTCCTTCTTTTCAAAACCTAACTGCTTCAAACTTTCTATCAAATCGTCCTCCAATAACGGCAAATTATCCTTTAAATTTAATTCTCCTAACCCACCAACTTTTGACTTCAAATCAACAATAATCCTTTGGGCTGTTTTTAAACCAATCCCTTTGATTTTTTTAAAAAAATCAACATCAGCATCACCAATAGCTTTCATAATTTCCCATCCTTGTTTTTCCACTAAAATTCCCGCTGCTGTTTTTGGCCCAACTCCAGACACTAAAATTAACATTTTAAATAAATCCAAATCTTCAACAGTTTCAAAACCATACAAACTAATATCATTTTCCGATACCGCCATATAAGTTTGAATCTTAACTTCATCACCCTGATCAAAACTTTTTCTTCCCATCCATACCAAATAACCAACACCTCCAACCTCAATTTCTACATAATTCCCCCACACCCGTCCAACTATTCCTTTTAAACTTGAAATCATAGACTCATGATAGCACAAACATTACCCGAAGCTATCAATTATCGACACCATAAATTACTATCCTTGCAAACCCACTAAATTATTCCAAGTATAATTCTTTATATTTCCTTATCCACCTTCATTGTAAATAACTCCGTCAACGCCGCCGCCATAGCATCAGCCTCATGGGTAATTTTCACTCGATCATTTAGTCCCAACTGATTTCTTACCATTGCTTCCACTTGTTCCTTTTCAGCCCTTCCATAGCCCACTAAAGCTATTTTTATTTGTAATGGAGTATATTCCACAACCCGACAATTATTTTTCAGTCCACATACTTTTATCACTCCAATTGCCTCTGCCACCGGCAGAGCACTTTTAGCATTTTTAGCAAAAAATAACGACTCGATCGATACCACTTCCACTTTGTATTTTTTAATTATCTTTTCTAACTCATTATAAATAAATACCAATCTCTTCGAAGAATCTTCATTTGGTTTAGTCACCAAACAACCAGAATCCACTACTTTATCCTCACCTTTCAATATTGCCCAACCAGTATTGGCTAGACCTGGATCAATTCCTAGTATCATAGATTCATTTTACTCCTTTATCTATTATAAGATAAGAATCTATTTACCCACTTTTCCACATATATTCAACATATTATATTTATATAAGATAAATAAATATATTAACACGGACTATTAAACCAATTTTAAATTTATAACCTTGTAATGTGTAGTCGCGACCATATTTAATTTTAGTTTATAATCAATTAATGGAAATTTTTCACCATCACTCTCTTGCTCCCTACACTACCGTCAAAATCGGCGGTCCGGCCGATACCTTTATTACCACCGATACTACCGAAGAATTTCTCGAAGTTCTAACTAAATATTCATCTTCATCTTTAACCGTTCTTGGTAATGGCTCAAATGTCCTAATTTCCGATTCCGGAATCCGAGGAATTGTTGTCAAAAATTTATCAGCCAACCTTTCCTATTTACCGGATAATAAAATTAAGGTTGATTCCGGCGTCCAATTATCTTCTCTGATTAACGACTCAATTAAACACTCTCTGACTGGACTAGAAGAATTTGCCTATATTCCCAGTACTATTGGCGGAGCTATTTATGGCAATATCCACGGTACCAACAAAAATAATTTTGATAAATTTGTTGACACCATTGAAGTTTTTGATCTCGAATCAAAAGCCATTAAATCCTACACTTCAACGAACCTAAAATGGTCCTACGATTCCTCAGAATTTCAATCTCACCCGCACTGGATTATTGTTTCTGCAGTCATCAAACTTCAGCCAGGTAATTCATCTATCTCTAAAAAAATAGTTACCGACATTATTGCTCAAAAATCTCTAACTCAATCATTAAACTCTCTCGGTAGTGTCTTCAAAAATCCTCCCAATGATTTTGCAGGGCGGATTATTGACCAGGAACTAGGCTTAAAAGGTTTTCGTTTTAATGATGTCCAAATATCACCCAAACATACGAATTTTATTCTCAATCTTGGTCACGGTACCGCTTCAGATTATCTGGCTGTTATTAATAAAATTCAAACCTATGCTAAATCTAAAGGTTTTCATCTTGAACCTGAAATCAAATTCCTTGGTCAATTTTAATTAGTTAAAACTTTCCATATAAATTTTGGTAGTACTAACTGCCTTCTCCACCTTTTTGGTTCTTTGTAAAGGGAATATAACCATTCCAACCCCATCTTTCTTAATCTTAATGGTGCCCGAGACAACTCTCCAGAATAATAATCAAATGTTCTCCCTACCCCCATTACTACTTTCACTTTTAATTTATCAATATTATCTTCGATCCACATTTCTTGTTTTTTCATCGCCCTAGCGACAAATAAAAAGTCTGCTTTTGTTTTAAAATCAAAATCCTCAGCTCTATAACCAGCAATTTTCAATTTTGGATATTTATTTTTAAAAAACTTTGCTGTTTTTCTTGATCGATCATCCCAACCTCCAAAAAAGAATACACTTTTATCTTTTTTTTCTGCCAGCTGACACATTCGATCAACCAAATCAACTCCCGGCACCAAATCATTTCTGTGTTTTCCTTTGATTATTTCCACACCCACTCTCAACGCTTTTAACCATCTTTTTCCCTCTCTTTTTCTTTCTTTTAAAACTTCTTTAGCCCATATTAAACCAATTGCATCGACCACATTAAGATTTGTCTTTTTTTGAAGTAAATCTAAAAATCTCCTATCTTTCTGTGTTTCCATTACAAACTCTGTATTAACCGTCGCAATCCAATAAGGTTTTTTACCTGTTTTTAGCCCTTCTTCTTCTATTAACTTTAGCACTTCACCTATTCCTCTGCCAAACAAAGAAACACCAAACAAATGCCACTGCTTTACACCATTTTTACTACCCTCTTCTATCGTTTTTTTGCCTTTCACTACTTCCATTTTACCAATTTTTTTCCAAAAAATCTTGTTCAATTGATTCATTTACTCCCATAATATTTTTTTTCAGATTTTTCTATTTTATTGATCAATTTTTAAACCATTTTTTTCTATTTTTTTTCAAAATTGTTAAATTATATAGGTGTTATAAAACAAATATATCAAATCCAGAAACATGAAATACTATAAGTTATTAACACAACTATATCAAAACCCCATTTTATTAATTATTGAATACATAAAGTGTTCATTAAATAATAACTAATATCAAGCCTAAAATATCTATATCATCACTTAAAAATGAGTTTTTCTAGAACTTCAGAATTATAAGTTTAAAAATTGACTTAGTTTGAAACTTTTAATTCTATATATTTTATAAATTACAGGTCTATAGTTTATGACTGTATCACCTAATCGCCCGTCGATAACTTTCAAAATTTTCTAGGGCTATTCCCACTCCTTTAATTACACACTGTTGAGGCTCCAGAGCCACATGAGCCGACACACCAATTTCCCGTGTCGCCAAGACATTAAAGTTTCTTAGCTGAGCTACTCCCCCGGACAAGACAATACCTCGATCAACAATGTCTGCAACTAATTCTGGTGGAGTAATTTCCAACGTGTCTTTTATTACTGTCAAAATCATATCCAATACCGGTTTGATCCACTCATATACCTGATCTGAATCAATAGTAATCATTCGTGGCAATCCATTTATCGAATCACGACCATTTACTTCCATTGTCTCTGGTCTTTTTAATTTGATTGCACTCCCAATTTTTATTTTGATTGCTTCAGCTGTCGGCTCACCAATAATCAAATTGTATTTCTTTCTCAAACCGTCTATTACTATAGAATCCAATTTATTGCCACCAACTCGAACAGCCCGATGAATAACTACCCCCCCCAAAGCTATTACTGCCGCTTCAGCAGCTCCACCACCAACATCAACAATCATGTTTCCGAAAGGTTCTGAAACTGGAATTTTTGCCCCAATTGCCGCCGCCAATGGTTTATCAATTAAGTAAGCTTTACGAGCACCTGCCGCTAAAGTTGCATCTAACACGGCTCTTTGCTCCACTTGAGTCACCCCCGCCGGCACACAAACCATCACTTCCGGACCCACAAACCAAGCGGGACCCATTATCTGCTTTAAAAAATGTTTTATCATTGCCTCAGTTACCTCATAATCAGCAATCACTCCATCTTCCATCGGTCGGATTACTTCGATATATTCCGGAGTTTTCCCCAACATCTTCTTTGCTTCAGTTCCCACTGCCAACACCCTTCTATCATCAATTCCTACTGCAACCACTGAGGGTTCATTCAAAACTACCCCTTTTTCCGCCTCCCAAACCATACAATTTGCGGTTCCCAAATCGATTCCTAACTTTTTAAATAATTTCATATACCATTTTAACAGTCTTTAGTTATAATACTTTAATGCCTAATCGTTCAGATAGAAGAAGTTTGCTGATCATGTTTTGCGTCCTCCTGTTTGTTGTTTGTGGTACCTATATAGTCTCCATCCTTGCTCGTGGTTATCGTCTCAACCTTAAAAGCGGACCAATTATCCAAGCTACTGGTATTCTTTCTGCCACCTCTCAACCAAAAAGCGCCAGTGTGTTTATTAATGATCGTCTTACCACCGCTACTGATGACGTCATGAATCTAGCCCCCGGTGATTATAATATCAAGATTACCAAAGATGGTTATCTACCTTGGCAAAAAAATATCTCTATTAAAAAAGAAGTCGTTTATCAAACTGAAGCCATTCTTTTTCGTTCCGTTCCAGAATTAAGTCCAATTACTCAGAGTGGAGCCATCAATCCCACTCTTAGCCCTGATGGTAGCAAAATAATCTTTGCTGTTGCCTCAGCCTCAGCCTCACGGGATAATGGCCTTTATATTATCGAAACATCCGACAATCTTATTCCACTCACCAAAAACACCCCTCGTCAAATCGCCACTAACTACCCAGGTATTGATTGGTCAAAAGCAATATTCACTTTTTCACCAAATTCCAGGCAACTTCTTGCTAAATTTGAAACAAAAGATCACCATTATCTTCTTCCACTTGACTCAACTATTACTGAAAAAAATTTAGTTGATGTTACTTCTCAATTAGATTCGATTACTGCTGAATGGCAAATCAACGAAGCTCAAATTATTCAAAGCCGCCTTGATCGTTTACCTCCGGAAATCAAAGCTGTGGCTTCTACTGAATCAGCCCATCATCTTAGCTTTAACTCTAAAGAAGATAAAGTTATTTATCTAGCTAAAACCGATAATACCTTACCAGCCAATATCATTACTCCGCCACCAGCTCAATCAACTCAAATTCAATCCCGCCAAATCAAAACTGACAATTACTATGTTTACGACCTTAAAGATGACACCAATTTCCTTCTCGGAACCAAATCTAATTATTCTGAACCATTGTGGCTACCGAATTCCAGTTACATTATCTATATTGAAGATAATAGTATTAAAGCTGTCGATTATGACGGAACTAACAAACTAACCCTATTTGCAGGTAATTTTCATCAAAATGTTTATTTCCCCTGGTCAGATGGTAGTCGACTTATCACCCTCACCTCTGTCTATAATGGCGCCCCCGAAAATCTCTATTCTATTAGTTTAAAATAAACTCTTACTCTTCTACTCAGCTATTTCTTCAATCTCGTTGTACGGTGCTTCTAAAAATACTTCTTCAACTTCATCATTTGGTAAAACAACTTCTTCTTTAACTACAGTTGAAGCTCCCAAAATCTCAGCATTAGACATTTTCATCGACTGATTTGAAAACTCTACAAATCTGAGAGGAATCAAAAACATTAAAGCAATAACAAAAGAAATAATCAAAGTTCTACAATTACAGTTAAAATCATTGTTCATAAAAAACAGTCTAAACTTTTTATCAACTTTCGTCAATATTTCTTAATAGATCAATTTAATGTTAACTGCTTTTACTAGATTGTAAATAACATCTCAATAGATCATTTTTCAAATAGGCTATATAATAACAATATTCTCAACAGGGATTGGCGCAATTGGCTAGCGCGCAGCGTTCGGGACGCTGAGGTTGCTGGTTCGAATCCAGTATCCCTGACTCTGAATTATTTTTAATTAAATTAAAAATCTACTCTCTTACTAAATTAATAATTAATTATTAATTGTTCTCCGTCCTTATAGTTCAATGGATAGAACGCGGGTTTCCTAAACCTGAAATCCAGGTCCGATTCCTGGTGGGGATACTATAACTTTACCTTTTAACCTTTTTTCCGCATATTCTATACCTATATATTACATATCTCCGCGTTGAATTGCATATTTACCGAATCTTTTTCTTAATATTTTTTCACAAAAACTTATATTTTTAAACTTTTATTTACCGAGTAAATATTAAAATATAAAACTATCTATAATATTCATTTAATATCTAAATAATACATATTTACCGCATCAATCAACTATAATGTAATTATATTTACATATCGAAAACTACTTCTAAATCTCCCCTTCAACAAATTTGATATTAAAATAAATATTTTTATTAGGTATCTATTTAGTATATCAATTAAAATCATCGCTAATCATCAACTATAACCCAACAAGTTTACTTTTTATTTTTTGTTTTACGATATTCACCACTTACTAATTAAAGAAATTTATTCATAAATGACACTAATATCCAGACAAATAACTATCAACCTTTGTCTATCACTCACCTAAATCAACTGCTAAATCAACCTTTAATTGACAATGTATAAAACTTTTCCTTGGTAAAAAGATCTTTACTTAAATCAAGTACTTCTTTTAGGTTAATATTTTCAATCTTCTTCAAATACTCGTTTATATCTCCTCTTTCTCCTTCTAATAAGAGTCTTTGATCTAAATATTCAGACCAAAACTCACTATGATCCATAGCCAATCCTAATCGACCCCTTATGTACTGTTTAGCTCGATTAATTTCACTCTCATCAATAGTATTATATAGATCAATTAATATCTTTTTAGTTAAATCGATCGTTTCTTTTAATTTTTCCTTTTTTACTCCAGTTTGAATCCCCACTAAACCAGTTTCAGTAAAACTCTGTCCTATCAAATCTATATAATATGCCCATCCTCTGTTTTCTCTAATCTCTTGAAACAGTCTTGAAGAAGTGTTTCCAGCAATTATTATTTCCAGTAATTTCAAAGCGTATTTTCGTTCATCTCCTCGACTGATTCCTTTTACACCCAAACAGAAATGGGCTTGTTCGGTTGGTTTAGTAATTTCTCTAGTCATTTCTTCACTAAAATTTATCTTCACTGTTGGTAGAATATTACTTTTAGTCTTTAAAGATCCAAAATATTTTTCCACTATTTCTTCGACTTGATTTATTTCTGGAATATCTCCCGAGATTACTACCACCATCATTTTGACATTCAACATTTTATATCGATAATCAACTAGTTCCTTCCTTCCGTATTTAGATACTTCATCGACTGCTCCTGATATGTTCCAACACCCAATCGAACTTTTTCCTAGTATAAAATCATAAAACTCATCAGCCAAACCCATTCGGGGATTATCTTGATACATTTTGATTTCTTCAACAATTACTTCTTTCTCTTTGGCCACTTCATTAGCTTCCAATAATGGATCATTTAGAATATCCGCCAATATTTCGATCGCCCAATTCAGATTTTCTTTTACGGTAGTGACATAGTAAATCGTCGATTCTTGGGTCGTTCCAGCATTATAACTCGCTCCTCGGCTATCTATTTCCTTATTAATAATTGCCGCCGTCGGTCTCTTTGATGATCCTTTAAAAGCCATATGTTCCAGAAAATGGCTTAAACCATGTTCACCAATAGTTTCATATTTCGATCCTATTTTTACACCAACTTCTACCGTTACCGATTTCAACCCTTTAAGTGGCTTAACCACCAACTTTACACCATTTTCGAGTTCTCTATATTTAATAGTCATTATTACCCTATCCTACAACTATATTTACCATCTTTTTCGGTATATATATCTCTCTAATAATCTTTTTACCTTCTAACCATTTACTAATCTCGATTAATTCTTTTGCCTTCTTAATCACTTCCTCTTCATTTTCTGACCCGGATTCAGAATTATCAGACATAAGCTGACCTCTGACTTTGCCGTTAATCGCCACCGGAATAATAATCTTTTCATCTACCAAGTATTTATTCTCTGCTGTTGGCCAGTCATTAGAATGAACTGATTTATATTCGTCTAAGCTGTTATTAAGGTTAGACCACAACTCTTCAGCTGAGTATGGCGCTAGAGGTGCAATTAATTTCACCAAATTCTTTAAATCTTCTACCGAAATCTCCTCTTTGATACTCGACAACTCATTAATTGCCTGCATTATCTTGGCAATTGCTGTATTGAAACCCAAGTTGTTCAAGTCATCAGAAACTCCTTTTATTAACTTATTTACTATCACTTTAACACTATGACTGCTAGCGATCTTACTATTTATATGCTCATTAATATATTTTTCAAACCTATCTAAAAACCTCTTTACTCCCATTAAAGTATTTTCATTCCATGCCATTGTCCCATTAAATGGTCCCATAAACATCAAATACATTCTAACTACATCAACTCCATATTTATCGGCCACTACCTCGGGAACAATTACATTTCCGTGTGACTTACTCATTCTCTGATTATCTGTCCCTAAAATTACTCCATGAGAAAATCTGGTAAAGTATGGTTCAACAATTTTTTTTGGTAATACTCCCAAGTCATGTAAAAACAAATATATAAATCGGGAATATAACAAGTGTAAAGTATTATGTTCATCACCACCTAAATAGATATCAACCGGACCCCAATAATTCCATTTTTCCTGATTAACAAATTCTTTATCATTTTTACTGTCGCAATATCTCATGAAATACCAATCACTTCCTGCCCAATTGGGCATTGTGTCTGTTTCCCTTCTGGCCTCTCCACCACATTTTGGACAAATACACTTGGTAAAATCTTCTATCTTGGCCAATGGACTTTGACCATCATCGGTCGGTTCGTAATGTTCTACTTCTGGTAACATAACTGGTAAGTCAGTTTCTGGGACGGGTTGCCAACCAGCGTTTTGCTTGCCCGCCGAAGCCTTGGCGCAGGAGGGACAATAAATCATTGGAATTGGCTCTCCCCAATAATGTTGCCGGCTAAAAATCCAATCTCTTAAATGATAACTACTACTTCTTTCTCCAATCCCTTGTTTTTCAATATCTTCCGAAATCAACTGATAATCATTAGGAACTTTAATTCCGTTCCATTTATCAGAATTTATTAAAGCACCTTTAGCCTCAACATAGGGATTTTTTTGTATATCTTCTATAAATTTATTTCTCTCAACCTCCATCTCTTCTGGAACAATCACCGGAATTATTTCCAATCCAAATTTTCTGGCAAAAGCATGATCTCTTTCATCATGAGCCGGCACCGACATAATTGCTCCAGTCCCATAAGAAGCCAAAACAAAATCGGAAATCCAAATCGGAATTTCTTTTCCATTAATCGGATTAATTGCATATAAACCAGAGAAAACTCCAGTTTTTTCTTTGTTCAACTCAGTTCTTTCCAGATCACTCTTTTTTCGTGTTTCAGTTAAATATTTTTTTATTTCTTCATTATTTTGAGCCAACTCCAAAGCGATTTTATGTTCTGGTGCTATCACCATAAATGTCGCTCCATATAATGTATCCGGCCGAGTTGTAAACACCTCCAAACTTTCAGTAGAGACGTAGCGCGCTACGTCTCTACTCTTAACAATTTTAAATTTAACTTTTGCCCCCTCACTTTTTCCAATCCAGTTGACCTGAGCCGCCTTTACCTTCTCGATAAAATCAGTATTCTCTAATCCGTCAATCAATTTATCTGCGTAATCAGTTATCTTCACTACCCATTGAGAAATATTTCTTCGACTAACCTCAGT
The DNA here is from genome assembly GCA_964434595.1 of uncultured Gammaproteobacteria bacterium. GTDB lineage: Bacteria > Patescibacteriota > Microgenomatia > UBA12405 > UBA12405 > CAYSVP01. The sequence continues at coordinate 8,121 of CAYSVP010000003.1, read as the reverse complement.
TCCACATCTTTCACACTTTCCATCAACTACTTCCTCATTTGCCAAACCAATTTTGCAACTTGGACACCAGTTTATCGGCATTTCTTTTTTGTAGGCCAGACCTTTTTCAAATAATTTTATAAAAATCCATTGTGTCCACTTATAGTAATCAGGATTCGAAGTATTTACTTCCCGTGACCAATCAAAAGAATAGGCTAGTTTTTTCATCTGATTTCTAAACATATCAGTATTTTCTTTGGTCACCGCCTGTGGTTTTTTCTTAGTTTTAATCGCATAATTTTCAGTTGGCAAACCAAAAGCATCCCACCCCATTGGAAACATCACATTGTAACCCTGCATTCTTTTAACTCTGGCATAAATATCACCACCAGTAAAAGAAAAAGCATGACCAAGATGTAATCCCGATCCTGAGGGATAAGGGAACTCCACTAGCACATACTTCTTCTGTTTGCTAAAGTCATCCTTAGCTTTGTAGAGATCTGGATGTTCCTCCCAAAATTTCTGCCACTTTTTTTCAATATTTTTAAACTCCATAAAATTAAAGTTTTTTAAAACTAATTTAATGTCAAATTTTAGCACAACTTTCTAGTTAAATTATTATTGCCTTGCCTCTATTTAAAAACACTTTTACAACTTGATTTCAATATCACCAATTTCATCCGTCCTTAAAATTTCAATCTTCATCTTTTCTAATTTTTCCAGTACAGCTTTAGTTGGATGACCAAACTTATTATTTTTTCCCACTGATATTATTGCTTTCTCCGGTCGGGCAACCTCCAACAGTTCTTGACTAGTCGCCGTTGCTGATCCATGATGAGAAATTTTTATCATATCCACTTTCGATATTTTTTCCCGCCAGGCTAATTTTTGTTCTACTTCAGCAGTTGCATCCGCCATCATCAAAATTTTTTTAGTCCCATAATTTAAAATGCCAATAATTGAATCTTGATTTTCCGTTTCTGAAATTTCTGTAGGCGATAGTATTTCAAAATATATCATTTCTGTACCAATAACGTCACCTTCTCTCAAGTAAACAGGATACAATTTTTGTTCGATTTGATCTTCTGAAGCTTTATTTGCATACAATGAATTTATCTTATAAATCGTTGATAACTTTTGTAAACCTCCACTATGATCACTATCCCAATGAGTAATCGTTACTATCTCAAGTTGTCGATCCCAAAAAGGCAAATATTTACTTAAGCACCGTTCCATTTGACCATTATCTGGACCGGTATCAACTACCATCTGCCAATTTCCAATGGTAACAATTGCTCCATCCCCTTGACCAACATCACAAAAAATAATTCTTGGCTGGTATTGGGGTCGACAGAAAATTATCATCAACCCTAATAACACCAAACTAATACCCAACCAAATCTTAAGCTTATTCATTTTCGATAATAAAGCCAATAACCCAAAACCAAATACCAACCAATCAACATCGGCCAATTAAAATTAATTTTGCCAATTCCCCATCCTGACCCGCTCTGAATCACAACTATCGCCAAATATTTTAACCACGGCAAACATAGCCACAGAATTACTTTTCCTATTGCCGGAATAATTAATCCAACTAAAGCACCTATTGCCCCAACTGTGGTTACTATTTCTATTATTCCGATTACCAACAAATTAGTAATCGGTGATACTAAACTAATTTTTCCGAAAATTAACCCCATTATTGGGGTAATCCAAACCCCTACCCATAAAGTTTGTTTTCCAACATCGATAATTTTTAATATTGTTTTTGAACCACGACGATATTTTGAACCACGAAAAGTCACAATTGCCAAGAACGCCATTAGCGATAGCCAAAAACTAATGTTCGTTATTACCCTGATGTCAGCCAAAATCATTATTGTTACCGTTAATATAATTCCTCGAGCAATATTATATTTTCTTCCTACCAACTGGGCAAAATAAAATATAGATACCAACAATATTGCCCTAACTACCGGCATTTCCCATTCCACTAAACCAGCATATCCCCAGCCAATAACCAATCCCATAATTATCATTTTCTTTCGTCCTAAAAACCTGGCTCCACACTCTATCAGTCCTCCTACTAACAACATCACATTACTACCAGAAACTATCACCAAATGAACGAGACCACTGTTTTTTAATTGTTCATAAAAAACTTTGTCAAAACCACTTTTATCTCCCAACAATATTCCTGCCATTAATTCTGCTTCTCGATAGGGTAAAGATTGTCTAATTACCTGTATCAAAATCTGCTTATCTATAAACCTGTACATCAAATAAATTATTAAAAAAATAAATAATAATGTACGGGCGGAATCCCATTTCCGCCCCATATTTATGGAATTCCATTTCCATCCCCATTGGAATTTTTTTGTGTCAATATCCAAATTTGATTTTGTTGGGCGGATAATATCCAAATTTGATTTTATTGGGCGGATA
>CAYSVP010000003.1:0-5594 GCA_964434595.1 uncultured Gammaproteobacteria bacterium | reverse complement strand
CCATTTCCGCCCCATATTTATGGAATTCCATTTCCGCCCATTATTTACATTCATAATCCAATTTCTCCCTTAATTTTTTCAAACAATTTATCACCAATTCCCGACACCAACTTAATCTCTTCAATATTTTTAAATCCACCATTTTTCTGCCGATAATCAATTATCCTTTGTGCCAATGCCGGCCCAACACCACTCAATTTATCCAATTCCTCCACCGTCGCCAAATTCAAACTAATAGTTCCTGTATTTACCCCTAAAACCTGTGTTTGATTTTGGATTTTAGAATCTACGTTTTCATTTACTTTAGGAATATAAATCTTTTGCCCATCCTTCAATATTTCTGCTCGATTGATATTTTTTTCTACCCACTCTCTATCGGCCTTGGCTCCCAAACCACCAGCCATCACCAACACTTCATTTATTCGTGAACCACTTTTCAATTCATAAATTCCCGGTGAAATTACCTCACCAGAAATGTCGACAATTACTTTAATCTCTATCTGTTTATCAATAATCTGAGTCGGAGATATTTTATTAACAAAAGTTTTTTGTTTATCATTTTTCAGCTTATCAGCCCAATTAATTCCCAATCCTCCGATTATCAGTCCTATACCCAAAACTAATAATCCATCAGCCCAAGTAAATCTTCGTAATTTTTCATACATATAATTCATCATAGTATACTTATTTCAATGCCTCAACTTTTTACTATTTTTCTTTTTTCTACTACCGCTGTCTTTACCTATTTATTCTCTATTTCTCCGTTTATTAATTACACTCCTCAGTTTATTGCCATCATTACCATTATTTTTATAGTTTTTTTTCGCCGCAAACAACACTACCTCTTCTTTCTAGCCATTATTAGTAATCTCTTAGTTTTCACTACCAATGGTCTAAATTCACCAGTCTTTTTTTTGACTTACTTTTCTCTTTTTGCCATTGCCTTTCAAAATCCACCTAGCACCACCTTAGCTTATTCTCTAATCTTAATTCTTTTTCTATCTCAATCAATTAATTCTCTGACCTCACTTTTACCATTATTTTCTCTTCTTCTTATCACCCCTCTTGCCTGGTTTGTCGGTCGTCAGTTTCTTGACAAAATTAGAAACGAAACTATTATGGCCACCAACAACACCGATTGTCTCTTTTGGCTCAATTTAAAATTCAAAACCGGTATTACTACCATTGCCGACCTCAGTTCCCAACTTCTTTCTTCACCTTCATTGTCACCTTCTCAAAAAGAATCTCTTCAAAAAATTAAATCAAGTGCCCATAACCTTCTCAACTCAGCTAAAAAATTATCCGAAGACATTGATAAATCCGATGATGAAATCTAAATTTATCTTTCTAATTATTTGCTTACTAGCCATGGTTCTAATTAGTGCCAGTTTTTTACCCATTGTTGCCCAACGCTTTACCTCTGCTAGTTATATTATTGATTGGGGAACTTTTAACATTACTTCCGGTAAAAAATCGTCCACTAATTATTCTCTAACCGACACTGTTGGCCAGAATGCTCCCGGTGCTTTTAACTCTGACGGCTATATCGTTCAATCCGGTTTTCAATACATATACAATACTCTGACTCAATTCACCTTTTCCGTTGATAAACTGAGCATCAATCTTGGTACTTTAGTTCCCGGAATTGGTTCAACTGACACCAATATTATTACCGTTTCTACCCCCTCTGGTCACGGTTATCAAATTATTGCTTCCGAAAATCATCCTCTATCAATCTCAAGTGGTACCACTATTCCCGACACTCGATGTGATTCCAATTCTTGTTCCAATAGTACTTCCGGACCTTGGATTAACAATGATACTTTTGGTTTTGGTTTTAACGCTATTGGTATCAACAGTAGCGCAGTTACTACCGGTATTGGCACTTCTAGTATTTTTTCCGATAGCAATTATTTCCGATCTTTCGCCGATATTTCTCAGCAGGAACCAGGACAAACTATTATGACTGAAAACAAACCAGTTAAAGACCATTCTGCTCGTATTAGTTACAAGGCTTTAATTTCCGCTGTTCAGACAGCCGGTTTTTATCAAAATTCCATTATCTTCACTGCCATTCCAATTTATTAATTTACTATTATCAAATGTTCAACCTTACTCTCTCACCTAGTCAAGTCGAATTACTTGCCAAACCAGGCGCTACTATCACTCAGGCTTATGATATTACAAATAACTCCGATTCAATTATTACCCTCAATGCCTCAGTCCGTTCTTGGCAACCCGTTGGCGCCGAGGGTTTAATCTCTTATTCCGGGGTCCTTGCCAATCCCCACTTTGAGTTCTCTTTGGCCAATTCTGATATTCGTCTTGGTCAAGTCTTCTCAATTAAACCTCATCAAAAACAACAATTAGTTCTCAAAATAAAATCTCAAAATGATACACCTTTGGCCGATTCCTACTTTACCTTTTTTGTTTCCCAAGCTGCCAATAATTCCCTCAATCCCAATCAAATTGGCGCCCAAACCTCAGCCGAAATTGGTTCCCATTTACTTATTTCTACTTCTCCTAGTCAAAGTATTGCCATTAAATCCGATATTTCTAAATTCTCTGTTAGTCCTAAATTCAAAGATATTTTTCTAACTAAATTAACTTTTAACGGTTTAGTTACCAATAAAACTGAACATTATTTTAAAACTGACGGTAAAATTACTATTTCTAAAAATGGTCTAACTCTTCGGGAATTACCTCTTTTTCCTCATAATGTTTTAGCCAACTACTCCCGTCAAATCAGTTGTCTTGACCACAACGAATCTGTCCCTTGTACTTTTAGTCCACCTTTTTGGCCGGGACATTATACCGCTACTTTGGAATCCAATCAGGCTACTGCCACTATTAGTTTCTTTGTTTTTCCTTTTTCCTTCACTTTTTTTCTTGGTTTATTAATAATTTTCACTTTTCTCACTATCAAAATAACTCACATCAAAAACCGTAATTGACATTAACTTCTATAATATATATAGTGACTATAGTATTTTAAATTACCTGATGAGAAGAAAAATTCAATCCCTACTTTTTTTCTGTTTTCTGTTTTTTCTGTTTTCAATCTCATTTTTTGCCCATCGTTATCAGATAAATTCTTATGGTGTCATTACTGGTATCAAAGACACTCTTAGCAATCCTCAACTCTCTTATTTTGGTCGATTAAGTTCAGTACCGATTATTAATGACTCATTGATTCAAATCGTGGTTAACAACACTGGTTTTACCGCCCCGTCACTCAGCACTAACAACCTATTTGTTGGCGATACTATCGCTATTGGTACCACTGGTCTTGATGCCGGCTCTAGCGGTCCACTAACTCTCTACACTATTCGAGATTTAGGTGATACCGCCAGTATTCAATTAAATTCCGGTATTGGTCAAAGTAATGCCTTTGCCGGCGCAGCAGTTATTGCTACCAGATCATCCGTCCATACCATCAGTTTTAATGCCACTGGTAATATTACCAGCTCCTTCTGGCAAGTTCTTATTAAAGCTACTAGTCGAATTGGGGAAACCCACAATGATGGTATTCCTGACCAACAAGGTTTTGATTTAGGCCAGGATGTTGGTGGTATTACCACCGGATTAGGTACCCGTCTAAAAATCGCCGATGTTTCTTGTCCTAATTTTGTTACCGGTGTTGGTGTTACCGAAGCCTATTCTATTGGTACAACCACTCTTAATGGTAATACTTACCATACCATCACTTGTTATCAAGGTGTCGGTGGTACCACCGTTGCCGGAGTCGGCTACACTATCACCATCGGCCGTGATTTATCAACAGGTAGTCAATTAATTAATCCCGCTCCTACTAATTCTTCTCATATTGAAGGTAATGCCGACGTTTACACTTTTTTTGTTCGTCATCTCGACGCAAGTGAAACCATCCAAGACCAAACTCAAGGAAAAATTGCTGTTGTTGAAGCTGTTAGAGTCACTGCCTCAATTGATCCAACTCTTACTTTTACTATTGGTACCACAGACGCTACTCATGTTGGTGGCACCGCCTGTGAAACAATCATGTCCCCAAATGCCAACGCTACCACTTCCGATTCAGTCGCCTTTGGTTCTTTGTTTCTTAATCAAGCCAATAATCTAGCTCAGATCCTTAGCGCCGTTACCAATGCCAGTGGTGGCTATGTTGTAACCGCTTATGCAAATGATTATTTACGTAACGTTACTACTGGTACCACAATACCAAATACAACCTGTCCTTCAGCCGGTTCTTGCGACATGATAACTCCTGCTCCCTGGACAACCTATACTGATTCCGGTTTTGGTTACACTCTTCAAAATCTAAGTGTCGGCACTTCAATTTTTAACTATCAAGATGGTTACAAATCTTTTGGAATAGGTTATGCTAATACACAGGAAATAATGAAAAATAATGCGACCCCTATTGCCATCGAGCAAGCTTATATTTGTTATCGAGCTACTGCTTCAACTACTCAGGAAGCTGGTAATTATGAATCTAAATTAATATTTACTGCTACCGCCACATTCTAATATAAAATGAAAAAAAATCTCCTCCCCGGTTTTATTTTTGTTACTGGTTATTTATTACTAGCTTCCCCAATTCATGCCCAGAATTTTGTTGGTCTTAGTGCCATTCCTCCTCGTCTTGAAATTCAAATCACTCCCGGCGAAGTTCTCACCAAAGAAATTAAGGTTCGCAACGAATCGAATGTTGAAAAAGTTATCACCACTAATGTCAAAGATTTTATTGTTGTCGACAATGCCGGTACTCCAGTCTCTTTAGAAAAAGAGGATACTGATAATCGTTGGGCTTCAGCTAATTGGATTCAGGTCTCTCCTTCTACCCTTAGGCTTAAACCTGGTGAAACCAGATCTCTAATTGTTTCCATTATTGCCCCCGAAGATGCTACTCCAGGTGGACATTACACCATGGTTCTCCACACTCCAAAAAATCAAACTATGCTTGATCAATCTGGAGCCATAATTGAAACCAATGTCGGCACTCTTCTTTACATTACCGTTCCCGGCGATATCAAAGAAAAAGCCATAGTTACCGATTTTTCCGCTCCCAAATTTCTTGAATATGGCCCGATTAATTTCAAAGCTATAGTTAATAACCTTAGTGACATTCATATTTCTCCGATTGGTCAAATCACCATCAAAGATATGCTTGGTCTGACCACTGCCACTCTCGATCTTACCCGCACCAATATTTTTCCTTACACTAGTCGCGAATTCCAAAATGTTTTAGATAAAAAATGGCTTTTTGGTCGTTTTCAGGCGACTTTAAATGCCGGTTACGGAACTACCGGACAAGCATTAATTGCTTCTCTATTTTTCTGGGTTATTCCATGGAAACTAATAATTCTAATAATTGCTACTCTCATTGTTATCTTGATTATTGCCAAACTTTCCAAACAAAAACACTCTCTACCTCCATCTTCAAGTAACGATAAAATCGAAGAATTAGAGAACGAATTGAAAAACTTGAAAAAGAAATATCAGGATAAATAACAATTTAAATTCCCCCTACCCCTCATACGTCATTGCGAGCGTAGCTCTCCCGTCATTGCGAGCGTAGCGAAGCAATCCCGTTGGAATCTCATCAGCCTAAATCC
>CAYSVP010000002.1:26511-31261 GCA_964434595.1 uncultured Gammaproteobacteria bacterium | reverse complement strand
CTTTTTCCGTCTTTGATTCGGCACAACTTTTAAATTCAATTAATTCCATTATTAGTACCCTGACTGTAGCTCTAACCGGTATTGCCGCTATTTCCCTAATTGTCGGCGGTATTGGTATTATGAATATTATGTTGGTTACAGTTTCGGAAAGAACTCGGGAAATTGGTTTACGGAAAGCTATTGGTGCCTATCCTCGGGCCATTTTACTCCAATTTCTTTTTGAGGCCGTAATTCTCTCCGGAATTGGTGGCTTTATTGGAATTCTTTTAGGAACCTTGGGTACTATGGCTATTAATAATTTTTTTCCCGCCAAAGTTACTATTGGTTCAATTTGTTTAGCCTTCGGAGTGTCTTTTTTAGTCGGCATAATCTTTGGGGTAACTCCGGCAAGAAAAGCCAGTAAACTTTCTCCTATTGAAGCTCTTCGATACGAATAAGCGCGTATCATTCCACTAATTCAAGTATTTTACTTACCCTTTATTTAAGAGATTAAATTTTTTCTGCTATCATTAAATAGTGAAAACTGAATTAAAACGACATCTAGCTCCACTGATAATTATTTTCATTATCACTTCCATTTACTGGATAATTAATAAAAATGTCTGGTATGAATTTTTCTATCTTCTCTTTGGTTTAGCTATTGGTTCATTTTTACTTGATTTTGACCATCTAATTTATTGGCTTTATTTTAATCCTAAAATTGAAGAAAGCCGTTTAGCTCAAATTGCTTTTAAAAAAAGAGATTTTAAATCTCTTATTAAACTGCTCGAGGTTACTCATCACAAACATACTAGCCTAATTTTCCACCATTTCTTTTTTCAAGTAGTTCTGGCGGCTATCTCAGTTTTTATTTTCACCAGTAGTGGTAATGTTTTTGGTATGGGTATTATGTTGGCTCTCAATGTTCATCTTTTAGTAGATGAAATTGTTGATTATCGTCGGGATCCTCACCATCTCCAAGATTGGCTTTTTGCTCGTGAAGAAAAACAATTATCACTCAAATATTTACCAGTATATATTGCTATCTTTGTTGTCTTCACCCTAGTTTTTTTCTTTCTTTTGCTAAAATCATAAACATGAATCGTGTATCCCTAGAAATTATTCAACAGGCTCAAGCTTTTCTCTCCCTTGAACAGAAAAATTTTATTAACGATAGTGTTATTTTGTTAAATAAATTAAAAGATTTAGACCATATTTCTGATTATTCCTTTATGGTGTCTCCAGCCGCCAAAGCTTACGAAGGTTATTTAAAAGATTTTTTTCTAAAAATAAATATTATTGACAAATATAGTTATGAAAGTGATCGTTTCCGGGTTGGTAAAACTCTTAATCCATCACTTCGTTACAAACGTTTTTCCATTTATCAGAAACTAAGCGATTATGATGAAAAAGGTGAAGAATTAGCTGAAATACTATGGAATGCTTGGAAATATGGCCGAAATGAGATTTTTCACTATTTTCCCGGCATAACTAAAAATCTTGACCATTCTGAAGCCGAGGATAGAATTTATTTAATTCTTTCAGCCATCATCAAATCTGGCCAATTCACTAAAGCTCATATTGATGAATTTGACACTCTGCTATAAAATCTTCTTATGACAAAAATAATCTCTCTCGACAGCAACAAATGTATTGGATGTAACACTTGTCCATCGATTGACTCAGAAACTTTTGAGCTCAATCAAACCACCTACAAAGCTGCTGTTAAAAAACAACCAACAGAAATTACTAAAATTATCCAAGATGCTGTTGATTCTTGTCCGGTTGGTGCCATCTCCATTACAGAACAAGAATAAATATAATATTTGTGTTAATATCAAAAAATGAAAGAGCTAAAGAAAAAATCCAAGTTCTCTATTAGTGGTTTTAGTTTAATTTTTTACTCTTTGATTATTACTATTGTTGCTTTTTATGCTGGCACCCGTGTTGCCAAATTAAATCCATCTACCACCGTCTCAGAAATTACTGCCACCGCTACCTTTACCCCTCAAAAAAATACCAAGCCTGAATTGAGATTTTTTGTTATGAGCTTTTGTCCATACGGTAATCAAATTGAAGATGTTCTCCGTCCAGTTTATGACTTAATTGGTCAAAAAGCTGATATTACTCCTCACTATATTTTTGAAAAAATATCCAACCTTAACGATTATTGTAAAGTTCGTGCCGGTGACGTTACTCAATGTAGTACCTACATCAGCAATGGCTACTTTAAAACTTTAGCTGAATGCAAAAAGACAGTCGAGAGTAGTTTAAAAACATGTTTAGATGATTCTTCTTATATAAAATCTAACGGAACTGTCTATGCTTCGCTTCATGGTCGCCAGGAAGCTAATCAGGATGTTCGTGAAATATGTGCCTGGAACCAAGTAGGTGACAATAAAAAAGCTTGGTGGGATTTCGTTGCTAATGTCAATAAAAACTGCACTTATCAAAACGCTGATAGTTGTTGGGAAGATCAAGCCAAACAAGCCGGTCTTGATACTGCCAAAATTACTGAATGTTTCAATAAAGACGGTATCAATTTAATCGAAAAAGAAGTTGCTTTAACTGAGCAGTACAAAGTTCAAGGTTCACCAACTGTCATGATTAATGATATTGTTTTCCCCCCAGAAACCGCTTATACCAGGGATGGTAAAGGTACTCTTCAAATCGGAGACAAAGTTGCTTCTGAAGACAAATATCGTACTCCCAACGTCATTAAAACAGCCATTTGTGCCTCTTTTAACAAGGCTCCAAATGAATGTAAGACCATTCTTAATGAGTTAACCGGAACCGCTCCTGCCGCTGGTGGTTGTGGCAATTAATTAGTGAAACTAAATTCTCATCAACTACGCCAAAGTGGAGTAGGGGAATCACAAAAAAATCAAAGCCTTATCAAACGTAATCCAATAGTTTTGGTATTGGACAATGTTCTGGATACTTATAACATTGGTTCATTTTTTCGTTTTGCCGATGCTATTGCTGCTGAAAAAATATTTTTGTGTGGCCCAGTTGTTACTCCACCTAATTTAAAAATTCATCGGGCTTCTGTAGGAACTTGGAAATGGATACCTTGGGAACAATATGATCGTACAGAAGATTGTCTAGAATATCTTAAACAACAAAAATATCAAATAATCGCTTGCGAACAAAAAGCCAATAGTGTTAATTATCAAAAAGCTAAATATCAATTTCCTTTAGCAATTATTGCCGGCAGTGAATCGAAAGGGGTAGGGGAGTCAGTTTTAAAAATGTGCGACCAGATAGTCGAAATTCCCATGTTCGGAGTTAATGTTTCTCTTAACGTATTGGTCGCCACTTCAATTATTGCCTACGACGCTATTTCCAAAATTAAAAGCTAAAAAATACCTTATTTAAGGATAAAAAAACACTCCAATTTTGATCCCTTTTGATACAGTTTTAATAATATATTTTGTCTATCTTTAGGCATAATTTACCTATTGTAAAGCTATATTAACTTGGTACAATTAATTTGTTCCAGAAATTCTGGACTTTTTATGTCATCCGATAAATCTTATACCAGCGAACAAATTGTTGTCCTTGAAGGACTTGAACCCGTCCGTAAACGTCCGGCCATGTATATTGGTTCTACTGACGTTCATGGTCTTCATCATTGTCTCTGGGAAGTTATCGATAATTCCATTGACGAAGCTTTAGCTGGTTTTGCAAAAAATGTGTGGGTAATCATTAATCGTGACGGTTCAGCCACTGTTGCCGACGACGGTCGAGGCATCCCTATCGATATTATGCCAAAATATAACAAACCGGCCGTTGAAGTTATTATGACTACCCTTCATTCCGGTGGTAAATTTGAAGGTGATGCTTATAAAGTATCTGGCGGTCTTCATGGAGTTGGAGTCACTTGTGTTAATGCTTTATCAAAATATTATTCCGTAGAAATTCGTCGTGACAATGCGATTAATTTTATTGATTTCTCTCGAGGTGTCACCAAAACTAAACTTACTAAAATTAATGAATCAAAAAATAACCGTTTAATAAATATTCTCCCCGCATCGGTTACCGGCACTACTGTAACTTTTTACCCAGATCCGGAAATTTTCAAGGAAACTCTCGAATTCGATTCTAAGGTTATTATCAAATCTATTAAAGATCATTCCTATCTTACCTCTAAAACTTACCTCCATTTTTATGATGATCGCAATGGAAGCGAACATCATTATTATTTTGAAGGTGGTATTATTTCTCTTCTTCGAGAAATAAATAAAGGCAAAAACGTTCTCCATGAACCCATCTATCTCCATGGTCTTGAAGACGGTATTGATATCGAGGTTGCTATTCAATACAACGATTCCTTCCAAGAGAACACCCCTTCATTTGTCAATATCATTAATACCCATGAAGGCGGTACTCATTTAACTGGTTTTAAAATTGCCTTAACTAAGGTAATCAAAGATTATGCTGTTAAAAAGGAACTGCTCAAGGGTAAAGATGACACTATCACTGGTGATGATGTTCGTGAAGGTCTAACCGCTATTGTTTCTATTAAAATGGGTAGTAAAAATCTTCAGTTTGAAGGCCAAACCAAAGGAAAATTAGGCAATTCTGAAGTTCAACCTATCGTTTCTAAAATTGTCAGGGAACAATTAGAAACCTATTTTGAAGAACATCCTGATATTGCCAAAACTATTATCAACAAAGCTTTACTAACCATTCAGATTCGTAAAGCCGCCAAAGCTGCCAAAGATGCCATTATGCGTAAAGGCGCTTTTGATTCTCTTGGTTTACCGGG
>CAYSVP010000002.1:22909-26411 GCA_964434595.1 uncultured Gammaproteobacteria bacterium | reverse complement strand
CTGCCAAAGATGCCATTATGCGTAAAGGCGCTTTTGATTCTCTTGGTTTACCGGGCAAATTAGCCGATTGCCAATCTAAAAAGCCCGAAGAATGTGAGATATATATTGTCGAAGGAGATTCCGCCGGTGGTTCAGCCAAACAGGGGAGGGATCGTAAATTTCAGGCTATATTACCTCTGTGGGGTAAAGCTCTAAACACTGAAGGTATGCGTCTTGATAAAATTGTCGGTTCCGATAAACTAAAAGATCTCATTATTGCCCTAGGATCGGGTATTGGTGATACATTTGACATTAACAAACTTCGTTATCATCGGATTATTCTCATGTCCGATGCTGATGTTGACGGCGCTCATATCGCTACTCTACTTTTAACTTTTATTTTCCGACATTTACCAGGTATTGTTGAACAGGGTTATGTATATATCGCCATGCCACCACTTTTCCGAATTAAACACGGAAAAACTGTTCAATATGTATATACCGAAGAAGAAAAGGAAGCTTATCTTAAAAAGATTGATACTTCAAAAGGTTACGACATTCAACGTTACAAAGGTCTGGGAGAAATGAACCCCCAACAACTTTGGGAAACCACCATGAATCCGGAAACCCGACTTTTAAAGCGGGTTAATATCTCGGATATTCAAAAAGCTGATGAAACTTTTCGAATTCTAATGAGTGATGATGTTCCACCTCGTAAAAAATTTATTACCACTCATGCTCATTTAGCTACATTAGATATCTAAACATATGTCAGAAAATCAGGAAAAAAACACTATAGTCAAAGATACTCCGGCTTTCGTTAATAATACCGGAAAAGTTCTTGATGTCGATATTGTTCCCGAAATGGAAAAATCTTATCTTGATTATTCTATGTCGGTAATTGTTTCCCGAGCTCTACCTGATGTTTGTGATGGTCTTAAACCAGTTCAACGACGAATTATTTATGCCATGGACAAGCTTGGTTTAGGGGTTTCTGGAAAAAATGTTAAATGCGCCGCCATTGTTGGTGATGTTATGAAATCCTATCATCCTCACGGTGATAGCTCAATCTACTTTGCCCTCGTCCGGATGGCTCAGGAATTTTCTCTTCGTTATCCTTTGGTCAAAGGACAGGGTAATTTTGGGTCTATCGATGGTGATCCTCCAGCCGCCATGAGGTATACCGAAGCAAAAATGGCCAAAATTACTCCGGAAATGATCGCTGATATCAACAAAGAAACTGTTGATATGATGGACAATTATGATGCCTCTACCAAAGAGCCAACTGTTCTCCCTGTTCGTGTTCCTAATCTTTTATTAAATGGTGCCGATGGTATTGCTGTTGGTATGGCTACTAAAATACCTCCTCATAATCTTCGAGAATTATGCCAAGCCCTTGGTCATATTCTTGATAATTGTGAATTGGAAAAAGTCGACACTCCTCTAGAAATTAATCCCATACTTGGTCATCCTCAAACCACTCAAGATTTAGTTTTACAGCCAGTCAAAGAGTTAGAAAAAATTTCTTTTAATGTTGATACTACTGCCACTGTTGAAGATTTAACTAAATTTATTCAAGGACCAGATTTTCCGACTGCTGGAGAAATATACGGTAAAACCGGAATAATTGAAATGTACAACACTGGCCGTGGTAAATTTATGGTTCGTGGTAAAACCAATATTGAAGAAACTAAATCCGGTAAAATTAGAATTGTAATTTCGGAAATTCCTTATCAGGTCAACAAATCCGAAATGGTTGCTAAAATCGCCGACCTGGTTCGTGACAAAAAAATTATTGGTATTTCCGATCTTAGGGATGAATCAGATCGTCATGGTATTCGGGTAGTCGTCGAAATTAAGAAAAACGGCAAACCCAAATCTATTCTCAATAAACTTTATAAATATACTGCTCTACAATCTTCGTATTCTGCCAATATTTTGGCTTTAGTAGATGGAGTTCCTCAGACTCTCAATCTTCGCCAAATGTTATTACTATTTCTCCGCCACCGCCAAACTATCATCCGTCGAAGAAGTATCTTCGATCTAAAAAGTGCCTACATGAGAGCTCATATCCTTGAAGGATTAAAAAAAGCACTCGATATTATTGATGAAGTAATCAACACCATTAGACATAGCAAGGTGAATGAAGATCCCAAAACTAAACTTATTGAAAAATTTGGTTTTACTGATCTCCAGGCTCAAGCAATTCTTGATATGCAATTAAAGAAATTATCCGGTCTCGAACGCCAAAAACTAGATGATGAATATAGTGAAGTTGAAAAAACTATTACCGAACTTACCAGTATTATTACCAAACCAGAATCTATGATTAAAGTCCTCAAATCAGAAAATGGCGAAATCATGGAAAAATACAGTGATTCTCGTAAAACTAAAATATACGCCCGAGGTCTAAATGATTTTAGCGAGGAAGATCTAGTTCCCAACGAACAAACTTTAGTTACCATTACTCGTACCGGATATATCAAACGAGTTCCCAAAGAAACATATCGTATTCAGCAACGTGGAGGAGTTGGAGTTTCAGGTATGACTACCAAATCCGAAGATGAAATTGAAAATATGTTATCTGTTAACACCCACGATTATCTTCTCTTTTTTACCAACAGAGGTCGGGTTTTTCAAACAAGAGTTTGGGATGTTGTCGAAAGTTCCAGACAATCCAGAGGTCAAGCTGTTGTCAATCTAATTAATATTTCTAATGGTGAAACTGTCCAGGCTGTCCTTCCGGTTACCAAAGATCAAAGTCAAAAATATATTCTCCTAGCTACCCTTAAAGGTACCATTAAAAAAACTTCCATCGACAAATTCAAAAACATTCGTCAGACCGGTCTAGCCGCTATCAAACTTGATGAAGGTGATCAATTAGTCTGGGCAAAATTAACCACCGGTAATGATCAAATCTTTATGGTTACTCACAATGGTAAATGCATCCGTTTTAATGAAAATGATGCCCGTCCGATGGGTAGACATACCCGTGGAGTTCGGGGAATTCTCTTAAAAGATAGTGACACCTTGGTTAGTTTAGACATCGTACCTCAAATCCGTGATAAAAACTTTTTTCATCATCTTCTAGTCATTACCGAAAATGGTATCGGTAAACGAAGCGATGTTTACCTCTACCCTCTGCAAAAACGTGGCGGTGTCGGCGTTAAAGTTGCCAATCTTACCTCAAAAACTGGTAAAATAGCCGCCGCCCAAGTTGTTCAACAGGACGATGAAACAGTTATTTTCATTTCCAAAAAAGCTGTTGCCATTAATCTACCTCTAAAAAATATTCCCATCTTAAGCCGTAATACCAAAGGTGTAATTCTAATGCGACTAAAAACCGATGATGATAAAGTCAATGCCATGACTATTCTCAAAAACAACGAAAAAGAAGCAATATAACTGAATATATTCTTGTTATAGGTTATGTAAAATAGATTGACGCAATTAGCAGTCAAAGAACTCGATTGCTAACCAGCTTTAAAATTTTGTTTATACCTATCTTTACGCATTTTACATC
>CAYSVP010000002.1:9671-22809 GCA_964434595.1 uncultured Gammaproteobacteria bacterium | reverse complement strand
GATTTCAAATATCGATCCATAAATGTTGCCGCTTGATGGGAAATAAATACTACTCGTTGCTTTCCTCCTTTTCCAATAACACCAAATTCGCGTGTTTTTAGGTCAATTTGATCACGGTTCAATGAAACTAATTCCGATACCCTTAGACCGGTTGAAAACAGTAATTCCAAAATTGCTTTATCTCGTAAACCAGTTTTTGACGATAATAATGGTTGATTTAATAGTCTTGACACTTGTTCGCTATTTAAAAATTTCAAAGAATGATCTTTATTTTTCGGTACCTCCAATTTTTCCGGTGCCATCACTGGAATATCATTTTTAACACACCATTTAAGAAACGATCTCAGGGCAATTACATAATATCCTTGGGTAACTGATTTCATTTCTCCTAAGGTTCCCGGCTGTCTCGATAGATAAAGTCGAAAACTTCTAATTGAGTTCATATCTAAATCAGAAACTAAAGGTAATCGATCTAATTTTTCTTGAAAATATTCCACCATCACCATTAGATAATGTTCATAGTTTCTAATTGTCAGTTTTGAACAGTTCCTTTCAATTTCCAGATATTCTAAAAATTGTCTGATTAAAGTGGTCAATTCATTCGACATTACCTATTATAGTATGTATCCAATTTAATTATCATTCGTTGTAGAGCCTTTGGTGAAGTCATCTATATTTTTACCCTATCTTATGGTATTTTTACAAACTAGGGGAGCCGAAAGTCAATCTTAAACCTAAACTAACAATCTATAAGTAGCCAGATACAAAGAGGGTAATTAGCTACTTATTTAAAACTTATTAAAACTATAAATTTTTCATTAGTTTTTAAAAAAAATTTTAAATTTATATTTTTATATTTTTTTTAACACTCCCCCTACCTCTCAATTTTAGATATGTCGCAAAAGATACATTGTGCGACATATAAATTTTGACTATCAAAAGACGGAGGAGTACTAATAAGTTATTCACTACTCTTCTTTAAATATTAGAACTTAGTAATAGACATTAACAAACTAACAAACAGTTACCTTACTCCACTCTCTTATCACTCTTCCGAGACTAGCAAATGATATAGTTGTTGCTAAATTAGTTATTCACATAGACTATATCATTCTATATCATATATTTATGTGAAAATTATAGGATATAATTGTGAAAATAAATAAACAATATTATAGGACACTACCCTACTCCTCTGCTCCAGGCATTATCGCCATTTAGTTACTAATACACAGGCGGCAATAATTGCAATTCCAATCCACATATGAGTTAGCCAGGTTCTTCTAAAAAACCTTCCTCGAATATCAGCTTGAATTAAACCCGATAAAACGTACACTACCGACACTAAATAAACTGATCCTTTAAATATACCAACCGGCCAAAATGACCATACTAAAGCCAATTCTGTCATCAAAATCGCTGGCAAAAAAACATACAACCATCGATTTTTGTCTTTACCATCATCAGACAGTTCTATAGCAATCGCCCAGAATTGGTATAAAAATACTAAGACTGAGACTATAAATACTCCCAATACATTCCAAATGTATAACAATCGGAAAGAAAACAAAGTATCAAAAACAAAGAAAATTGTTATCAGTAAAATAATCAAACTGGTGGTATAAGCCGCCCGATAAAGAGGTACGGTTCGATAACCAATTGCCACCAGAAAAACGTTTTCCACTAGGAATAAAATGTAATAAACCACCCCAAAAAATATACTTAATAATATTGCTGTCAATATTGAATATGGTAATAAAGCTGTAAATAAACCAAAACCAATAAAGAACAACATCGGCACAATCACAGCCATCATCCTTACTGAAAAATCGGAAATAAAAACAATTCCTAAACCAAACCAGAAACAGAACATCGATAAAACCGTTCCTGCCATCAAGCCATAATATCTCGATTCATAGGGTAATGATATAAACATGAAAAAACCTAAGGCTGAAAATAAAGAAGAGACTAGATATTTAAGTCGTTTGTTCATGATAGTCAAAACCAGCAAACACATTAACTACATCATCATTCTCTTCCAATGAATCAATTAAATCTAATATTTTAGTCACCTCATCCTCACTATTCAAAATTATTGGTGATTTACATCGCATTACTATTCCACTTTCCTCAACACCAATCCCCATCCCTTTTATTTTTTCTGCTACCTCATGCCACTTATTGGCTTCAGTTAATACTGTCTTATCATCAAAATCAACTGCCCCAATATCAATCAATTCCAATTGCTGGTTCTCATCAAATCCACTAGTATCCACCTCCCCTACTCGATCAAATAAATAAGACACTGAGCCACTTTCTCCTAAAGATCCGCCATTTATTTTAAACAACAGCTTTATTTCACCTAGAGTTCTATTTTTATTGTCCGTTTCCACCTCCACTATAATTGGCACCCCAAAAGGACCATAACCCTCAAATACTCCACTAGTTAAATTAGCCTTTCTTTCCTCAAATCTGGCTAATAATCTTTCAATATTTTCTTTTGGCATATTAACCGTTTTTGCCTTTTCTATCGCTTCTTTCAAAGCTAAATTAGAATCTGGATTACAATTACCACCACCGGCACGAATAGCCGTCAAAATATTTTTTGACATCTTGGTAAAAGACTCACTTCTTTTTTTATCTTGGGCTCCTTTACGGTTTTTAATATTTGCCCACTTTGAATGACCTGACACGTTTTTTATTGATTAAATTCTTGTTTATAACTCTGATAGTTTAACATTTGCGCAAACTTTTCTCCAAAATATATTTCAACATTGCCTTCCATTAGTTCTTCTGATTCTTCCCAAGAACATTCCTTTAACCTATTTTTTAAAAAAACTAATCCCATCAATGCCTTTTCATTTTTAGAAGACATTAGCTTACAATTTTCGATTTGAATTGGATAATTTTCCACTCCCACCACCGTTAAACCACTCCATTCTAGTATTTTTGCCATATAACCGGCCAATCCTGAATTCTCACTGGTATTATAAATTGAAACCCTTAAGTCCTCTTTTACCATCTGACTATCAGAAAAATCCCGAGGTAATATTTCATCAAAATTTGATTTTTGATTTTCCTGTTTATACCTCATTTGTCCTTCCTGCAATTTGAATCTTAACCAATTCAAGCCTCCCCATTTATTAATCAGTTGCCAATTATTTTCCCAACCTTCGAACTTTTCAGTATTTAAAACCAGATCCGGCACCAAACCAAAATTATAGAAAAACACATCATTGGCCAAATCAAGTTTATTTTCCTGTCTTAACAACTTTAATATTCGGTCACTCCGATACCATCCTAACCCCCTTGGTATCCAAACCATCGTCTCCGATGAAATTATCAATTCATTAATCATTCTTCTTTCTTTAGAAACAGAAATAATTCCGATTCCCTGATCAGTCAGTATACCTAACTTAAAATCCCGATCATTTATCCAATCTTTCCATTTCCAAATCGTTAATATTAACGCCAATACAATTATTACTCCAATTACCGGTTTAATTAATTTTTTCATAACTTCTCAGTAATTCTAACAATTCTTCTGGTAATTCGGCTTTAAAAACTTTTTTCTCTCCAACACCAGGTAATTCCACAGTTAATTCACCTGCATGTAAAAACGGCCTTCCTAGAACTGTCTTACTCCCATATAATTTATCACCAACAATTGGCCATTTTAAATAACTTAAATGAACTCTAATCTGATGAGTTCTGCCAGTCTTCAAACCAACTTCCACCAAACTATATATTCGGTTTTCTTTCTTATATTTATCAATTAACTTTATTAAAGTAATTGCTTGTTTTCCTTCTTCATTAACTCCAAATTTATCAAAACCATAATTTGACCTTTTTATCGGCATATTTATTTCTGCCTCAAAAGGAAAATCTCCTTCAACTAAAGCCATATATTTTTTCTTAACCGTTCGATTTTTAAATTGTGTTTTCAAATCAGATAGAGCCGATTTAGTTTTGGCTATTGCTACTATTCCCGATGTTCCTTTATCCAACCGATGAACAATCCCCTCTCTTGGCAATCCATTAGGCTTATTTGTTTTTATCCAATCCTCAAGATAGATATTCTTATTATCAACTTGTTTTTCTCGAGTTGTCACTACTCCCGCCGGTTTATTAATTACCAACAGTTCATTATTTTCCCAAATTACTTTAATTTTTTGGTCAGCCACTTTTGCCACAAATAAACTATTAATCCACCAAAAATTATCCAATCATTTAAATTATTATAAATGTTGGTTCCCCATATCCGCCAGTAATCCCGTACGTAACCATATGCCAGTCTATCAATTAGGTTTAATAATCCGCCACCAATTATCAACAGTAAACCCCAGTTCCGATCTTTTCGCCACCAAACAATCAATAATAATATACACAAAGCATTAATTATCAATAACCCTGGAAAATTCAAACCAAAACTAATACCATAATTTGCCAACATCATGATTTATTCTGATTCTTTGGCGCAGTGGACACAAATAGTCGTTGATGGGCTGATAGCCAATCGATCAGTATCAATCATTTTACCGCATTTTTCGCAAATTCCATATTTTCCAACTTTCATAATAGTCAAAGCTTTACGTAGTTGGACAATCTGTCTTTTGACAAAATTAGCTCTAATCTCATTGTCAAAATGACCAATTTGTTCATCTAAATCATCTTCCACTGAATTTCTTAAAGTTCGGTAACTATCCTTAAAAGGATCATTATCTTTAATCTTTTTTTCTTCCCTTTTTAATTTAACCAACTCTATCTCCAAAAATTTCTTAATTGGCGCCAGTAATTTACTCGGTATACTTTGTTTTTTATCAATCATTTTTTGCCTCCTATTTCACCTAAAATTAATAATCCAATAATTGAAGAAAGGCTAATTGCCAACGGCAATACTGACATAATTATACCCGCTTTAGCTACCAAATAAAACCAACCGGCCAAAAGTATTCCCAAAAAAATATTAGTAAAGAAAAAAGCAAAACCCTTTTTACCACTAAGATACCAACTAAAAGATCGATATCTTTTAATAATTAATCTTTTAATTGCCACCATCAATATACAAATCATCATTAAGGTCACCCAAAATAAGTCAAACTTGTGATTAATAGCTTCAATCAACATTAAAATAGCTAAATAAACATAAACAATTCCAATTACATCTTCAAAAAAAGCCCATATTTTCCACTTATTTATTTGGCAATGCCTAGCAGTTATTAATATCCATAACACCAAACCTCCAATATAATTAAAACCAGGCTTGCTCCAAAAACTAAACCAACTCCACCAACTATCATTCCATATTCCCCACTTAACGACTCCAAATGACAATCTGCCCCCAATTAAAAAAACAAAAAGTGACCACCAGGAATACGACACCAAATCTTCATGCTTATAATTATCCCTTAAATTCCGCCATATCAAGTACAAATAAATTATACTTCCTAATAAAGCTATTATTTTCATCAGTGCCGATAGAGGGAATCGAACCCCCATGGTATCGCTACCACACGATTTTGAGTCGTGCGCGTCTGCCAGTTCCGCCATATCGGCTAAAATCTTTTGCTATTATCGCATGAATATTATTTCTTCTCTACATCAAAAAAACTAACCTGTTTTCCATTAAAATAAAGATTAAATTGTCCCGTAGCCCCATTACGGTGTTTTTCGATTGAAAAAGTTACTGATTCACGAATTTCCTCATCCTCTCGGGATAAAAACATTACCACATCAGCATCCTGTTCAATACTCCCTGATTCTCTCAAATCTGACAATCGTGGCTTTCCACCCCGTGATTCCATCTGACGATTTAATTGTGCCAAAGCCAGAATTGGTAACTTTAATTCTCTAGCTAAGTTTTTTAGACCTTGGGAAATCTCACTGACTTCTTGTACCCGATTATCTCGGCTTTGTCCATGCATTAATTGCAAATAATCAACCACAATAAATCTGATTCCTTTATCTACTTGCAATCGCCTGGCCTTAGTTCGTAATTCAGTTACAGTTAGCCCAGGAGTATCATCTATATATAATGGTGCCTCGGCTAACACTCCCATGGCCTCTGATAACGATCCAAAATCCACATCCGACAATTGTCCCGTCTTTAACTTCCAGGCATCAATCAAACCCTGTCGTACCAGCAATCGATCCACCAATTCCTCCTTACTCATCTCCAATGAAAAGATACACGTTGGTAGTTTGTCATCCACTGCTACACTCCGTGCCACATTCAAGGCAAAAGCTGTTTTCCCCACTCCTGGACGAGCCGCCAACACCAATAAATTACTATCCTGCATTCCTGCCAACATTGCGTCCAACGCTTTAAATCCGGTTGGTACCCCTCGTAAACCACTACCTTTTTTTTGCAATTCATCCAGCCTATCAAAACTTGCCGTCAACACTTCTTTTAATGAAGTTGGTACCGATTTTAAATGTTTTTGAGACAGAGAAAAAATTTCCTGTTCAGCCATATCCAATAAAATTGGTGCCGCTATACCCTCATCAAAAGCCTTTTCGGTAATTCGAGCTGCCGCCGAAATTAGCTCCCTTTTTGCCGATAAAGCTTTTATAATTTTACCGTAACTTTCGACATTTGCTGATGTTGGTACATCATTAGCTAATTGAGTTAAATAAGTTTTACCTCCAATTTTTTTGAGGTATTTCATTTCCCGCAGTTTCTCCGATACAGTAACAATATCGATTGGCGATCTAGCCTCATAAAGACTTAGCATTGCCTCAAACACTTTAGCATTATTTAAATTATGAAAATGTTCCGGCCTCAAATACTCCGAAACTGCCAGTAAAGCATCATTATCGATCAACACCGCCCCTAATACACAAATCTCAGCTTCGGGACTACTAGGTGGTAATTTAGTTATTTCGTCCATCTTTCAAGACTACAATTTCTAATCCATCAGGCAAATTATCTTTATCCACTTTTAGACTCTCCACTGACTCTTTCCCTTCATTATCTGTCTCATCTAAGAAGTGTTTTAAATCTTCGTCGGTATAATTTATCGGTACTAAGTAATTTACTCCCCATCTTTTGGCTAAATCAACCATAGATTTAAAAGTAATTTTATTATCTCCTCCGATAGAAACTATCATCACATCAATAGCATTAACCCGTTCAATTTTTTTATCAGTTAACATTTCTTTAATATCCCCCAGCACTCCAACCATAACTCCATCAACCAAAACAGAATAAATACTATTACCTTCACCGCCACCTTTATACCCTTCTATCTCGACCCCACCAATTTCATATTCTCCCGGACCTCTGATCACCACTCGTTCACCATTTTCTGGTTCCCAGTAATCAAAATTTGTCGATGTATAAACTACTATTCTAGAATTCATTTTTGGATTATCCAAATCTTTTTTTTGTGGATCAATCAAAACTGCCTCTTTTTTACTCTTAATCACTATAGTTTTGTTTGAAAAATATTTTATCTCCATATAGCTAATTCTATCATCAAGACGCCTCGGCTGTGGTATCATCAGCTTATTGCCATTATGTTTAAAGAAATAGTCTTAACCATAGTTCTTGGGACACTTTTAGGCTTTGGATTAACCGGGGGTTATTTCGCCATCAAGAAATCATCAACAACATCCGCCAATATCATTACACCCACCATTCCAGTAGTTAAATCTGAATTAACTCCAGCTATCAATAATTCCACTCCAACACCGACTTCTAATGATTCAAATAATCAAATCATTATTGACTCTCCAGAAAATGAATCGATTGTTTCTAATTCTAAGGTTACCATTAAAGGTTCATGTAACCGTCAGAGTACTATTATCATTACTACTATCACTAAAAATTATTTTGTTCACAGTGATAATAATGGTAATTTTAGTGCCGAAATCGAGGTCGAAAGTGGTGCCAACCAAATTCAAATCGATGCTATTGACCCGGATGATAACCAAAGTACAACAAAATTATTAATTACCTATTCTACAGCCAAAATATAATGATTATTTTTTTAATTTTTCTTCTTTCCAACTATTTTCAACCTCATCAGGTTTTGGCTATTACTCCAACAATCACCCCAAACAATGACCAAAATGACATTCAAAAAATTCGTGAAGTTGTTCAACAAAAAGTTAAGGAAAAACTCCGAGAAATTACCCAGCCTAGCGATACCCCAAAAGGAATTATTGGTAACATCATTCAAATTGATCACAATCAATTTACCATTGAGTATCAAAACAATCCCCGGACAATTAAATTTGACGAAACAACCGTCTTTATCGACATAAATCGCAACAAATCCAAAGCAGATAAATTTAAAATCGGTCAAGACATTCTAGCCATGGGCACATTCGATGATCCTAGTGTTCTCAATGCCAAAAGGATTATTGTAATTGATTTAAAATCAATTACTAACGATCAAAAAGTTATCGTTGTTGGAAAAATAGTTGATATATCAAAGTCATCTTCCATATTTGCCTTAATACCCACAAAAAACAAAAATGTTCAATACCAAATAAACACCGATACTAAAACCGAAGTAATCACTCAGACTGATCAGAAAATATCTCTTAATGATCTTCAATCCGGCCAAAAAATAATCACCATTCTAACACCTGATAAAAAAATGGCTAAAACCTATTATTCCTCCAAAATTATCAATCTTGACTACCAGCCACCTACTACCCCCACTCTCAAACCAACTCCTACAAAAAAGCCTTAATTATTGACTTTTTTTATACCATTGTTACAATAACGTAATGAATACAGTTATGGTTATTTTCAACCATCACCATACCTCCATCTAATTGGCGGTACCACTGTATCATTAAAAAGCCGCCGAAATACAGGCGGTTTTTAGTATTTATATGGCGGCATTAGCTCAATTGGTTAGAGCGTCTGCCTGTGGAGCAGAAGGTTGCCGGTTCAAGTCCGGTATGCCACCCCAAGTGAAAAAAGACTATTTTTCCTTTTACTGTCCTTTTATATGTTTTCCCCTCTCTAATGTTAAAATCAATTCATGAACAATAAACCACAAACTCTCAAAGGATTCCGTGATTTTTTGCCGTCTCAAATGGCAGTCCGTAACTATGTTAAAAATTTATTAATTGAAAACTTTGAAACTTTTGGTTTTCTACCCCTGGAAACGCCTGTTCTTGAATATGCTTCAGTTCTAAAAGGTAAATACAGTGCCGAAACCGATGAAAAACTTGGCTATTTTTTTAAAGACAATGGCGATCGTGATGTTGGCATGCGCTACGATTTAACCGTGCCAACAGCTAAAGTTTTAGCCATTTATAACCAACAAATAACTTTCCCTTTTAAGCGATATCAAATTCAACCGGTGTGGCGGGCTGATAATACCCAAAAAGGTCGCTACCGTGAATTTATTCAGTGTGATATAGATACTTTTGGATCCTCATCCCCCATTTCTGATGCTGAAATTATTACCGCTATCTATAACATTTTACTAAAATTAAACTTTAAAAAATTCACTATTCAAATTAGTAGCCGTTCTATTCTTCAAAAAATATTATCACAAATCGGTATCAATAATAATCAAAATTCTATTATCCTTTCTATCGATAAGTTCCTTAAAATTGGTGAGGATGGAGTAAAAAATGAGCTCACCCAAAAAAGACTCTCTCTTACCCAAGTCGATCAACTTTTTGAATATATCAAATCAGCTCAACCAGATGAAAATCTTAAACAACTATTTTCTTTAATAGAAACGCTTGGTGTTCCCAAAAACTTCTACAAATTTGAACCAACTTTAGTCCGCGGTTCCAATTACTACACTGGACCAATTTTTGAAACAGTTGTTGAAGAACCAAAAATCGGTTCAATTGGTGGAGGTGGTCGCTATGATAATTTGATTGAATCACTTGGCGGTCCCAACATTCCTGCCACTGGCTACTCTTTTGGTTTTGAACCTCTTATCGACTGTATTAATGAACTAAATCTTCTCTCTGAACTACCAAAAACTAAAACCAGAATTATGGTCGCCAACTTTAGTAAAGATACTATTAACGAATCTCTCAATTTACTTTCTACTCTCCGTCAAAATAATATTGCCTCTACTTTTTATCCTGACACCGACAAACTTGGTAAACAGTTTAAATATGCCGACAATTTAAATATTCCTTTTGTTGCCGTCATTGGCCCCGATGAAGCCAAAAATAAACAAGTCACTCTTAAAAATTTAATTACCGGCAAACAACAACTAATCTCTACAATAGATCTTTTGGCTCAACTCTCTTAATACCCTCAAATCGGTCAAAATCTCTATCATTACTTACTATTACTCCATTTCTATCCATTGTAGATGCGATTACACAATCATTAAATTTTTTAAAAAATTTATCATAAATACATATTATATTGAGTTTTTACCAATGATTAAAAAATAATTTATGTTATAATCAACCCTATATGAAACCAAGTATTCATCCAATTTATCACGACGATTGTCAAGTTTCCTGTGCTTGCGGTAACAAATTTGTTACTGGCTCTACAGTTGAAAAAATCGAAGTCGAAGTATGTTCCAAATGTCATCCTTTCTTTACTGGTCAACACAAATTTGTCGATATTAAAGGAAGAATTGATAAATTCAAAGAAAAAGTTGCCAAGGGTGCTACCTATCAAGCTACTAAAGCCGCTAAAACCGCCAAAAAGAAAGCCGATAAAAAAACCAATTAGAGGCGGTTTATTTTTATGCCAATAATTAATCCTAATATTGCTCTTCTCGAGTTTAGACCCGGACCGGGTGGTGACGAGTCATCCATTTGGATGGAAGATTTAATGCACATGTATAGTCGATACGCGGCAAAGGTTGGTTGGCGAGTAAACCAGATCGATAGTAATCTGATTAAAATTACCGGAATAGGCGCTTTTGATCAACTCAAGTGGGAAACAGGTACTCATCGTGTTCAACGTGTCCCCATCACCGAAAAACATGGTCGAATTCAAACATCTACAGCCGCCGTTGTGGTTTTACCCCAAATCACCTCTCACGACATCACTATTAACCCTGATGATGTCGAAATCACTGCTTCCCGTGCTGGTGGTAATGGTGGCCAAAATGTCAACAAGGTCAGTACCGCCGTCAGACTACTTCATAAACCAACCGGTTTAACTTTTTCTGTTCGTCAAGAACGATCTCAACAACAAAACCGTGAAATTGCTATGGATCTTCTCCGAGCTAAGCTCTGGCAGATCGAAGAAGATAAACGTTTAGCAGCCACTGGGTCGACCCGCGAAAAAATTGGTCTAGCCATGAGGGCTGACAAAATTCGCACATATAATTATTCTCGTAATCAAATTAAAGACCATCGTATTGATAAAGACTTTAATTTAACTAAATGTCTCGATGGTGATCTTACCGATTTGCTCTTTGAATTATCAGTACTCGATGATCAAAAGTCCGAAACCTAAGGCCTTTTTTCCAACACAATTTCTGTTACCATTTCCACTCTATCTCGCCATAATTTCAACATCACTTTATCCCCTATCTTCTGATGATTTATATAACTTGCCAAAGTGGTATTTTTTTCTTCACTTAAATCTAAATTATCAATCTTAATAAGAATGTCTCCTTTTTTAATTCCGGCTTTATCTGCCGGACTCGACAAAGTCACTTCTCTTACTAAAGCTCCGGCCGGCACATTATTTAATAAACCCGCTTGTTTAGTAATCAATTGATAACCTACCCCCAAATAAGGTCTATCAAAATTACCTGTTGTTTGGAAATCGTTAATCGATTCTTTAATAGAATTTATTGGCAAAGCAAAGCTAATCCCTTTTCCGGATTGGCTCAAAGCTACATTAACTCCAATCACCTCTCCATTTGAATTCAGTAACGGACCTCCGGAATTACCCTGATTAATAGCCGCATCAGTTTGAATAACATTTTCCAATTTTTCCGTTTCAGTTCCTTCGCCGGCAACAATACCTCTTCCTAATCCCGAGATGACACCTTTTGTTACTGTTGATCTAAATTCTCCTAGGGCTGTTCCAATAGCTATCACTGATTGACCGACTTTTAATTTGTCGGAATCTCCCATTATTAATGGTATCAATCCGGTTTTGTCTATTTTTAAAATTGCTATATCATTTATCGGATCTAGATAAATATTACTCACATCAAGAATTAAATCTCTACCAACAATTACCTTATATTTCAAAGTTGAATTAGCAACTACATGTTTGTTGGTTATTATTAAACCATCTTCAGAAATAATAAAACCTGTACCCACATCCTTACCAGAAATATCTCGACTCTCCACCGCTGAGATTGTTACTACTCCTGGAGTTGCTTTTTCAACCACTCTAATTACCACTGATTCTTCATCAATAATTTCTGTTTTCCTAAATCTCCCCATCACCAACCCCATTATCAATATTCCCAATCCTAAACCCAACAATAAACTTTTTATTGTTTTTCCCATAGCACTTCAATTGCTTTATCCAGTTGATTATCCGCCTCTGGATTTTTTTCATCAGCCACATAGGATACTTTAACATCAGGTTCTACCCCAACATCGTGAATATTCTTACCGCTAGGTAATAACCATTTAGCAATTGTTATGTGTAATCCACTACCATCAGGAAAATCTTCCGGTTGTTGAACAGTCCCTTTACCAAAAGTTTTTTCTCCTACTAATTTCGCCCGATTATAGTCCTTTAAAGCTCCTGCTAAAATCTCTGCCGCCGACGCTGATCCCTCATTGACTAAAACTACCAATTTCTTATCCAACAACCCTCCTTTCGACTGATCAACACTATATTTTTGAACACTACCATCAAACGATTCTTGACTAACTATTACTCCTTCCTTAACTAAATCAGAAGCTACAGTTACTGCCGACTGCAAAAATCCTCCGGGATTATTTCTTAAATCCAATACTATACCATCAGCATTTTTATCATTAATTTCTTGAACCATTTCAGGCCAATCTTTATATAATTGATCACTAAATTTGTACAGTCTTATCCAGGCTACTTTCTTACCATTATCCTCTTTCCATATCAATTCACTACTAGCAACAACAATTGTGTCTCTTTTTAAAACTACATCAAAAGTCTTCTTCTCCGATTCGCGATATATTTTTAAAGTAACTTCTGTTCCAATTTTACCTCTAATTAAACTAACTGCTTCAT
>CAYSVP010000002.1:0-9571 GCA_964434595.1 uncultured Gammaproteobacteria bacterium | reverse complement strand
ATTTTTAAAGTAACTTCTGTTCCAATTTTACCTCTAATTAAACTAACTGCTTCATTCAATGCAATTCCATCCGTCTCACGATCAATTTTATTTTCCACATCAATAATTTTCAAAATAATGTCACCCGCCTTTAAACCCGCTATATCAGCGGGAGTTTTTGCCAACGGTGCTATTACCGCCAAGCTCTTATCTTTATATCCTAATTGAATTCCCACCCCTCCAAATTGACCGGCTAAATCTTCGTTAGCCGACTCGTTTTCTTTTGGTGTTAAAAACATCGTATATGGATCATCTAAACTAGCCACCATCCCCTTAATTGCTCCATAAACCATATTGTCATCATTAATTTTGCTCTTGTCCAAAAAAGTATTTACCAATTTATCTTTCACTTCCCACATCATCGACAAATCTAATTTACCGCTAGTTGCATTCCCATTTTGAATACTTTGTTCACCGGCTCGATAACTAACTAAAGAAGTTATTACCAATAAAGTTACAAAAAGTACCAAGTTTCTTATCTTTTTCATTTTTTTATTCAACCAACAATAATCTCCCGCCGGCAGTATTTAACAATATTCGCTTATTTTCTCCGTTCTTAATATTCTTAATCTTTTCAAACTCTGTTTCCTCTAATACTAATACTGGCAGACGAGAACTAATTTTAGCATCTTTTACCACTATACCAACACCACCAATTGCTTCAATCTTCACTACCAAAGCCGGTACAATATTTTCCAAAATTACCACCTTATCTACACAATTAGTTCCGATATCAGATATTTTTTCGACTCTTATTAAACCATCAGCCCAAGTCTTTCCAGCAATTAAACCCTCACCATTAATCTCTACAGCCCCAAATTCAATGGTTAGACTATCATTATCTTTTTTAACTACTTTACCCTCCACCGGACTAATAATCTTTCTAATTTTATTTTCACCTTGGAAAAATTTTATATTATAAAATTCATCAACTCCTCCCATCTTTCCGCTAATTGGCGCTAATATTTTTTTACCAAACCACCCTGATTCTGTTATTAACAAATCTCCTTCATTAAAATATTGGCCATTTTTAGAATTAAGTTCAGCTAATTTAGTTGGTGATAATTTTGATAATACTGCCGACATATCCAATGATTGACTAATTTCATTTTTTTCCTCTCCTAAAACCTCCCCTTTTTCTACTTTATCACCTACTTTTGGGACTACCTTTGTCCCCGCTAAAAACTTCATTGTCCATCTAGCTCTAACTCTCTTCATTAATCAATTCTAGCAGAAAAAAAACTTACTCTTGTACTACAAATGGCAATAAAGCCAAATGACGAGCTTGTTTAATAGCAATCGCCATTTTTTTCTGATGACGGGCACAAACACCAGTATAAGCTTTACCAGTAATTCTTCCCCTAGCCGATAAAAATTCTTTTAGTTGTTCATAATCCTGCCAACTAATTACCTCTTGTTTTTTAACACAAAAAGGACATTTTTTATCTCTGGCACTTGCCCTCAATTGTTTTTTTCTATCCTTAATCATATTATTTATTTTCCTCATCAACTACCATATTATCCGGAATTTCCACATCACCAATTTCATCAGTTAAAGCTGGGGCTACTTCATCATTGGGAAGTATTTCTTCCGTCGGAGCAACCATTTCTACTTCAGCCATTTCTACTTCAGTGTGACTCCCATTATTTGAACCTTTATTATCCAAAATAATCATGTCATCAATTACAATCTCGGAAACCTGTTTTCTAACTCCAGTTTGATCGGTAATTTCCCGATATTGAATTCGACCTTCAACATAGATTCGACGGCCTTTTGATAATAGTTGGGAACATAATTCTGCTAATTTATTCCAAGCTACAATTCGATGAAATTGAGCATCTTCTTTTTTTTCTCCTTGTTTAGTTACCCAAACGCGATTAGTAGCTAATCCAAACGATGCTACTGCCATTCCCGCTGGGGTATAACGTAATTCAGGATCACGGGTTAAATTACCAATTAATAAAACTCTGTTCAAGCACCTACTTGGCATATATTTCTCCTTTATTTTCCCGCCGAAACTTTAATAGAAGCGGATTCTTTTAGAACTAAATAACGAATAATTGCAGACTCACGATTTAAAAACAGATTAATTTCTTTAATATTCATTGGCTTTTCCGATACTAAATTCCAAATCCAAAAATCACCCTTGTCAAAACCTTTAATTTTATACGCTAAATTTTTTATCCCCAACTGCTCTTTTTTAGCCACTTCCACCTTATTTTCAAGCAAAATACTCTCAACTTTTGTATTGACCTTTTCTTTTTCTTTTTCGTCGGTCTTGGAGCCAAAAACCACTACCAACTGATAATTATTTTTTATATCTTTCATCGAAGTTTAGCTTAACATACACCTAATTATTTATCAATTGGGATATCTTCATCCACTGGCTGATTTATTAAATCTTTTACATTAGTATCAGCATCCATAATTTTAATTATTTCATCCATTTTTTCTTCCGGCAACTCATCATCATCTTTTAATCCCTCAAAAATAACTAAAATTTTATCCAATGAAACATCGGATAATTCACTACTAGCTACAATTTCTTTGGCTTCTTTAACTATCATACTTTCCTTATTTTATAACTTTTAAGATTATCTTCAACCACATAACCCTTATCTTTTATTCAATTTTAAACCTAACACAGTGTACGCCAATGTACACCCTCAATCAACTAATCAACTCCTTTTTTAAATTCACTTGTTTCTGACATTTGAGATTGATCTGGCATACTCTTTTTCTTTTTACCCCCCCTTCCTTGATGTTTGGCAGCACTTTTCTTTGGATTTCCTGGCATTTCTACTACCCATTGTTGATTTATCATTTCTGCTTGTTTTTGCTTTTCTTGTATCTCCTGTTGTTCTTTTTGTTTTTCTTCTTGTTCATACTCACTTCTTATTTCTCCCATTTCTTTCTCCACTGGCCGTCCCATACCCATTTGTGATCTTAATTTATCCATTTCTTCCTGTTTTTTCTTTTCATCTTCAGCTTTTTTTTGAGCCATTTCCTGATCTGTCATTACTTTCTCTTCTAATCCCAATAACTCTTTTGCCGTTATTACACTCTCAACTATTTTTTCTCCTTCTCGCAATGTTTCTTTACTAGTTTCAGTTGCAATTTCTCCTAAACCTTGAATAACTTTTTTAGCAATTGAATCATCAGTCATATTTTTATATCTCCCTTCTCCCTTCCATGGCCCGGCTTAATGTTATTTGATCAGCAAACTCCAAATCAGCTCCGATTGGTAAACCACTACCAATTCTGGTAATTTTTATTTCTGTCTCAGAATCTAAACCCTCTATTTTCTTTTTGATATACAACGCCGTGGCTTCACCTTCCATAGTTGGATTCATTGCCAGTATTATTTCAACTTTTTCGCTTTTATTAATCTTTCTAATTCTATCAAGCAATTCTTCAATTTTTAATGATTCCGGTCCAATATGATCTAATGGATTAATCACCCCTCCTAATACATGATATACCCCTTTATAGCCCCCTACTTTCTCTAAGGCTACTACATCAATTGTTCTTTCAACTACACAAATAAGATTTTTGTTCCTTTTTTCATCTTTGCATATATCACAATAGTCTTTCTCCGATACTCCAAAACATTGTTGGCATATTTTGACTTCATCTTTAACTCTTAACAAATTTTTAGCCATTTCTTCACCAAAAGTTCGCGGAGCATTCATCAAATAAAATGCCAGACGATTAGCACTTTTCGGACCAATTCCCGGTAACCTTTCAAAACTATTAGTTAGATCAATAATCGCTTTTGGCAAGATACTCATGTTAGTTTTCTTTAAAAAAGGCCTTCTAATCCACCCATATCTTTCATTTTTTTAGCGGCTGCTTCCTGAGATTTTTTCATTGCCTTATTGATCACTTCCACCAACAACTTATTTTCCATATCATTAATTTTTAATTTCTTTACTTTCTGATCCCCCGACACTTCAATCTCTATCCCGTTTTCATCAATAGTTATTGATTCTTGTTCAACCGCTCTTTTTAATTTTAGAGCTTGAGCTACCATTTTTGCTTTATCAAACATATTTTTTAAAAAATTTATTAACTACCCATTCTATCATTTTTTAATCCTATCCAAATATTTCTTTGGCAACATCATAGATATCATCTTTTTGTGCTAATACCTCGGTTACTTTCTCTATCGGGGTGTCATTTTTTATAGTTAGCGGTTCTGATTTGTTTTTACCCAACATATAGCGTACGACTAAATCACATTCATAAACCTCTCTAAGTACTTTTTCCACAATTTCACGGTTTTTTTGCTCTTCTAGTTTATCTTTATGGAATGGATAATACACCTCCAAAGTAAACAATCCCTTGACCACCGATTTTGGCTTAGCTGATCGCAAAAATGCTTCAATTGAATGATTATAAGGCTTAACTGCAACCAAAAAATTATCCCAACTTTCCATTAATTTATCATTAGAAATATCAACATCATTTACATGCTTTATTGGTTCCGGTTCTTTTAAAAATACTTCTGTTCCTGGATTACTATCCTTTTTTAAAAGCTCCACTA
The DNA here is from genome assembly GCA_964434595.1 of uncultured Gammaproteobacteria bacterium. GTDB lineage: Bacteria > Patescibacteriota > Microgenomatia > UBA12405 > UBA12405 > CAYSVP01. The sequence goes on along the minus strand of CAYSVP010000002.1, from coordinate 4,985 downwards.
CTGCTAGTTCTACCGGCAATTGATCAATTGGGCAATCTTTCTCCTGCTTTCCTGCAGCAACTAATAAATTCAACCATTTTTCCAATTTTTCAAATTCCATTCCCAATTGTTCACCCTTTTCAACACCTAGACCAATCAATAATTTCTTTTGAAAATAAATAACTAACCTTTCCCGATAACTTTTAAAATCTAAACCTTTATCAGCCATTTTTTCCATTTGTAATAAAATTTTTTTTAAATTACTCTCACATAAATCCTTTTCTAATTCTTCCTCTGTATACTCCCCCGATCTAGTAGCTAAATAAGCCAATACTTTTTCTTTACTTAAATCTTTATCTAAATCCAACACCATCTCATTAAACATTTTTTGCAAATTTCTAAAACTACCATCGCTACTTGCCACGAATATTTTTTTAACTTCATCTGTTACTTTTAAATCTTCACCTTTGATTAATCTATCCAATGATTTTATTAATTGATTTTGACTACCTTTATGAAAATCTATCCTAATCAACCGCGATAAAACAGTATCAGGAATTTTACCGGGATCAGTTGTACACAAAATAAAAAAAGTATGTTTTGGTGGTTCCTCGATTAATTTCAGCAAAGCGTTAAAAGCCTCTTTGGTTAACATGTGAACTTCGTCAATAATAAATACTTTTCGTTTAAGTTTTGTCGGTAAAAGATATACTTTATCCTTTAAGGCTCTAATATCCTCGATTCCCCTATTTGATGCCGCATCAATTTCTAAAACATCCATGCTATTACCTTTTTGAATCTCACAGCAGTTCTTACATTCATTGCACGCCTCACCTTTCTCTTTACCCTCACAATTTACTACTTTAGCCACTATTCGAGCCGCTGAAGTTTTTCCCGACCCTTTTGGCCCAGCAAATAAATAAGATTGTGGAATATCTTCTGATGATAAAATCTTTTTTAACTTTAAAGACACTTCTTCCAAATCCAAATCGACTAACCTTTGTGGTCTGTATTTTAAATGAAAGACTGACATCACTTCATTTTAGTCAAAATCACCCTGTCAAACAATACTCGTTTGTGTATCATCAACCTTTTAATAAGTTTTCTACTCCATGTATCATCCATTCCTCTAATACTTTTTCTAAATTACTTTTTTGAAAAGTAACCTCATATTTTAATTTTTGAGTGCAAATTACAATATCTCCCAACTTAATATAGCCATCACTAGACTTTTCCCTATCCATAGGAAATCCCAACACTTGAGGAATATAATCTTTTTGCCGGTAAGTAATATTAAGTTGTTTTGCTTTTCTTTTTCCGACAAATACTAAACTCAATTCAATATTTTTTTTTAATCCAAAATACTCCAACGCTTTTGAAGCTTTTTTTAAAACCAGAGACTCATCTAATCCCCAGTTTTCAGGATGTTTTATTAATATTTTGTTCTTCATTTAAACTTTACGCTTTAGAGTTTCTCTATTTTTTCCTTTACAATATTTGTTACCGTTTCCCCACTAGCTTTTCCAGCAATTTTTTTCATTACTTGACCCATAATCATTCCAAAGTTATTAGCTCCACTTTCAATTATTTCATCAACTATTTTTTCGATTTCTTCTCTTGCCATTTCTACTGGCAAATACTGTTTAACCAATTCTATTTCATAGTCCAAACCAGTCACTAAGTCCTTTCTGTCTGCCTTGGCAAACATCTCTTTGGATTCTTCTTTGTTTTTTAGCTCTTTACGCAAAACATTAATTTCTTCCGCCTCCGTCATTTCTCCTGGCGGCAATTGCAATTCCTTTTTATCAATTAATGATATTAAAAACCGCAAAGCATCAACCTGTTGTTGATCATGAATTTTCATTGCCGCCATAACGGCTTGTCTCATTTTTTCTTTAACGGACATGATTTCTAGATTTTTTTGCGCGACGACGACATTTTTCGCGCCATAAAATAATTTTCTTTTTAGCATAACGTTCTTCTGAAGGCTTAGTGTAAGCCGCCCTCTTTCGAACCTCTTCAGTCACATCTTCTTCCATAACTAAACGACGGAACTTTCCAATCACATCATCCTTTGATTCACCTTTCTTTTTTCTTACTATAATCGGCATTGTTAAAAAACACCTCCCTTAAACCGCCGCAGCCCTATGTAAGCAACTACGATCGATAAAATTTTATAATTTCGTATTCTATCTGTTATTTTTTACTTTGTAAACATTTTATTCTGTCTAGTGAATTGACGACTCCGTTTCCATCATAATCAGTTCTCGAAACGCAATCTCCTCCAGTGGTACTAGTCACTACTGGGGAAGCGCCCGATTTTAAACAAGTTAAGTAATCTATGGTATTAATCACATTATCATGGTTATAATCTGTTGTTCTATTACAACTTCCACTTTGTGTTGAAGTCACAACAGTCGGTACCAAAGTTTTTGTCGGTACTTTTGCTACTGTTGGTGATACCACTGTTGGTGCAACCAATGTTTCACTTGAACCTTTTGTTTTAAAAGAATAAGGTATACCACTGTTATCGTAGGTATCTTCCCCCACTCTAATCCGAAAATAGTAATTCACATTTGGTTTTAATGGCGACAAGGTAATTTTGTGATCAGTTACTGGATCAGTTTCAACAGCCCTTAATAGTAAACTAGCCGGAGTTGTTCCGTATTCAACCACACCAATTGATGGTTTATCAGAAGTCCAAGTTACCACAGCTCCTTTTCCGTCATCATTCGATTTAGCTAGAACTGACTTTGGATCCATACCTCCACTAGCTCCACTCATATAAGTTCTTACTGTATTTACGCCATAAACAGACAATACCCCTACCAAAATCACAATCACCATCACAATTATTGTTTTTGGAGATACTCCGCCTTTCATTATAATCTAACGAACCACAGAGCCATTGCTACTGTGCTTAAACCAAAAACTAATAATCCTACTGTAGTTTCCACAATTCCGGCACTTGGTAGTGTGGTTGTTGGAGTTGCACCAGCGGTAGTTGGAACAGGAGTTGAAGTTGATGTTGATGTTGATGTTGGGACGGAAGTCGGATTACTACCACTACCTTCATTAATAGTATAAGACCCACTATCATTGGACCCACAACTTATCACATCGGATCCAGATTGATTAATAATATTTGAATCAGTTACCGAACCAGCTGAACAAGCAAAATTAAAAGTGGCAGTTCCTGTTGCCTTAGCTTTGAAGGTAACCTTTAGTAATTCATGATTAGCAACTACACCCTCATAAACACTTGAATTAGCCGAAGGTAGAGTCACCTCTAACCGTCCAGTACTATTGTTAATAATTGGTGAACTAGAAGAATAAGTAAAACTATAACCAGTATCAGGAACATTACCTTTTGATACTGATACAATTTCCAACTTTGAAGCATCAAAAGTTGATACTATATCAATTCCAATCACTTTCTCAGTCTCAGAATTCACACCAATTACTACGTCAAATTGAGACCCATTTGTAACTGTTTTCGTTGTTGGCGATAAAGTTAAATGCGGAGCCGCTATGGCTTCAACTGGCACTACTAAACCTGCCATTATCGCTACTGCGACTGTAAGAATTTTCCAGTTCATTTATTTACCACACTAATTATTAATTTATTGCTACTATAAGGTAAAACCTTACTAGTAGCACTTTCAACTAACATAGTAGCAGATTCTTTAGAATCTCTACTAGTACTTATATCAAAAGTATAGTCACCTTCTTTATTGGCAGTAACATCAAATTTAGCCAAAACCATCGAATTATTTTTAATTACTTTCAAACCTGATGGTTCAGAAATCATATAACTTACCACAACCAAATCTTGTTTAGTACTGATCTTACTAAAAACCGGCTTTGGCATTTTCGGATCAAAAGTCAAATTACTTAAAGTTAAGTTTTTAGTATCAGCTTTTAAATATAAGTTTATTGCATCAAGAAAATAATCACCCTTACTTGAGGCATAGACAGTCACAGTTGTTTTTTCTCCAACTTTTAATGCTGTTTTACTAGCCATCGCTACTAATTCAAATGTTGGTTCCTCAATTACCTCTACTTCTGTTGGTTTAGAAGCTTCAGTTTTTTCCTGAGAAGTTTCTACTATCGGTTTTTTAGTCAAACGACCAACTAATATTAAACTTTCAGTAATTACTACTACCGCAAGTACTGGTATAACAATCCTCAAAATTTTATTTTCTTTGTTCATATATAAAAGTTAACCATTAATTATTTTTTTGTAAATAGATTATTAATAAAGTTGACTTTGTTTATAACTTAAAGACAACATTAATAAGGTCAAATCTTGTGATTCCATTTGGCAGTTGCCATTAAGATCACTTCGCATATAACCACCTGGTTCAACTGACTTACGGGTAATTGAATCAGTTTTAACTATTGAGAAATCACGACCATCAACCACTCCATTTTGATCGACGTCGCCTGCTAATATCGGGAATTTTGTAAAATCGTATACACTCGGACAGCTTTTACTAAGACATAGTTCACCACCAGCTTTGTCATATTCTTTTTGCTGACCATCAACTGCATATTTTATCTGCAAATGAGCTGGACCTTTAATAAATAAAGCCAAACCAGTTCTACTAGTTAAGCTATTAATAGGAACTGTTACTTTAAATACTTCAAGATTATTAATTAATGCACCAGTTCGAACCGCTCTTATACCTGTATCCACCTCTGTTTTTCCACTTCCTAATATTATTGTTTTTACCAACCAATCACTGGCACACTGAGCACTACCATTAACTCCAGCAAAAGTTATATTTGCTTCAAGATTAGCTGGCTGAACACTGGTTGGTGTCGCTGATGGCCTAATTGTTGGTGTCGCTGATGGCCTAATTGTTGGTGTCGCTGATGGCCTAATTGTTGGTGTCGCTGATGGTTTCTTCGTTGGTGTCGCTGATGGTTTCTTCGTTGGTGTCGCTGTTGGTTTCTTCGTTGGTGTCGCTGTTGGTGGTTTGACAGTTGGTGGATCACTTGGT
>CAYSVP010000001.1:38414-41029 GCA_964434595.1 uncultured Gammaproteobacteria bacterium | reverse complement strand
GATAAATTGTACTCGGAAAAATATTGAAGTAGTGTATAATCAATTCAAAGCTATGAAGCGGATCCCACCGCCAAGCTGCCACTGATGAAGCTGGCCGGAATTGAACCGTAAAAATTCACAAGAGAAGTAACTAGGGTGGTACCACGCTCGCTCGTCCCTAAGACGGGCTTTTTTTGTTAAAAAAATATAAAATAAAACCATGACAAAACAACAACTAAAAAGTTTTACCACTGATTTATCTGAGTGGTATAACGATGTTATTTTAAAATCTGAACTAGCCGATTATGCCCCAGTTAAGGGTTGTATGGTAATTCGTCCTTATGGCTATGCTTTGTGGGAGGCAATTCAAAATTTTATGGATCCTTTAATCAAAGAAAGGGGAGTTAAAAATGCCTATTTTCCATTATTTATCCCCATGCACTTTTTAGAAAAAGAAAAAGAACATGTCGAAGGTTTTGCTCCCGAGTTGGCTATTGTTACTCATGGTGGTGGCGAAAAGCTCCAGGAAAATTTAGCTGTTCGTCCGACTTCGGAAACTATTATGTATGAAATGTATAGTAAATGGTCGCAAAGTTGGCGTGATCTACCTATTTTAATTAATCAATGGTGTAATGTTGTCCGTTGGGAAAAACGCACCTACATGTTTTTACGCACATCTGAATTTTTATGGCAAGAAGGCCATTGTGCTCATTTAACTCATGATGAAAGTTTAAATACGGTTCATTGGGCTATGGATATGTATCAAAAAACCTACAACGACCTTATGGCGATTTATGGTATTGCTGGCTATAAAAGTGACACTGAAAAATTTGCTGGTGCCGGTCGTACTATTACCTTTGAATCTCTTATGCCCAATGGTAAATCGCTCCAAGCTTGTACATCTCACGATCTTGGTCAGAATTTTTCCAAATCTTTTAAGTGGACAGTCCAAAATCAACAAGGAAACAAAATCTATCCTTGGCAAAATTCGTGGGGTTTTTCCACCAGGTCTATTGGAGGTTTAATTATGGTTCATGGTGATGATAACGGTCTTAAACTTCCTCCAAATATAGCTCCAATTCAAGTTATAATTATTCCTATCCCTGGGCATAAAAACGCACTTGATAAATCTCAAGAATTATTTTCAAATCTTAAAAAAGATTTCCGAGTTGAAATTGATGATTATAATGGTGAAACTGCTGGCTTCAAATTTAATAAATGGGAATTAAAAGGCATACCTTTAAGAATTGAAATTGGAGATCGTGATGTGACCAGTAATTCAGTTATTATTACCCGTCGTGATACCGGTGAAAAACAAACTGTCTTAATCGACAATCTTCATACTTCAATCTCTAATTTGCTTACAGAAATTCAAAAAAGTTTGTTTGAAAAACACAAAAAATTTACTGAAGATCATATTTTTTCCGTCGATTCCTACGATGAGTTTAAAAAAATCATGGACACCAGTCGAGGCTTTATCAAAGCTCATTGGTGTGAGAATGCGGAATGTGAGGCTCAAATCAAAACAGATACCAAAGCCACTACTCGCTGTCTGCCTCTTGATGCTGTCGAAGAAGAAGGTAAATGTGTTCACTGTGGTGCCCCTTCACACCATCGGTGGTTGTTTGGTCTATCCTACTAATATATACTCTTTATATGTCTCGTGGCCGTAAAAAAAAGAAAATTATTCCATCTCTAAAATTAAAGCCTTCAACAGTTCAGTCAATATTTTTTATTTTCTTCTCACTTTTAGCGGCATTATCGGTATTTTCATTTCTTCAAACCGGCCCGATTCCTACTCAGTTTAATCTATTTTTAACCGATTCTTTTGGTTTTGCAGCCATTGCTGTTCCTTTTTTACTAGTCTTGATAGCTTTCCTTTTTGCCAAATTTAAATCACCACTCAAAGAACCAAATGTCTTTCTTGGCTTTACTGTCATGTTCTTATCATCAATCAGTTTGTTCAAGTCTGGTTTAGTTGGACGTTTTTTTTGGTATCAAATAATGTCTCTGTTCGGAATAGTACCTACTTTTTTTATTTTTTTCTTTTGTTTAATAGTTGGTTTTGTAGTTCTTTTTGATACTTCAGTTATGCAGATAATTAAGTTTTTTAAAGCTCTTTTTGAAGCTATTAAAAAATACACGATTGGTAACATCCAAAAAAACCAACAGAAAAAAGCCAATAAAAATAATGAAACACTTTATATCCAACCGGAAATACCCCAAAAAGAAGATCCATCAGTAGTTGGTATTCCCCCGGTTATTAAAACCCCAGCTCCTCAGTTAAACACGCTTCCTAGCTGGGAACCAAAATCTTCAGAAACAAAAATTTGGCAATATCCGCCAATTTCAATCTTTGATGATACCCCCGGAGCCAAAGCTAATCGTGGTGATGTTCGTAAAAATGCCCAAACCATAGAACAAACTCTTGATTCATTTGGTATTACTGCTCGGGTGAAGGAAGTAAACAACAGCCCTTCAGTCACTCAATATGCTTTGGAAGTAGCCCTTGGTACCAAGTTAGCCAAAATAATTAGTCTGAGTAATGATTTAGCTATGGCTTTAGCCGCTCCTGGTGGTCAAATTAGAGTTGAAGCTCCAATTCCCGGTCGGGCACTAGTTGGTATCGAAGTCCC
>CAYSVP010000001.1:25351-38314 GCA_964434595.1 uncultured Gammaproteobacteria bacterium | reverse complement strand
AAATTAGAGTTGAAGCTCCAATTCCCGGTCGGGCACTAGTTGGTATCGAAGTCCCTAATCACTCGCTTGAAGTTGTTCCCATTCGTTCAATCTTGGATTCTCAGATAATGAAAAGTGCTAAATCAAAAATCACCGTTCCTTTAGGACTAGATGTTGGTGGTAATCCTAAAATCGCCGATATTGCTAAAATGCCCCATGTATTAATTGCCGGTCAAACTGGCTCCGGTAAATCTGTCTGTGTTAACTCATGGATTGCCACTCTTCTATTTCGTGCTTCTCCTGAAGAAGTACGTTTGATAATGGTTGATCCGAAACGGGTTGAATTAACTCCTTATAATGGTATTCCTCATCTATTGACTCCGGTTATCGTTGATCCAGAAAGAGTAGTTTCAGCCCTTAAATGGGCAGTTGGTGAAATGGAACGCCGTTATAAAGTATTTACCGAAGTTGGTGCCAAGAATATTGAATCATATAATAATTTAGCTGGTTTTCAAGACATGCCATACATTATTATTATCATTGACGAGTTGGCAGAAATTATGTTATTTTCTCCAGCTGAAGTCGAAGATAATATTTGTCGGGTAGCTCAAATGGCTCGGGCTGTCGGTATCCATTTGGTTCTAGCTACTCAACGGCCATCGGTTAATATCATCACTGGATTAATTAAAGCCAATATCCCCGCTCGTATAGCTTTTGCAGTTGCCTCTATGACCGATTCTCGGGTTATTTTAGATACTCCCGGTGCTGAAAAACTATTAGGTAAAGGAGATATGTTGTATATTCCTCCTGAGTTAGCCAAGCCCGTTCGGGTTCAAGGATGTTTTGTTAATGATAAAGATATTAATCGTCTCATTGACTATCTTAAAGCTCAACGTCCAGTCGAGTATGATAATAATATTGTCTCCCAGCCGGTATCTATACCTGGTTCGAAAAATAATAACGTTGTCTCGGTAGAAGGGGAAGAACGGGATACTATGTTTAATGATGCTGTTAAATTTATTTCCGAAACTGGAAAAGCCTCTGCTACTGTTCTCCAACGCCATTTTAAAATCGGTTATGCCCGAGCTGCTCGACTTCTGGACGAGCTAGAACACGCCGGTATTGTTGGTCCGGTTAATGGTGCCAAGCCTCGAGCAATTTTAATTGGTCATAATGCTCCTTCTGATTCAGAAATTTAGTATCGCTTATGTTTCGAGTTTCCACTATTTTTAAAAATTCTCGTCTTGATAAGGAATTGGAACTCAGTGAAATTAGTAAAAAACTAAAAATACCCGTTAAATATCTAGAAGCCTTGGAAGAAGAAAAGACTATTAATTTTCCTCAAGAACCATATTGTTCATTAATCGTCAAAGACTATGCTAATTTTTTAGGGTTAAATGGCGAAGAAATACTTAGTTTCTTTCGTCGTGATTTTGCTCAAAAAAATAAAATCGCCAAAAAAAAGAGTGCTTTTTTTGCTTTTACCCCTCAATTTACCTTTAAATTAGGCATTTTTCTGACAGTTATTTTTTTCTCTGGTTATTTATTCTTTGAATATTTAAAATTCAATCGACCTCCGGAGTTAAAGGTTAATTGGCCGGAAATGGAAACTATTATCGACAACACTCTAGAAATTGATGGTGTTACCGATCCGGAGTCAACCGTTAGAATTAACCACGATCTGGTCATTGTTGATGCCACTGGTAGCTTTAAAAAGAAAATAGTTTTTACTTCACCTGAATTAAAAATTGTTATTGAATCAAAATCAGCCAACGGTAAAACATCTACAGTTGAAAAGATTTACAAATAGCTTATACTGTTTCTATGGATCTTACTCAAATAGTCATCATCGTTAGCCTTTTATCAGTTTCCATTATTCTCGTAATTTGTGGTATTCATCTTATCCAAATTTTTAAGGAATTAAAAATCGCTATATCAAAAACCAGTACCATTCTAGATGACACTCATCAAATAACTAAATCTGTTGCCGGTCCAATCACTTCAGCTTCTGAGTTTGTTATGGGATTTAAAAATGGCTTTACTATTTTTAATCAGTTTTTTAAAGAAAAAAAATAAATATGGCAGACCGTTGCGATGATAATTGTTGCCGAAATAACGATAGTGGATTCCTCTTCGGAATGATAATTGGAGCTATTATAGGAGCTTTTGTTGCTATATATTTTTATAAAAATAAAAAGTCGCAGGTGTTTAACAATTTTCAGGAAAAACTTCAGGCTTATTTTAAAAATATAATTCCTAAAACTCAAAAATCAAATAAAAAATCCAGGAAAAAAAATATTACCAAAAAACCAGTTGTAATAGAAAAAATACCGGTAATTTTACCTCATGAGATTATCAAAGAATCCGTCCCTTTAAAATCTATCGCCACTAAATCAAAAAAGATGTTCAAGAAATAGTTATCTGTATTGTATAATCTCCCTATGAAAGCCAGAGAACTAAAAGATCTTTTTGTTAATTTTTTTGTCTCCAAAAATCATGTCGAAATTCCTTCAGCTAATTTAGTTCCAGAAAACGATTCAACTACTCTTTTTATTTCTGCAGGTATGCAGCCATTAGTTCCATATTTTACTGGTCAACCCCACCCTCTTGGCAAGAGAATAGTTGATGTTCAAAAATGCCTTCGAACAGGTGATATTGATCAGGTTGGAGATACTTATCATCACACCTTTTTTGAAATGTTGGGTAATTGGAGTTTGGGGGATTATTTTAAAAAAGAAATGATCTCTTTTTCCTATGAATTTTTAACAAAAGAACTCAAAATTGATCATCAAAAACTGGCAGTTACTGTTTTTGCTGGTAATAAAGAATCACCGAAAGATGCGGAATCATATCAATACTGGTTGGATCAAAAAATTAGTCCAGATCGAATTAATTTTGTCAAGGATAATTGGTGGGGTCCGGCAGGTGCTTTTGGTCCTTGTGGTCCGGATTCCGAAATGTTTTTCTGGACAGATAAAGATCCGGTCCCGGCTAAATTTGATTCCCAAGATAATCGTTGGTTAGAAATTTGGAACGATGTTTTTTTACAATACGATAAAAAGAGTGATGGTAGTTTTGCCCCTTTGGTTCAAAAAAATGTCGACACCGGTATGGGGGTAGAGAGAACTATAGCTGTTCTAAGTGGATTTCCTGATGATAATTACTTATCATCAATTTGGCAACCGATTATTAAAAAAATTGAAGAAATTTCTTCCAAAAAATACACTGATAATTCCAGACCAATTCGAGTTATTGCAGATCATATCCGTTCATCAGTCTTTTTAATCGCTGATGGGGTTCAGCCAAACAACAAAGAAGCCGGTTATGTTCTTCGTCGACTAATTCGTCGTGCCATTCATCAAGGGAAAACATTAGGTATAAAAACTAATTTCACATCCATTGTTGCTCAAGCTGTTTTGGATAATCAAAGTAATTATGCTGGTATCTATCCCGAATTAGATTTAAATAAAAGTAAAATTTTAGAAACTTTAAATTCTGAAGAAACCAAATTTCGTAAAACATTAGACAAGGGATTAAATGAAATAAATAAACTAATCTCTCGAAATTCACAATCAGGTCAAGGGATCACAGGTAAAGAAGCTTTTGATCTTTATCAATCTTTTGGATTCCCAGTAGAAATGATTCAGGAAGAATTACAAAAAAATAATTTAACTCTTGATTTAGTTGAATTTAATCGTCTAAAAGAAGATCATATTAAACAATCTCAGACTTTATCCGCAGGTAAATTTAAATCCGGTCTTGGTGGTAATTCAGAAATTATTACTAAATATCATACCGCCACCCATTTACTTCACACTTCTCTAAGAAAAATTTTAGGAGAACATACTCATCAATCTGGTTCCAATATTACCTCCGAACGTCTCCGTTTCGATTTTAACTATGATCAAAAACTGACTGAAGAACAATTAAATCAAATCACCAATATGGTGAATGAACAAATCAATAAAAAGATTCCGGTAGTAAAGGAGACAATGTCTTTTCCTGACGCTCAAAAACAAGGGGCTTTAGCTTTTTTTGGTACAAAATACCCTGAAATTGTTAGTGTCTATACTGTCGGCGACTTTTCCAAAGAAGTTTGCACTGGTCCACACGTTAAAAATACCGGTTCATTGGGTAAATTCTTGATAACCAAAGAAGAGTCTGCTGGCTCTGGAAAACGTCGCATCTACGCTGTTTTAAAATAATATTGTATTCTTAAGTAATGGAAAAGGGTTTTTGGTTAGTCAGTTTAGATAGTTTGTCCGTTTCTGTCTCTTTAGTAACTCAAAGTGACGGTAAATATTTCGTTCGTCAACTCGGCCCAATCATTGATTATGATATTAATGATCCTAATTCTTTATTACTAGCCGTTGATCAATCTCTGTCTTCAGCCTCGGAATCAGCAAACTTAAATCCCGCTGACGAACCCGACTCTGCTGCTTTTATTTTGCCACCATCATGGATCAGTTCTGACGGTAAGATATCTCCTCAGTTCTTAAAATTAATTGAGGTTGTGTGCAAGAATCTGAAATTAAAACCACTTGGTTTTGTTGCCCACGACGAAGCCATCGTTGAAGCCACCAGTTCTCTTGATGGCTTTCCTGTTAGTTTTATTTTAGTTTATATCGATCGTCAACTTTTATCACTCACTTTGGTTTATTTAGGCAAAATCAAAGAGAGAATTGAAAAAGTTTTAACAACAGAATTTACTCCCGAAATTATTGAAAATATCTTGGTTGAAATCGGTTCTGAATCAGCCTTGCCACCACAAATAATTCTTTTTGGACAAATTACCGATAATATTACCAATGCAGTTAAAAACTACTCTTGGATCGGTAAAAAAAATATTGAAACATTTTTGCATTTTCCCGATGTTTCGGTTTATTCTCCAATTGATTTAGCAAATATTTATAGTCGGGTTATCGGTGCGCAGTTTTCAGATAACGCTCCTTTATCTCCAACAGAAATTAATAATCAAGAATCAATAGAAACCACTGATACTGTAGAAGTAATTTCAGAAGATTCAGCCGACTTGGTGGAAGTTTCGGCCGAAGAATTAGGCTTTTCTTCAATCTCTAATCCAGAGCCGGAAATAAAATCAGAACCAGAGTTAATTCCTCAATCAGAATTAATACCAGTATCTGAATCAATTTCACAACCAATCCCAACAGTTTCAGTTCATCATCGATTACATTTTTTTAGTCTTCCTAAAATTAAATTTATACCTTGGCGTTATTTTATTTTTATCCCTTTGTTATTAATCATGGTTGTTAGTGGTTTAATTTTTTTCTCTTCTTCTCAGGTAATTGTATATTTGACTCCATATAGTTTTTCAAAATCAATTAATATCACCCTTGATCCTTCTAATTCAGATTATCCAGTTAGTCAAAAAACATTTGAAGTTAATTCTGATTCATTAGTTAAAACCACTGGCCAAAAGACAGTTGGTTCCAATGCCAAGGGTGAAGTAACTATTTTTAATAAATCTGATAAGATCCAGAACTTGCCAAGTGGAACGATATTAACCAGCAGTAACGGTTTAAAGTTTACCACCGTTTCATCAGTTCAAATCCCGGCTAGTAGTTCGAATCTTGATACCGGTATTATTACCATGGGACAAACCAGAGTCATGGTGGCGGCAGTTGATATTGGCCCAGAATCAAATTTAACCAAAGACGCTCAGTTATCAACCAAAGATTCAACTTCTATAATCATTAAAGTCAATAATAATTTTACTGGTGGTTCAAAACAACAAATTGCCGCTGTTAGTGCCGATGACAAAAAACAACTCGAACAGAAAATTAAAAATGATATTGAATCTTCAATTCAGGAAAAATTAAATAAAGAACTTTCCGAAATATCAGGTATTATTCCCAATACTACTACTATCAAACGTAATCGGATCGAATATAGCCGGGAAGTTGGTGAAGAAGCTGAAGAACTATCTGCCACCTCAAACAACACTGTTTCCGTTCTTTATTTGGTTGACGAACAAAAGATTGCTTTAATCAACAAGGTTTTTGCTGATACGCCTGATTTTAATAAAATAACCGTTAAATCATCTGATTTTAATTTTGATTACATCAAAGGAAAATTAACAATTACTGGTAAATCTTCACCACAACTGGATACTAATTCTCTTCGTCAAAAATTAACCGGTAAATTAGTTTCTCAGGCCCCGAAAATTATTCGTCAATTTGCTCCCCGAACTTATAATTATCAGATAATCTCCCCCTTACCTTTTTTGATCAGAAACATTACCATTGAACTAAAGTGAGTTATATCTACTATAAAAATCCTGAACCTAAAAAGAAAAAGCTCAATCCGAGAACTAAAAAATATATTGCTAGTTCTCTTTTTGCCGTTGGACTTTTTTTAATTGCTTCAGTTATTGTCCCAATAATCGAATTTCAGTTGGAATATTCCATTAAATTTGGACAGATGATAAATCCTCTTTCAACAAAGTTCTACAATCAATCCGGAAATATCCTTGGGGAGATAACTACCGACTATACCCAGTTAAATAACTGGTTTGTTGCCGACACCTCAATTAAAGATGATTCAACATTTTCTTCTATTAATCAGACATCATATACAATTTCTATTCCTGCTCTAAAAATTAAAAACGCTGTTGTTAGTATTGGTGGTCAGGATTTGAAAAAAAGTCTTGTTCAGTACCCTCAAACCGCCTTGCCCGGTCAATTAGGTAATGGAGTGGTTTTTGGTCATTCAGTTTTATCCCAGTTTTTTAACCCCAAATCATATCTGACAATTTTTTCTACCCTTTATCGTCTTCAACAAGGTGACGAGATTTTTATAAACTATGACAACATTCAGTATAAGTATCTAGTTGAAGAAATGTTTGAAGTTCAGCCGAATAATTTGTCAATCTTGGAACAACGTTTTGATGGTAAATACCTATCTTTAGTTACTTGTAGTCCTCCGGGAACCACTCTCCGTCGTCTAGTTGTTCGTGCTAGAATAACCGATAATTAAATATGAATTGTCTATCTATTGATTATGGCAGTAAAAGAATCGGTTTGGCCTATTCTCAGGATGGATTTATTTTTACACTACCTGCAATCAATAACGACACTTCAACTTTCACAAAACTTAAATCAATCATTAGTCAATACTCTATAAACCAAATTTTTGTTGGATTGTCAGAAGGGGACTTTGCCATTAAAACTAAAAAATTTATTAGTATCCTAAAAGAAAAAATAATTCTTCCAATTGAAACAGTTGAAGAAGCAATTAGCACTATTGAAGCCGATTCAATTTTTAAAAAAAATAAAAAAAATAGCAAGAAATACAAGGAAAACATTGATTCCATCTCAGCTGCTATTATTCTTCGACGAGCAATTAGTTTATAATCAGATAATGATCAAAAACTTAATCGCTCCTATCCAAGCTTGGTTATTATCTCAGGGCCGTTGTGTTGGTTGTGGTGAAGATCTGAATAAGGGTAAAGAAAAAGAAGTTCGTGGCAATACTACTGTAACTTGTCGATGTGGACGTATCTTTATTCGCAAAGCAAATTCTTATCGTCGGGCATTGTTTGATGAAATTTGATTTTGATAATGAAAAAAGTTTTTTTTATCCTGGTAATAGGTTTGATTGTAATCGGTTTAAGCGGTTATTTTTTTATTTATTTCAATTCCCAACCAGTAAAACCAAATTCAACTTCTCAAAACTTTGTTATCAATCAAGGGGACGGTCTTAAATCTATTTCTCTTCGTCTTCAGGAAAATAATTATATCCGTAATCAGTTTGTTTTTATGTTTTTGTCCTACAAAATGGGGTTAAATGGACATCTCCAAGCTGGTACTTTTCAAATTTCTTCCTCTATGTCGACAGCCGAAATTATTCAAAAACTATCCACCGGCGGAAGTACTGATTATTGGTTAAAAATTATTGGTGGTCAAAGAATTGAAGAATTACCAATTCATTTTGACAAGATCAATGAGGGTTATCTTTTTCCTGATAGTTATCTTATTCCAGTCAGCTATACTCCTAACCAAATATTGTCCCTAATAAGGCAAAATTTTGATAAAAAGTTTTCAGAAGCTAAAATCTCCGCTCAAAATAACAGTCTTTCCGAAAAGGAAGCTGTAATTATGGCCTCCCTAATTGAGCGAGAAGCCCGTACCCTCGAATCCAAACAAATGATTGCTGGTATTTTTTACAATCGTTTAAAAATAAATATGGCTTTGGAATTATGCTCTACAGCTCAATATGGTCGGGATTCCAAATTACCTCACCCTCAAACTTATTGGTTACCACTTGATTCTTCAGACACTCATTTGCAATCAGAATACAACACTTACAATATTGTGAGTCTTCCTCCGGCTCCAATCTGTAACCCTGGATTTGATTCACTGTATGCCGTCTATCATCCAATTGAATCGGATTATCTCTTTTTTATTACCGGCAACGACAATAAGATGCACTATGCAAAAACTCTTGAAGAACATAATGCCAATATTGCTAAATACTTAAAATAATTATTTACTTTTTATTTACTAAATCATTTAGAATCTGCCATCTTCTTTTCTTTTCTTTTTGAGATATATCATTAGAATACAATTTTGCTGATACAGTCCCTTTCCTTGGACTGTATTTATTCACATAAGCAATATCAAAATTTACTTTTTTACAAACATCAATAGTATTCTGAAAAGCTTTTTCGTCTTCACCAGGAAAACCAACAATAATATCAGTTGAAAATTTTACTCCTTCAACTTTTGATTTAATTTTTTCAACCAATTCCAAATACATTCCCTGAGTATAGTTTCTGTTCATTTTTTTGAGTATTTCATTATCACCGGACTGAAAGGGGAGATGTAATAATCTATCGATATTGGAATACTTGGCAATTGTTTCGATCAATTCGTCGGTAAAATCCCAGGGATTGCTACTGACAAAAGAAATTTTTTTAAAATTTTTTGAAGCCACGGCGGACAACAATTTAGGAAAACTTGGTTGATAAGAATTTACATTTTGACCAATCAGTATTACTTCTTCAAATCCGGTTTCAATTGCTCTATCTGCTTCGTTTAATATTTCTTCCATACTTCTCGATATTTCTCTTCCTCTAGCAAACGGAACAATACAGTACGAACAAAAATTATTACAACCGGTACTAATCGGAATCATTGCCGCTTTATTTTTATCCCTTAAAGGATTAACTTTAAAATCAACTCTATCAATTGGTAATATTTCATCAATATCTCTTATTTTTTTTCTTCTAGAAACTGGTACCAGACAACCAGCTAAAATAATTTTTATATTTTTATTAAATTTTTTAATATTATTTGCCAAGCCATAAACTCTGTTCTCTGCAGATTCCCGGACAACACAACTATTAATTATCACTATGTCAGCAGTTTTCCAGTCAATTGTTTCTTCGTAACCTTTTTCCCAAAAATAGGCTTTAATTCTTTCTGAGTCAGCCGTGTTCTGAACACAACCAAAAGTTTTAATATAAAATTTCATCCCCAATTCTACCAAGTTAATTTTATTTCGCCAGTCTTTTAGCCGTTAAAAACAAAAACCCGCCCATTCCGGATAAGATTAATGTTGGAAAAACAATTCCCACAGTAGGTAAAGTTTCCACATTTCCCTTGCCAACAGCATTCCAATCAACATTATCAGCCCCCAAAGTTAAAGTGAAACTAATAGTTGAACCATTACTGGTTAAAATAATTTTATGATCACCAGCCGATAAACTTCCGACATTGTAAGTCCAATTACCAGAACCATCTGCAGTTGTTGATGAACTTACGTCATTAACTGAAATATTTACTTCACTTCCTGGTAACGCCTCTCCGTAAAAAACTGGGTTTAGTCCCGAATACCACCAATGAGAAATTTGTTGACCATCAGTATTAATACCACTAATCGATTTTAGATTAAAACCACCCGCCATTACCAATCTAGTTGATAAACAAAAAATTATCAAGAAACAGAATAATTTTTTCATCATAAAAAAATAATATATGGTAATTAATCAATATGCAACTTTGTTTACAATTAAAGATAATTAAATATTTCTTTGACATCGAGGTTTTTATCACCTAATATTAATAAATATGGATCCCGTTAATCAAAACGACCAAGAAAACCAAAATTTATCTCAGCAATATCAGGATATACTCGACCGTTATGCCAAAGACTTAGATCAGAAAAACAATTCAGAGACTACCTCGGAATCAGTTGAAGAAAATCCAAATGATAATTCATCCCAACCTATCGGAAATATTCTCCAAGATCAGTCGCAACCTATTGAAGATATTCCCAAAGATCCATTGGAATTAACCGAAAATATTTCTCAGTCTCCGGAAATTTCTGATTCCTCTCCGACTAATGAAATAGTACCCCCTCCGACTAGTAATTTATTCAAATATATTTTTTATCTGTCATTGGTAATTTTTATCGGTGTTGCCATAACAATTCTTTACAATCTTTATTTTAAAAAATCTCTTTCAGATAATGATATCTCGAACAATATTACTCCAACCTCAACTATCAACACAGTTCCTACTATTACTCCATCAGATACAACTTCAGTCTGTAATCTTAATGATCAAAGTTACAAAGTTGGTGATTCTTTTAAAGCTGCCGATGGTTGTAATAGTTGTACCTGTACCGAAGACTTAACTATATCTTGCACCGAAATTGCCTGCGAAACCCCCCCCTCTATAAAACTTACTCCCACTAAATCCGCCACTATTTCAGCTAATCAATACAAAAATGAAAAATATAACTACAGTCTAACTTTTCCTTCATCTTGGCTAAATAAATATTATATTGTCGAAAAAAACAAATCTACTGTTTTTAATTATTATAAAGATATTTCCAACCCTCCTAAAGAATTTTTATTCGCTATCAATGTTTATACAGAAAAAGAATGGATTGAAGAACAATCCGGGCCACACGGAGAGCTAATCAAAAAAGATACTGTCAATGACAGAGTTTTTGTCCTTAGTTTTTCTCTTAGTAATACATTTACTGGACAAGAAGCTGATGATTTCAATGAAATGGTTGGTGATGTTAATCAAATAATCTCCACTTTTAAATTGACTAAGTAATGAAAAATAAAATTTTAATAACTCTATTAGTTTTTGTTCTATTTTTTTCAGTAGTTTCATTTTTTCTCCAGAAAATACCAAAGACATCTATGGTTAATAACCATAAAAAAGTAGTTCCTACAATTTCCATCAATCCTCAAGTTTGTACCAATACTGACGGAGGTTTCGGTTTTTCTATTAAGTATCCGGAAAACTACAAATTTAGTTCAAATAATTGTCACTATAGCCCTTCTTATTACGAGGTCGAATTTGATGATGGTTTAAGCAAGGATTATATTATTACGATTAATTCCAGTAAAAGTGCCGAAGATATTACCACTTGGATGAATGTTCGAAATATTTGTCCCAAAGAACTTTCTTGCACAGACCCTATTCCTGGTCCTATTACCAATTCAGTTCAATTCAGTGCTGTCGATGAAAATTACGCTTTTGTCGATACAATTATTAAGAATAATGACGCTTTTCTTGAAGTTAAACTCCGTTCCCGAAAACCTAAAGTACCCACTAGCGAAATTGCTTTGCAAAAATACAACGACATAATTTCTACCATCACTTTTATCTCTAATTAATACTCTGAAAAATAATTCCAAATTATCTTCTTGTCCTACTCCACAAGTAAGTATATAATTGCTCCATTCGGCGAGCGGTTGGTACATAACTCGTCTAACACCTTTTATATTTTAAATTTATCGATGCCTTCCGCTAAAAGAACCTCCTGGGGCAAAAATTACCCTCAAATCCCTAAGCTTGATTTAATTAAAATTCAAAAAGAATCCTGGTCGGAACTTCTCAAAACCGAACTATCTGAAACCATCCACTCCATCTCTCCCATCTCTGACTACACAGGCAATAACTGGTCACTTGAACTGGGCGATATTACTTTCGAACCTATCACTATTTCTCCAAGTACTGCCAAGAAAAAAGGTCTAAACTACACTCTGCCAATTCGTATAAAAGCCAAACTTACCAACAAAAGAACTGGCGATGTCCGTGAAGAGAATGTTTTCTTTTTAAATCTTCCCACCATGACCGAGGAGGGGACTTTCATTATTAATGGCATCGAACGCGGTGTAATTAATCAACTTGTTCGTTCTCCGGGTGTTTATTTTACGTCTGAAATCGATCCGGCTACTGGTAAAAATCTCTACAATGCAGAAATCAGACCAGTCCGTGGTTCTTGGCTAGAATTCTTTATTGGTAAAAAAGATGTTGTATTTGCTCGTATAGATCGTAAAAAGAAATTTCCAGCCACAATTATTTTACGAGCGGCTTGTCAAATGGGTGACAAACAATTAATTTCCGAATTTTCAAACTATATTGAAAATACTATATCTGCCGATACTACCAAAAATTCAGAAGAAGCTGTTTTGGAATTCTATCGAAAACTACGTCCCGGTGAGCCGGTTGTTCTCGAAAACGCTCAGAAATTTTTTAACGAAAGATTTTTTGATCTTCGCACCTATGAACTAGGCAATGTGGGTCGTTATAAAATTAATAAAAAATTTGGTTTTAAATTCGAAGACGATAATAAAGAAAATTGGGTAATTCGAAAAGAGGATCTAATAGCCACGGTTAAATACCTTATTCAACTACAAAAAGGTGAAGTTACTCGTATTGATGACATTGATTCTTTAGCCAATCGTCGTCTTCGTCGTTGTGGTGAGATAGTTTCTCAAGTTGCTATCCGTCCAGCCTTAGCCCGTTTTGAAAGAATGGTCAAAGAAAGAATGAGCTTGATTTCAACAAAAGAAAAACCCGCACCCAGTCAAATGATTAATCCTCAACCTTTAATTTCTTCTCTTAATACTTTCTTCCGCAGTAACCAACTTTCGGCAATCCTAGATCAGACCAATCCTTTGGCTGAAATTGATCTTCTTCGTCGTGTGACTGTGGT
>CAYSVP010000001.1:6077-25251 GCA_964434595.1 uncultured Gammaproteobacteria bacterium | reverse complement strand
TAGATCAGACCAATCCTTTGGCTGAAATTGATCTTCTTCGTCGTGTGACTGTGGTTGGTGTAGGTGGTTTAACTCGTGAACGTGCTGCCTTTTCAATCCGTGACGTTCATTCCAGTCAATATGGTCGTATTTGTACTGTTCGTTCACCTGAAGGTCCAAATATTGGTTTGGTAACTTATTTAGCTCTCTATGCTCAAGTTAATAAATATGGATTTATTGAGGCACCTTTCCGAAAAGTTGAAAAGAAAGGTTCTAAATATATAATTTCCGACGATCATGTTTTTTTGGATGCCGATGATGAATATAATTTTCATTTAACCCACTTAGGAATTAAAATTAATGATAAAAATGAAATCGAACAGAAATGGGTACCTATTCGTTATCAAGGTGATTACGCTGAAGGACCAATAGAAATAGTTGATTATGTTGATTTAGTTCCCAGTGAAATAGTCGGTACTTCTGCTTCCCTTATTCCTTTTATTGACCATGACGATGCTACCCGGGCTCTGATGGGCTCACATTTTCAGACTCAATCTGTTCCTTTAGTTTCTCCAGAATCCCCAATAATTGGCACTGGTCTAGAAAATGCTATAGCTACTGCTATGAGTCGTAGTATTATTGCCAATCATTCGGGTAAAGTTACATTTTGTGATGGTTCAAAAATCGTTGTTACTCTCGATACCAAATCCGATTCCGAAGCAACTTCTGAACACAGCGAAATTAGTACAGATGGTAAAACTGAAACTTACTATTTAGAAAAATTCGAAAGAACTTCTCCTTACGGTACTTGTTATAACCAAAAAGTTAATGTAGAGATTGGTGAAGTTGTTAAAAAAGGTGATGTTCTTATTAATGGACCATCTACTGATGCAGGCGAACTAGCTATCGGCCGCAATCTTTTAGTGGCCTACGCCTCTATTGATGGTCTATCTTACGAAGATTCGTTCATGATCTCTGATCGTTTAGTAAAACAAGATGTTTTTACTAACATTCAAATTTACGAAAATACTGCTAATGTCGTTGAAACCAAATTAGGTTCCGAAGAGTTAACCAAAGATATTCCTAATGTCTCTGAAACAGAATTGGCTAAACTTACCGAAGACGGTATTGTTATGATTGGAGCCACTGTCGGTCCCAATGATATCCTCGTTGGTAAAGTTGAACCTCGTGGCGAAAAAGAATTGACCGCTGAAGAAAGATTATTACGTGCCATATTTGGCGAAAAAGCTCGTGAAGTTAAAGATACCTCTCTCCGTGTTAGTAATGGTGAAGGTGGAGTTGTTATTAAAGTTGATGTTCTCGATAAAGAAAAAGGCGATGAACTCGACCCTGGTGTTAATAAAGTTGTTAAAGTTTATGTGGCTCAAATTCGACGTATTCAGGAAGGTGATAAAATCGCCGGTCGTCATGGAAACAAAGGTGTTATTTGCCGTATTATGCCCGAATATGATATGCCACGTTTAGTCGATGGCACTCCGGTTGATTTAGTCATTAATCCTATCTCGGTTATTTCCCGTATGAACTTAGGTCAAATTCTTGAAGTTACTCTTGGTTATGCTGGTTTAACTCTTGGTAAAAAGTATGCCGTTCCTGTTTTTGAAAAATACAGCGAAGAAGAAATTGCCGCCGAGCTAAAAGCTGCTGGTCTCGATACTTCTGGTAAAACTCAACTCTATGATGGTCGCACTGGGGATGCTTATGATCAAAAATCAGTTGTTGGTGTTGGTTACTTAATGAAATTAGTTCACATGGTTGACGACAAAATTCATGCTCGTTCCACTGGGCCATATTCTCTGGTTACTCAACAACCTCTTGGTGGTAAAGCCAGGATGGGTGGCCAACGTTTAGGAGAAATGGAAGTTTGGGCTTTAGAAGCTCATCGAGCCGCCCACACTCTTCAGGAGATGTTGACTATTAAATCCGACGATATTGAAGGTCGTACTCACGCTTTTCAATCTATTATCAAAGGTCAAGTCATTCCCGAACCAGCAATTCCCGAATCATTTAAAGTTTTAACCAAAGAATTAGCAGGTTTAGCTATTGATATTTCTCCATTCGGAGTAACTGAAGAAACTACCGAAGAAGAAACTCCGGTTACAAATGTTGAATCTCCTAAGGAGGAAAACTAACATGTTTAAATTTAAAAGTATGACTGATTTTTCTGGTTTACAAATTAAACTAGCTTCTCCAGAGGAAATTCTTTCCTGGTCTCATGGTGAAGTTTTAAAACCGGAAACTATTAATTATCGTTCTTGGAGACCAGAAAAAGATGGTTTATTTTGCGAAAAGATTTTTGGTCCATCCCGTGATTACGAATGTTACTGCGGAAAGTACAAAAAAATCCGTTTTAAAGGCGTTGTCTGCGATAAATGCGGAGTCGAAGTTACTACCTCAAAAGTTCGCCGTGAAAGAATGGGTCATATTACCTTAGCCGCTCCTGTAGCTCATCTTTGGTATTTACGCAATACTCCCTCACCTATCGGTATTATTCTTGATGTCACTCAAAAAGATCTCGAAGCAGTAGTTTACTTTTCTAAATATTTAGTAGTAAGTGTCGATAATGATAAACGTAAACAAGCTCTAGATAATTTAGTCTCCAATTCTAAAAGTCGTCTGGAACAAATTGATATTGATACCAAAAAATTAATCGAAATTCGTAATAGTGAAACCAAAGAAGAAAAGAAAAAATTGGAAACTAAAATTAAGAATAAAGACCAACTATTAATTGCCACCCAAGAACGAGATGTTCGTTTAAAACAAGAAATTCAAAAAATAGAAAACAAAGCCTCTTCAGAGAAAAATCGGATCGAAAGTTTAATTAATTTTCTTAGTGATAAAGTTCGCTCGATTGAGTTTTTATCAGTATTAACCGACGAAGAAGCTTTCTATTTGTCCCAATTTAAGGCTGATATTTTCTATCAAAGTCGCATGGGAGCTGAAGCTATTTACGATGTACTAAAACAAATCGATTTAGTTCAAACTGTTAAAAATCTTAAGAAAGAATTAGAAAAAACTAGTAGCAAGATTAAAAAGAAAAAAATCATGTACAAAATTCGTATTCTCAATGGCATGATCGAAAATAATATTGATGCTTCCTGGATGATTTTAACCAATGTTCCGGTTGTTCCACCCGATCTTCGTCCTATGGTTCAATTAACTGGAGGTCGATTCGCTACTTCGGATTTGAATGATTTATATCGTCGTCTAATCAATCGTAATAATCGTTTGAAAAAACTTTTAAAGCTTGGTGCTCCAGAAATCATTTTACGTAATGAAAAACGAATGCTCCAAGAATCAGTTGATATTTTAATTGATGCTCAAAAAGCTTCTAAAAATAAACGTAAAAGTTCAAAGAGGACTCCTCGTGCCTTATCAGATCTACTTCGAGGTAAAAAAGGTCGTTTCCGCAGAAATTTACTTGGTAAAAGAGTTGACTACTCCGGTCGTTCTGTCATTGTCGTCGGTCCGGATCTCAAACTTAACCAGGTTGGTTTACCCAAAGAGATAGCTCTTGAGATGTATCGACCATTTGTACTTCGTGAATTAATTAATTCGGGTCTCGCTGCCAACATAAAAAGTGCTAAAAATTTAATCGATCGTCGGGTTACTGAAGTCTATGACATTTTGGAAAAAATTACCAAAGGTTCATATGTTCTTTTAAATCGCGCTCCAACCCTCCATAAATTATCGATCCAAGCATTTAAACCTATATTAACCGATGGATTAGCCATCAGACTTCATCCCTGCGTCTGTGCTGGTTTTAATGCTGATTTTGATGGTGATCAGATGGGTGTTCATTTACCGTTGTCTCAAGCGTCTTTAAAAGAGGCTCAAAGACTTATGTTACCGTCACACAATTTATTAAAACCATCAGATGGATTACCAATCTCTATTCCCTCACAGGAAATGGCTGTTGGTTGCTACTACATTACTTCAATTAAGTCAGATCAACTTGATCAGGAAAAGACAGAGGACTTTACTAATATTCCAATTTTTTCCGACAAAGAAGAAGCTGTTCTCGCCTATCAATCAGATAAAATTAGTCTTCGTGAACTAATCGGAGTTCGTCTTTGTGGTCAAATTATTAAAACCACTTATGGACGTTTATGGTTCAATGAAATTGTTCCTAAGGAGTTTGGTTATCTTAATGAAGCTATGGCGGGTAAAAAATCTGTTTCCGACTTAGTTATTCGTACCATGGAAGAAATTGGCCGAATGCGCGCAGTTCGTCTGATCGATGACCTTAAAGATATTGGTTTCAAAGGTTTTACTCTTTCTGGTATATCTCTTTCAATGTCTGATTGTGGTTATCTTTCCAATAAACCTGATATTATCGCTGCAGCCGATAAACGAATTGCTGAAATTGAAGATAATTACAAAACAGGTTTGATTAGTAGTGAAGAGAAGAAGCGTCTTTCTCAAGGTATTTGGATGGAAGTTACTGAAGATATTGCTGAAAAAACTTGGGCTACCTTAGATATAGATACTCCAATTCGGATGGTTTCTGCCGCCGGAATTAAACGTGCTTCAAAAGATCAGATTAAGCAACTTTCTGGTATGAGAGGATTAATGATTGATCCTATGGGTAAAATTGTACCACTTCCTACCAAGAGTAATTTCCGTGAAGGTCTATCAGTTTTTGAATACATCACTGGTGCTCGGGGTACCCGTAAAGGTTTAGCCGACACCGCTCTAAGAACTGCTGATGCCGGATATTTAACCCGTCGTTTAGTCGATGCTGCTCATACTGCTATTATTCGCTCTGATGATTGCGGTACTGAAAAATTTATTACTATTGATAAAAATGAAAAGACTCGTGATCGTTATTTTGGTCGTCGTATTCTAGGTCGAGTACTTGCTAATGATGTCGTTGATCCTAAGACTAAAAAAGTTTTAGCCACCAAAGGCCTATTAATCGATAACGATTTAGTCACCAAGATTGAAGCATCCGAAATTCAATCAGTTGATGTTCGTTCACCTTTAACCTGTCGATCAAAATATGGTCTTTGTCAAAAATGTTATGGCTGGGATCTTTCAACCAGAAAATTAGTTAACATTGGTGTTCCAGTCGGTGTTGTTGCCGCTCAATCTATTGGCGAACCTGGTACTCAACTTACTCTTCGTACCAAACATACCGGTGGAGTTCTTGGTGTTGACGTAACTCAAGGTTTACCCCGTATTCAGGAATTATTTGAAATTCGTACCCCCAAAGTACCATCTCCTCTGGCTGAAATTGGCGGTAAGATAAAAGTAAAAGAAAATATCGACGGTTACGAAGTTAAATTAACCGGTAAAGATAAAGATAATAATTCCAAAACTATCACTTATCTTCTACCCAGTAACATTACCCTTTTGGTTAAAGATGGCGATCTAGTCGCTGCTGGCACTCAATTGTGTTCGGGTTTCCTCGATGTTCGTGAAATCTTGGAAATTAAAGGTCTTGAAGCCGCTCAAAAATATCTTATCAACAGTATTCAATTTGTTTATGAATCTCAAGGTATTGGCATTCACGACAAGCATATTGAAGTGATGGTTAAAGAAATGAGCGATAAAATTAAAATTGAAGATCCCGGCGACACCAATTTCCTTTACGGTCAAATTGTTACTCGGGCAGTCTACTCTGATACTAATGAAAAAATCAAAGCATCTGCCGGTAAACCAGCCAAAGGTAAAAAAATTCTATTAGGTCTTATTCAAACCGCCCTTTCGGTGGGATCTTGGCTTTCAGCCTGTTCTTTCCAGCAAACCACTTCAGTTTTAACCGAAGCTTCACTTCTGGCTGAAGTCGATCACTTGATCGGTTTGAAGGAAAATGTTATTATCGGACGTCTAATCCCTGTAGGGCACAAACAACTTACAGAAAGTATCTAATTATGCCAACATCTAATCAATTAATTAAAAAAGGTCGATCGGTTAAAACATTTAAAGTTAAAGCCGGAGCTTTACGTGATAATTTTAATAGTATTAAGAATCGTACCGTTAAAACTTTTAATCCTTTCAAAAAAGGTGTTGTTACTGTTGTTAAAACCATGACTCCTAAAAAGCCACACTCAGCTTTAAGAAAAGTAGCCAAAATTAAACTCAGTAACCACACTTCAGTAACTGCTTATATTCCTGGTATTGGTCACAATTTGGCCGAACACGGAATAGTCTCTATTCGTGGCGGTCGTGTTCGGGATCTACCCGGAATTCGTTATCATGTTATTCGCGGAAAGTATGACGCCGGTGCTGTAGCTGGTCGTTTACAATCTCGTAGTAAGTACGGAGCTAAGCGTGCCACTACTAAAACCGCTTAATTATAAAAAATATGTCAAGAAAAGGTCAATCAAAAATTCGTAACATTGAACCAGATGGTGTTTACAATAATGTTGTTGTAGCTAAAATTGCCAATTATGCCATGAAAGATGGTAAAAAGGATCCTTCAATCCATCAGGTTTACAAGGCTTTAGAGATTTTAAAAAAAGAATCCAAGTCAGATGATATTATGATTACTCTCGAACAAGCTTTAGAGAATATTAAACCTAAAATTGAAGTTCGACCTCGCCGAATTGGTGGTGCTGTTTATCAAGTACCAACCCCAGTTCGTGGCAATCGTCAACTTTCTTTAGCTATTCGTTGGTTAGTCACTAGTGCTCGTAAACTAAGCAATAAACAATTCCATTCTTTCGGTGAAAAATTAGCTGCCGAACTTTTATCTGCTCTTAAAAACGAAGGTTCATCGGTTAACAAACGACAGGAAGTTGAAAGAATGGCTGACGCCAATAAAGCTTTTGCACATCTTCGGTGGTAAAAATTTTATCAAAATAGTGACGTTTGTCTATTTACTTTAGTAAGAGATACTTTGTGCTATTATATGTTAATGTTGTTTTCCAAAAAACCCGTCACCGTTCTGTGGCCTAAATTTGATAATGTTGCTGTCTATCGTGATCAAAAAGAAAATAATACTTTTTCAGTTGACTTAAATTTGTGGACTAAGTTATCAGAGTCGGAAATTTCTACTCTCCGAAATTACTTAGCTCAAAATCAGATTACCCAATGTACTATTCTTATTCCTGACGATATTCTACTTACTAAATCTTTTCTTTATGATTCTAAAATTGATTCTATTGATAAAAATGAAGTTATTGGTTTGGCTGAAAGTTTCGTTCCTTTTAAAATTAATCCCGATGCTATTGATTATAATTTGGCTGAAGCCGAAGAAAGAACTATTATTCAATCACGCATATTTGATCAGTCGAAAATTAATCATCTCAAAGAAAATCTTGATCAGCTTAATCTTCATTCTTATTCCTTTGTCTCGGTTTCAGCTTCTATAGTAAAAGTAGTCAATACTTTTTTCGACCAGGAATATTTTTTTCTCTATCCTCTAAATCAAATAGAATCCACTTTAATTTTAGCCAGAAAAGATTCGGTTTTTCTAACCGCGAATGTTAAAAACAGTGCCCTCGATATTCAAAAAATTATTAACTACTCAAATTTATATTTTTCCACACCAACCTCCAAAATATATCTCCCTGCCAACAAAGAATTAGAAATTAATTCCACTACAAAGCTTAACAAAACTCCCTATTCTGAAGCCCAAATCGCAACCGAACTTCATCGGCCTTCAAATTTACCATTACCAGTTTTGGGTGTCTTTGCTCAATCTGTCGCTCCGACTGCTATAATCAAACCAGATAATATTAGTTCATCTATTTCAAAACCAAAAATGGAAAATAAAAAAAATATCCTTCCTTTAATTGCAATTTTTGTTGTTACTGCCGCTGTCGCTTCAATTATTATTTGGTTTGTTCTTAATCGTAATAATGACGTTACCGAAGAACCCTTAAGCAATCAAATTAGTCCCGTGATTGAAGAAACTATCCCCACTGAAATTCCTACCCCTACTGTCGCTCCTGTTGCTGATATTAGTAAAAAAATTAAAATTCAAGTTTTGAACTCTACCGATATTAACGGTCAAGCCGCCACACTCAAGGAAAAACTTGTTAATCTTGGTTTTACTAATGTTACTGTCGGCAACAGCTCTCAAAAAGAAAATGAAAACACCATTAATACTAAACCTAGTACCGCTTCTGCTTCAGCTTATTTCCAAAGCAAGCTCGCCGGTTACTTCGATGCTACTGCTACTGCCGATCTAAAAGAGACATCCACTTATGATGTTGTCTTTAATATTGGCACTGATTTAGGAAGTAGTACCGCTACTCCAACTAAAAAGTTAACTCCAACTGATACAGAATAAAAAACTATGAAGATACTCGTCACCGGGGGATTAGGTTTTATTGGATCAAATTTTATTCGCTTTTGGTTAAAAAACCATTCTCAGGATCAGATTGTAAATCTTGACAAGATCACTTATGCCGCTAATCCTTCAAATCTGGACGATATTAATCAAAATTACACCTTTGTAGAGGGAGATATTCTCGATTCCGAATTACTAGATAAGATCGTTCCTGGATGTGATTTAATTGTCCATTTTGCCGCCGAATCTCATGTTGATCGTTCTATCGATGATCCATTACTTTTTGTCAAAACCAATGTTTTAGGTACTTATACTCTACTTTCAGCAGCTAAAAAACATGGTAATGTCCGCTTTCATCATATTTCAACCGATGAGGTTTTTGGTTCCATTCAGTTTAATTCATCCGAAGAGTTTTCTGAAACTACTTCTTACAATCCATCTTCTCCTTATTCAGCCTCTAAAGCTTCATCAGACCATTTTGTACGATCATTTGGAAAAACATTCGGATTGCCTGTCACCATAACTAATTGTTCTAATAACTACGGTCCTTTTCAACATCCAGAGAAAATGGTTCCCCGGATGATAACTAATATTATTGACGGTAAAAAAATTCCGATTTACGGAAAAGGTGAAAATTTTCGCGATTGGCTTTATGTCGACGATCATTGTTCTGCCATAGAAACAGTTATTGAAAAAGGCCAACTAGGTGAGACATATTGTGTTGGTGGCCTCAAAGAAACTTCCAAGAATATTGATCTTGTCAAAAAAACTCTCCACTTAATGGGAAAAACCGAGGATCAAATTGAATTTGTGGCTGATCGTCCTGCTCATGATAACTATGCCGTTAGTTGGGAAAAAATTCACAACGAACTTGGTTGGGAGCCAAAAGAAACTCTCGAATCAGGACTACAAAAAACAATTACTTGGTATCAACAAAACCAATCCTGGTGGCGTACTGCCAAAGTTGAAGCAGAAAATTTCTACAAAAAATTAAATGATTATAAAAACTTAAACAAATGAATTTAATTCCCTCATCAAAAATAAAAGATCTTTTTTTAATCGAGCCTCAAGTTCTTGGCGATAATCGGGGCTATTTCTTTGAAAGCTACAGTAAAAAACTTTTTGATGAAGCCGGAATTAAAGCCGATTTTGTTCAGGATAATCAATCATTCTCTGCCCAGATTGGTACACTTCGCGGTCTTCATTATCAAAAGGGTGATTCATCTCAAGCTAAATTAGTTCGTGTCATCCAAGGAAAAATTTTTGATGTTGCTATTGATTTACGCCATGATTCACCAAGTTTTGGCTTGTGGGAGGGGTATGAACTTTCCGCCGAAAAAAACAATATGCTTTTTATTCCTCGTGGTTTTGCCCATGGTTTTATGACTTTAACCCCAAATGTCGTCTTTTCTTACAAATGCGATAATTATTATGATAAACCATCTGAAGGTGGAATTATTTGGAATGATCCTAACTTAGGTGTTATTTGGCCTCTAAACATTGAACCGATTCTTTCTGATAAAGATAAAATTCTTCCGACTTTTGAAAAATATAAACAAAATCCCATATTTTAATAATTAAATAAATTATGCAGATTATTGGTACTGGCCTCTCTGGTTTAGTCGGTTCTCGAATTGTCGAATTAAATCCTCAATATCAGTTTACCGATCTTTCTTTGGAAAGTGGTTACAATATTCTAAAAACCGAGACCATGGAAGATGTTTTTCATAACAGTCCTAGCGATATCGTCATTCACTTAGCTGCTTTTACAGACACCGGGGCTGCCTGGAATCAAAAAGGTGACAAATCTGGTTCCTGTTACCAAATTAATGTTGTTGGTACTCAAAATATTGCTAATCTATGCCGTAAATATGGTAAATATCTGATTCATATTTCCACTGATTTTGTTTTCGATGGTAAAAAAGACACTGTTTATACCGAAGACGATATTCCTAATCCTCTCGATTGGTATGGTCAAACCAAGTATGAAGCCGAAAAAGTTATTCTAGATGGTCAAGTTAATTCCTCAATTATTCGTATTGCTCTACCATATCGCAGTTCTTTTGTTACTAAAACTGATTCCGCCAGAAAAATAATTACTAAATTTCAAAATAACGAAACTGTTTCGATGTTTGCAGACCAGATTACCACTCCCACTTTTATTGATGATATTGCCAATGGTATATCCAAAATTATCGACAAGAAACCTCAGGGTATTTATCATCTAGTTGGTTCATCTTATCAGTCTCCATTTAATATGGCTCAGCAAATTGCCAAAGTTTTTGGATTTAATCAAAATCAAGTAATAGCCACCTCTTTGGTTGAATATCTTAAAACACCGAATGTTCGGCCTTATGCTCTTAATGGAGCTTTATCAAATCAGAAATTTATTTCAGAATTCAATTATATTCCTAAAACTTTAACCGATGGTCTTCAGGAGATAAAAAGGCAGTTGAATGACTAGTTAGTCCGTCTGATTATTCTTTCTGCAATTTTATTACCCTCTCTAACCGCAAAATTAATTCCCCGATCTTCCGGAAATATTCTGGCAAAATTAGCTAGGTAATAATTATTTTTATTTATTAATTTGGGAACTTTATATTTTGTATCTACTATATGTTGGGCATTACTAAATTTATAAACCCACACTTTATCAACCATTTTTTTATTAAACTTTGGAAAAATATGTTTTAAATAATCAAAAAAATCTTTTTTGATTACACTTTCATTATCTTTATAATATTTATGATCCAGTGGTAGATAAGTACCCATGTAATAAACATTTTTATTACCGTACTGTTTTTTATTTACCAGATTAGTATGTTGGATAAATGCCAAAAAGGGGGATTTATCATCATTAATATTATGCCAATAATAAGGAGATAAGCTTTGCTTACTAGTAAAAACAACTGTCACTGCCCCCAAATAATTAATTTCTTTTGATGGTCCAGTATAAATAACTTTTTCAAAGTCCCTCTTGTCAAAGAGGGATTTAGGGAGATTAAATTCGCAATTCAGTCTTATTTGTCCGCCATTTTTCTTTATTTCTTCTACTAGTTTGTCCGCCACTTGCTGAAATCCTCCATCCATATAACCCAAAAATCCATCTGAATTCGCTCGGGTATGAATTCTAGCCCACATCCAGGCCATCGAAACTTTATCATAGAAACGATGAAATTTACCCTTTAACAATGGTTCCCAGATAACCTTGAATCCTTTATCTCCACAATATTTTTTCATCCATTCAACTGCTGATATTGTCTTGTATTTTTCCCAATTATTATCCTTTTCTAGCCAAATTTTGACTAAACCCAATCTAATTTTCGATATAAAATCGAGTGGTCTAAATCTTAACAAGTCAATTGGTCCTAAAAATGGGTACATTTTATTTTCATAATACAAGGCTGTTTTTTCCGGATACCAATGTAGTTTCTCAGCTAAACCTAATTCTTTAATTAAATCAATAAAATATTTATCTGTTTTAAATATATGATGATAGGTTTTCTCTATCGAAGTATTTTCCAATCTAAATCCTCCCATCAAACCACCAATTTCATTATTTTTTTCAACAACGGTTACCCAGTAACCTTTTTGACTCAATTTATATCCGGCCACTAATCCGGTCAACCCGGCTCCGACTACGGTAATTTTTTTCTTTTTTTCCATTCCTTATTATAATTGGTCTTTATTTTTTTTGTTTTCAGATTTTAATCTTTACAGTTTTTTCAATTTTCGTGTTATCATAAATCCACACAAAAGCGGGTGAATTCTGCCCGTTTTTAATTTATTATTTATATTTAACCTTTTAAATTTGAAGGATTAAAAAATTTTTAATGTATGGCCGACGCTATTAAAATTACTAAAGACCGGAATGTTTCTATGGATAAAGTCCGTAACATCGGTATTATTGCCCACATTGATGGTGGAAAAACCACTACTACTGAACGTTTGCTTTTTTACACCGGAAATATTCACAAAATTGGTTCTGTTGACGAAGGTACTACTACTACCGATTCAATGGTTCAGGAAAGAGAAAGAGGCATCACTATCCAGTCTGCCTGTGTTACCACCTTTTGGCATGATCATCGTGTCAATATAATTGATACTCCGGGTCACGTTGATTTTACCGCTGAAGTGGAACGTTCTCTTCGTGTTTTGGATGGTGCTATTATGATTTTTGATGGTAATGCTGGTGTTCAGGCCCAATCTGAAACTGTCTGGCGTCAGGCTGATAAGTACAAAGTACCCCGAATCGCTTTTGTTAATAAAATGGACAAAGTCGGTGCTTCATTTAAAGGTACTCTTGAGTCAATCAATGCTAAGCTTCATGCTCCTGTCGTCCCTATGGTTTTACCTATCGGTGAAGAACACGACTTTATCGGCGTTATTGATCTAATGAATCAGAAAATGATTGTTTATGATAAAGACGAAGAAGGTATGGAATTTACAACCAAAGATATCACTCCTGAATATGTTGATGCTGTTAAAATTGCCCGGGCTCAAATGGTTGAAAAAATTGCTGGTGAAGACGAAACTTTAATGGAAAAATTTCTTAATGATGAAGAAATCACTGTTAGTGAGCTGAAAGCAGTCCTTCGTCAGGCAACAATTGATCGTCGTCTTTTTCCGGTTTTTTGTGGTGCCGCTTGGCGTAATAAAGGAATCCATCCTATTTTAGATGCTATTGTAGATTATTTACCTTCACCTCTCGATATTACTACCACTGAAGGTTATGATGTTGTAACCAATGAGTTGATTACCAGAAAACCTCTAGTTTCAGAACCTCTTTCTGCTATTCTTTTTAAAGTTCAAAGCGATCCTCATGTAGGTTCCCTCTCTTATGTCCGAATTTATTCCGGAATTATGAAATCAGGTAGTGAGGTTTACAATGCTACTCGTCAAAAAACCGAACGTATTGGTCGTTTACTATTAATGCACGCCGATAAACGAGAAGGTATTGAAGAAGGTCACGCCGGAGAAATCATTGCCTGTATTGGTCTAAAAGATTCTTATACTGGTGACACTCTTTGTGATAAAAATTCACCAATCTCTCTTAGTCCAATTCAATTTCCTGAACCAGTTATTTCTCTTTCAATAGAGCCAGAAACTACCGATGATCAGGAAAAACTCTCTCAAGCCCTTAATCGTCTATCTTTAGAAGATCCAACTTTTAAAGTATCTTTTAACCATGAAACTGGACAAACTATTATTGCTGGGATGGGGGAACTATATTTGGAAGTTATTGTCGACCGTCTAGGACGCGAATTTGGTGTCAAGGTTAAAACCGGAGCCCCCCAAGTAGCTTATCGGGAAACTATTTCTGTTAATGCCGATGGTGAGGGTAAATATATTCATCAATCCGGTGGTCATGGTCAATATGGTCATTGTAAAATCCATGTTGAAGCCAAAAATCGTGGAGAAGGAGTTGAATTTGTCAATGCCGTCAAAGGTGGAGCCATTCCTAGTAACTTTATTCCTGCTATTGAAAAAGGTGTTCGGGAAACTTTACTTAAAGGTATTATTGCCGGATATCCGGCCACTGATATAAAAGTCACCGTCTATGATGGTACCTATCATGAGGTCGATTCATCTGAAGCCGCTTTCAAACTGGCTGGATCTTATGCTATAAAGGAAGCCTTTCAGGCAGCCAGACCAATTATTCTCGAACCAATAATGAAAATGGAAGTATCTACCCCATCAGAATTTTTAGGTACCGTAATTGGTGACCTTTCTTCTCGTCGAGGTCAAATTGGTGGTACTACTGAATCATTTGGTTTTACAACCATTAATGCCACAGTTCCTCTTGATGCTGTCCGTGGTTATGCCACTGTTATTCGCTCGTTAACTCAAGGTCGCGGTACATTCTATATCGAACCTAGCCATTATGATCCAGTTCCGAGTAATATCCAAACTCAATTAACCACTAAGCTGAACGGCGGTAAAGAATAACTGACATTATTAAAATTACTGCTTCCGACAAAACTAAACTGGTCGCCGAGAATTCAAAACCAACTCGGGGCATTACTACAAAATTTAAAATTGCATTGGTCAACAAACCTGCAATCATAATTCTAAACATTAGCCTTTGTTTTCCCTTAGCTACCAGTAAATTTGTAGACATAATTCGGAAATAATTCAATACTCCTCCCCAGATTAATATGGCAGTAATTGTGGCAGATGAATTGTAAACTTTACCGTATATCAACTGAATAATAAAATCTCTTTGCCAGGTAATTACCATCGCCATTGTCACCAATATTCCGCCACTGCCAATTACCAATAACTTTAATAATCGATTTAATTGTTCTTTTCTATTTTCCTGGATTAATATAGAAAAACGGGGGAAAGTTGCTGAGTTAATAATGTTGACACTTTGAAAAGCGTACAGAATTTTGTAACCAGCCTGATAAATACCTACTTGTTCATTACCAAAAAAATTTGATATTAACATGGTATCCAAATTAGTATAAATAGTCCCTGCTGTAATAAACCCAAACATTGGCCACAATTCAGTCCATAACTGTTGCCATTCAGTTAAATTAAAAGCAATTCTGGTTCTAATACCTAATTTTTTTAACCAATAAATAGCTATTATCGCCGTTAACATTGCCACTACAGTGTAACTAAAAAGAATATTTACTGATTTTAGTTTCATTCCAACTACCGCCATTGTCGAAGCTAAAATTCCAATATAATAACCCATTCTAATGGCAAAAATATATTCCATTTTTTCAAAGGCAACCAACACCGCTAATATCGCCCCTTGAATCATCATTGCCAGAGTATAAAATACGGCTAATAAAATTAAAAAGAAATATGGTTGGTTTTTCCCCAGAAAAAAGTAACCGATGAATGTCAATATTACTACCACCACCGATCCTATCAGTCTCATCCCCAAAGCATTGGCTAATAAAATTTCTGCTAGTTGTTTATTTTTAGCCACATCTCTGGTCAAAATGGTATTAATGCCCAAATCACTTAAAACTGAGATTATCGCTGCAAAAGACAGAGAAAAATTGTAAGCCCCAAACTCTTTTGGTCCTAAATATCTAACAATTGTTAATGTAGTAAATAAGAGTATAAGCTTTGATCCAACTTCTATTGCCCCTAGCCAAAAAGTATTTTTTGCCAGAATCTGTTTATTCGATTGATTGGTAAATAAAAGATTTTTTAAACTTTTTCCCATTTTACTTGCCTTACCTGCTTATTTAATTTCACCAGTTTAACTCGATTTAGGCAGTAAAGTATACGATTAGTTTTTTAAATTATTAATTAATTTAAAAAGTAGTACAATATAGATCATAAAAAAAGAAGATAAATTATCTGTTTTTTAATCGATTTATCTCTTGCAAACCTAATAATAGGCTGATACAATCTTAAAGCGTTTTCCGCTATACTTTAATTGTTATAAATATAAAAAAACTAAAAAAATATGGCTAGCACTACCTATCAAAGAACAAAACCACATGTTAATGTTGGTACAATCGGTCACGTTGATCATGGTAAAACCACTTTAACGGCCGCTATTTCAAAATTACAAGGAAGTTCCAAATCCTATGCTGATATCGCTAAAGGCGGTACTGTTCGGGATTCATCTAAAATCGTTACCATTGCTATTTCTCATATTGAATACGAAACTGAGAAAAGACATTATGCTCACATAGATTGTCCGGGTCATGCCGATTATGTTAAAAACATGATCACTGGTGCTGCTCAAATGGATGGTGCTATTTTGGTTGTTTCTGCTCCGGATGGTCCAATGCCTCAAACCCGTGAACACGTTTTACTTGCCAAACAAGTTAATGTTCCGGCTTTGGTAGTATTTCTTAACAAAGTAGATTTAGTAACTGATCCTGAATTCCTCGATCTCGTTGAAATGGAAGTTCGTGATCTCTTAACTAAATATCAATATCCCGGTGATGAAATCCCAATTATTCGTGGATCAGCTCTTAAAGCTCTCGAGGGTGATGCTGATGGTGTTGAATCAGTCAAAAAATTAATGGAAGCTCTCGATAATTATATCCCTGAGCCTAAACGTGAACTTGATCAGCCTTTCTTAATGCCAATTGAGGATGTTTTCTCAATTAAAGGTCGCGGTACCGTTGCTACTGGTCGTATTGAACGCGGCGTTGTCAAAATTAATGATGAAGTCGAATTAGTCGGACTTCGTGATACCAGAAAAGCTGTTGTTACTGGAGTAGAAATGTTCCACAAACAACTCGATCAAGGCCAAGCCGGTGATAATGTTGGTATTCTTCTTCGCGGTATCGAAAAAGATGATATCGAAAGGGGACAGGTTTTATCAAAACCCAGTACCATTACTCCTCATACCGAATTCAAAGCTGAAGTTCTTTTACTTAAAAAAGAAGAAGGTGGTCGTCACACTCCAATCTTTTCCGGTTATCGTCCACAGGTTTTCATCAGAACTACTGATGTTACCGGCGATGTCACTCTTCCAGAGGGTATGGAAATGGTTATGCCAGGTGATAATGCCACAGTTACAATTAAATTAATCAAGCCCGTCGCTATGGAGAAAGGTTTCCGCTTCGCTATTCGTGAAGGTGGCCTTACCGTTGGTGCTGGTGCTATCGTCGAAATTATAAAGTAATTGTGCTTTTGTAGCCCCGGTGTCTTACACCGGGGTTTAATAAAGAACAATTAAAATTTAGTTCTTTAAAAAAAATTAAAAATTATTTAAAAATTATAAATTTAAAATTATGGCCAAAGGTAGTCGTATTAGAATTAGACTAAAATCATTTGATCATCGCTTGATTGATCAGGCTGCAAATAAAATTGTTGAAGCTGCTGTTACTGCCGGTGCTACCGTCCAAGGCCCGATTCCTTTACCTACTTCAAGAAAAATCATTACTGTTTTATCCAGTCCTCACACCGATAAAGATGCACGTGAGCATTTTCAAGTTCTTACTCACAAACGTTTAATCGATATCTCCAATACTTCCCTGCGAACTGTTGATAGTTTGCAACATTTGGATTTACCATCTGGTGTTGAGATTGAAGTTAAGATGTAACCACTATGATCTCAGGATATATTGTTAAAAAAGATCGCATGATCAACGTTTATACCCCCGAGGGTAAAAGAATTGCTGTCACTCAGTGTTCGACCTATCCTTTAACCGTTACTCAAATTAAAAATACAGAGAAAGATGGTTATTCGGCAGTTCAATTTGCTTACGGAACCAAAAAGACCCAAAATAAGGCTATTAGTTCTAAACTTAAAAAACTTAAATTAGATATTTCACCAAAATCATTTAAAGAATTTTCCTTAACTACAGAAACTATTCCCAGTATTGGTGATCAGATTGACATTTCATCAGTCTTTGCAGTTGGCGACAACATTTCTGTTACTGGAACTTCTAAAGGACGTGGTTTTGCAGGCGTCATTAAACGTTATGGTTTTCAACGTCAACCTGTTTCTGGTGGTCAATCAGATCGTGTCCGGGCTCCTGGTGCTATTGGTGCTCAAACCCCCGGTAAAGTTTTAAAAGGTAAAAAAATGCCTGGTCATTACGGTAATAAAACAAAAACCATTTCCGGTCTAAAAATTTATGCTATTGATTCAGAAAAAAAACAAATTTTAATTACCGGTTCTATTCCTGGAGTTATTAACTCTTGGGTTGTTATTAACAAACAATAAAATTATGAAGGCACCTATTTTTAATCTTCAAGGGGAAAATGTCGGTGAAATGACTCTTTCTACTAAGGTTTTTGATATTAAAAACAAAGATGAATTAATCTCTAATTCTATCCGCATATTCCAATCAAATTCCCGAACTGCTCATTCCAAAGTAAAAGATCGTGGCGAAGTTGCTGGCACTACCAAAAAAATGTGGGCTCAAAAAGGTACTGGTCGTGCTCGTCACAGTACCTCTAAAGTTGGAATTTTTGTCGGCGGCGGTTCGGCTCATGGTCCTCAAGGTAATCAAAACTATAAACTAAAACTCAATAAAAAAGTTAAAAAATTGGCTTTTAATGCAATTCTTTCAAAATTCGCTCAAAATAAATCAATTATCATTATTGATCAATTTAAACCTTTAGTCCCCAAAACTAAAGAAGGTTCAACCTTTATTAAAAAGCTCAAAAAAGTTAATGAAGTTTTATCTAAGAGTAAAAAAATCGCTGTTATTACCAAATCAAGTCAACTAAATGTTAAAAGAGCTTTTAATAATATTCCCAACATTAACCCACTTTCTTTAAGTTCAATTAACCTTTATAATCTCTCGAACCAAAACTTTTTGATAATTAGTCAAAAAGCAGTTGAAAAACTTAATAAATAACTATGTTAATTAATCCAGAACAAATTATTATTGCTCCTGTTGTCACGGAGAAATCACTGATAAATCAGGAAAAAGGCATCTATTCTTTTTGGGTTAATGTCGCCGCTAATAAAAATCAAATTGCCAGCGCTTTTCAATCAGTTTTTGGTGTCAAGCCATTATCGGTTAACACTTCCAATCTCAAAGGTAAAATGAAGACTGATTGGAAAAAACGAACTCCGATTAAAAAATCTGATCGTAAAAAAGCTATTATAACTTTGGGAAAAGATCAAAAAATTGAACTTCTCAATATTGCAAAATAACTATGATAAAAATTAAATCTTTATTAACTATTAAAAGGAAAACCAGTGGTCGTGATTCTCAAGGCCATGTTTCCATCCGACATCGTGGTGGAGAACAAAAACGTTTTCTTCGTTCAATCGATTGGCATCGTGATAAGCTTGGTATCAAAGCTAAAGTCGCTTCTATTGAATATGATCCTGGTCGTACTGCCGATATTGCCCTTCTGGTTTATGAAGATGGCGCTAAAAGTTTCATTTTAGCTTCTTCAGCTCTTAAAGTCGGTGATATTGTTGTTTGCAATGATACCGCTCCTATTAAAGACGGTAATCGTCTTTGCTTAAAAAATATTCCAGTTGGA
>CAYSVP010000001.1:3260-5977 GCA_964434595.1 uncultured Gammaproteobacteria bacterium | reverse complement strand
TTAATTATTCAACGTCGCAAGAAATAACATGTCACGCAGCTCAAAAAAAGGACCATATATTGATGCTAATATAGTCAAAAAACTAGCTAAAGGTGGATCCGATGTCATTACTACTTATGCTCGCAACAGCCAGATTGCTCCCGAATTTGTCGGCAGAAATTTTGCTGTCCACAATGGTAGAAAATTCATAAACGTCTATATTACCGAAGATATGGTTGGTCACTCATTGGGTGAATTTGCTTCGACCAGAACTTTCAAAGGTCATGGACGTGTTGTTAAAAGGGTTATTGAAAAAACTTAATCTATGGCTCAAATTAAAACTAAAAAAACTATTTCCGAGAAAAAGGTGGCAGTTGTTGCTCCTCAAGTCAAACCCTCTATCGTTTTGGCTAAACATTCTCATTCCAATCTCAAAGTTTCTCCTCGTAAACTTCGTTTATTGGTCAATGATATTAAAAAGCTTAACCCTAATGAAGCTTTAACTCGTCTTAAGTTTACCAATACCAACGGAGCTCGTCTTTTAACAAAAGCACTTCAAATTGCTATTTCTAACGCTAAAAACAATTACAAATTAAAACCAGAAACACTTAAGTTCGCTGATGTCCGTGTTGATGAAGGTCAAAAAATCAAACGTATGGATAAATCTCACGGTTCAAGGTTTGCCCGCGGTATCATTATGAAAAGACATAGTCGACTAACTCTCGTTTTATCTGGTACAATAGCAGATTAAATTTATGGGACAAAAAGTTAACCCAATCGGTTTTAGACTCGAAACAGTCAAGAACAGCCCAGAGTGGCAGTCTTCTTGGTATGCCGGAAAAAAGAAATACAGTACCTATCTTTTAGAGGACAAAAAAATCCGTGATTTTATACAAAAAAAACTATCTTCGGCCGGGATTGTAGCTATCAAAATTGATCGTTCAGTTAAAAAAATTAAATTAACTTTAGTTGTTTCTCGACCCGGTTTAGTCATTGGTCGCGGTGGTAAAGAGTTGGAAATTCTTAAAAAAGAAATTCTCAAAATTCTTTCCAAAGAATCTGGTAAACAAAACATTGACATTCAGGTAGAAGAATTTAAGATGGCTGACTTGTCTGCCAAATTAATTGCCGAAAAGATTGCTTTTCAACTTACAAAAAGAATGCCCTATCGTCGGGTTGTTCTTTCTGCTATGGAAAAAGCTATTACAGCTGGTGCTAAAGGTATTAAAATCCAATTGGGTGGTCGTATTAATGGTGCCGAGATCAGTCGTCGGGAAAAATTTTCTCAGGGTAAAGTTCCTTTATCCACAATCCGTTCAAAAATTGATTATGCCGAATGTCCTTCACTGACTCGTTCAGGTTACATCGGTGTTAAAGTTTATCTTTGTTTAACTTAAATTTATGTTACAACCTAGTCGTACTAAATATCGAAAAGCTTTTCGCGGTCGAATGCGCGGTTTGTCTCAAGGACACACTGTTACTTTTGGTGAATTCGGTCTCAAGTCAATGGAATGTGGTTGGTTAACCTCCAATCAAATTGAAGCTGCTCGTCGGGCTGTTGCCCATGCTACCAAAAGAAATGGTCGAATGTGGATTCGTGTTTTTCCCGATAAACCTTTTACTGAAAAAGGTGCCGGCGCTCCTTTAGGTGCTGGAAAAGGTGATGTCAAAGGTTATGTTTGTGTGGTAAAACCCGGACGTATTATGTTTGAAGTTTCTGGTATTCCTTTAAATGAAGCCCAAGAGGCTTTAAAATTAGCTGCTGCTAAATTACCCATTGTTTCCAAATTTGTTAGTCGAATTTAAACCTAGATTTTATGAAAAAAACTGATAAAATTTCCTATCATCAAAAATCAACAGAGGAGTTAACTAGCCTCTTGAATGATCTGAAAAAGAAACTAGTTGAAACCAGAGCTCGTCATTCTTCTGGTAATCAAAAAGACACTTCAGTTTTTAAAAAAATTAATTA
This sequence comes from uncultured Gammaproteobacteria bacterium, assembly GCA_964434595.1. GTDB lineage: Bacteria > Patescibacteriota > Microgenomatia > UBA12405 > UBA12405 > CAYSVP01. Next base: position 4,029 of record CAYSVP010000001.1, on the reverse strand, counting down.
CGAGATTGCCTTAATCTCGACTCTTATCAAAAAAAATGCCTAAAACAGTTAAAAATAACCCTACATCCGGAAAAATATTTACCGGTATTGTCGTGTCCGATAAAATGGCCAACACTATTGTTGTGTCCATGGACTATACTTTTCGTCATCCTAAATATAAAAAAATTGTTAAGAAAAATAAAAAAATATATTCCGAGAACAACCTTAAAGCAGTTGTCGGTGATTTTGTTAAAGTTCGAGAAACTCGTCCTTTAAGTAAGCTTAAAAGATTTACTACTGTTGAAATTATTAAAAAAGGCTCAGCCATCTTATAATTATGTTGCAACTTAGAAGTTTTATTATTCCTGCTGATAATTGTGGAGCTAAAAAACTCCAGATTATGCATGTCTACAAAGGTAGCTTTCACAAAAAAGGTACCATTGGTGATACTGTTTTAGCCATTGTCAAAGAAGCTACTCCAACCGGTATTGTCAAGAAAAAAGAAAAAGTAAAAGTAATTATTGTCCGTACTCGAAAAGAAATTCTTCGGGCTGACGGTTCTTATATTCGCTTTTCCGATAATGCTGGAGTTATTATTGATTCTCAAGGCAATCCTCGTGGTACACGTATATTTGGACCAATTGCCCGTGAAATTAAAGACTTAGGCTTCAATAAAATTGCTTCTATGGCCAAGGAGGTCTACTAATATGAAATTAATTAAAGGTGATAAAGTCAAAATTTTAATCGGTAAAGACAAAGGACGTGAAGGTGAAATTATTCAAGTTTTACC
>CAYSVP010000001.1:0-3160 GCA_964434595.1 uncultured Gammaproteobacteria bacterium | reverse complement strand
AACCGTATGTATCATTTTATTCAAAAGCTATTCAATCTTGTCTTACCCCGTCTTCGTGATTTTAAAGGTATGTCTCTTTCAGCTTTTGATCAAGCTGGAAATTATAACTTAGTAATCAAAGATCAGACCTATTTTCCTGAAATAAATCTTGATAAAGTAAATAAGATTCGCAGTGTTCAGATTACTCTTAATATATCTGCTACTTCAAAAGAGGAGTCAAAAATGTTATTATCGGCCCTAGGTTTTCCCTTTGAAAAAACCAACTAATTATGGCTAATCTTGCAAAAATAATTCGAGAAAAAAAACAGTTAAAGTACAAAGTTAGGTATCATAATCGATGCCAAATTTGTGGCCGTCCTCACGGTTTTATTCGTTTATTTGGACTTTGCCGCCAATGCTTCCGCAAACTCGCTCATACCGGTGTTTTGCCAGGAGTTAAGAAGGCTAGTTGGTAACCATTATGATTCAATCATTAGTTTGCGACTTTTTAATCAGACTTAAAAATAGTTCTTTGGCCGGAAATAAGACAATGACTGCTCCCAATTCCCGACTCTGTAAAAATATTGCTGAAGTTCTAAAGAAAAATAAATATATTGAAGATTTTTCTGTTTCTTCAGATAATCGCGATTTGACTTTAACCCTTAGTTACGAAAATGACACTCCTGCTGTTTCTATGGTTAAAATATTTTCCAAACCCGGTCGACGATGGTATGAAAAATCATCTTCCTTACCATGGGGTCAGTCAAAAGAATCATTAATTATTATTTCTACCTCTTCTGGTGTCATATCTCAACGTGAAGCCAAGAAAAAAGGTATCGGTGGCGAAATTATTGCCGAAATTTGCTAACTATGTCACGCATTGGTAAATCTCCTATCACTATTCCTTCCAACGTTACTGTTGAAATTGCCAGTAATACCGTTAAAGTAACCGGTCCATTAGGCACTTTATCTCGTTCAATTCCAATGAAAATTAATGTTGAAGTTAATGACAATATTTTAACTGTCAATCGTCTATCAGAAGATAAAAAAGTAAAGGCTTGTCATGGTACTATCCGGGCTCACATCAACAATATGATTCAAGGAGTAGTCACTCCTTGGAAAAAACAAATGGAAATTCGCGGTACTGGATATAAATTTGCTCTAAAAGGTAATCAATTAGTAGTTACTGCCGGTTATATTAATCCCGTCAACGTTGATATTCCTTCAGGTGTTCAATGTTCAATTGATGAAGATACCAAATTAACTATTTCTGGTGCCGACAAAGAATTAGTCGGACAACTAGCCAGTAACATTCGTAAAATTCGTAAACCAGAACCTTACAAAGGTAAAGGTATTCGTTATGCTGATGAATTTATTAAGTTAAAAGCCGGTAAGACCGCTAAAGCATAAAACTATGATTCATAATCAAACCATTAGACGTCAAAAAAGAGTCCGTGCTAAACTAGCCAAGAACATTGGTATTCCCAGACTCTCAATATTTCGAAGCAATTCCCATATTTGGGCTCAAATAATTGACGATAAACATGGTAAAACCATAGTTTCAGCTAATACTAAAACTATCAAAGCGACTGGTACTAGAACTGAAAAAGCAGTTGCTCTTGGGTTGGCTTTGGCTAAACTAGCTCTAGAAAAAAAAGTGATTAATGTTCGTTTTGACCGTGGTCAATACAAATATCATGGTCGAGTTAAAGCTTTAGCTGATGCTGCCAGACAAGGCGGTTTGAAATTTTAAATTTTTAAATTATTATAAAAATGTCAGATTTTGAAAATAAACAAATCAGAAAAATGGATCAACCTGAATCCGAGTTTACCGATAAAGTTGTCGAGATAAAACGTGTTTCCAAAAAAACCAAGGGTGGTAATCAAATTTCTTTCACCGCTTTGGTGGTTACTGGTGATAAAAAATCACGTGTTGGTGTTGGTCATGCTAAGGCGAAAAGTGTTTCTGACGCTATTCAAAAAGCTATTAATCGTGGTCGTAAATCAATGATCACAATTAAGATGAATAATGGCACTATCATTGGCGAAACTAAATATAAATTCAAAGGTGCTATCGTTCTTCTTCGCCCTGGTAAACAAGGAAGTGGTTTAATTGCCGGCGGTCCTGTTCGTTCGGTAGTTGAATTAGCTGGTATTAAAGATATTGTTAGTAAAATAGTTGGTTCTAAAACTAAATCTATTAATGTCTGGGCCACTATCAAAGCTCTTACTCTTTTACAAAAATAATTATGGAAATTCTAAATAATCTGAATAAAACAGTTTCTAAATCAGCTAGAAGAGTTGGTCGAGGTATTGGTTCTAAAAAAGGTGGTCACACCACTGGTCGTGGATCGAAAGGTGACAAAGTACGTGGTAAAACAAAAATTACTTTTGATGGTACCAAAATTAAAAAAGGTTGGATTAAACGTTTGCCCTTTTTAAGAGGTAAACATCGTCTCTTAGCCAAAAAAAATGAAACCATTTTTACTTTGGATAATCTGGAAAAACTATTTAAAAATGGTGCTACTGTCGACAATAAATCTCTTCATTGCACCTCGGCTAAAATTTTAGCCACTGGCAAATTAACCAAAGCTCTTAATTTTAAAGATGTTAAAATGTCAGTCAGTGCTCGAGAAAAAATATTAGCTGTCGGTGGTAAGATAGATTGATGACTCGTTTAATTGAATCTCTTTCAGTTTATATTGAAGGTTTTAAGAATCCACTGATTCGAAAAAAAATTGTTTTTACACTAGGAATTTTGATTCTTTTTCGTTTTATAGCACACATTCCGGTTCCTGGAGTTAATTTAGTATTACTCCGTCGTTTTTTTGCTGGTAACCAAATTTTATCTTTATTAGATATTTTTTCCGGTGGTACATTAGCCAATTTTTCAATAGCTGCACTTGGTCTTAATCCCTACATTAATGCTTCTGTCATGATGCAACTTTTAGCTTTGGTTGTTCCAAAAATTGAAGAACTTCAAAAAGAAGGAGAGTATGGTCGGGCAAAAATTAATCAATATACCCGAATTGCCACTATTCCTTTAGCTATTGCCCAATCTTTTGGAATATATGGTATTCTCAGATCCCAAAATATTATTTCTGTTACTTCACCCTTAACTCTAGTAGCTTTAATAAGTAGTATGGTAGCCGGTACTATGATTATGATATTTTTAGGTGAA